>JALEVQ010000044.1 GCA_022788205.1 Robinsoniella sp. | reverse complement strand
ATTGCTATCTTTTCCTTGCTGCTCTGTGGGCAGCCGCCAGCAATACCCCGATGAACACAAAGGTATCTATAAAAAGTATCACTGTTACATGTTTCATAATTTCTTTCACATAAAGAATTATGAATATTTCTACTGATAATGCTATAAAGCATAAATAATTAGCGATATAATCTGCGGCAAAACTGCTATCTATAATATTTATTTTCAGCCATCTCCAAATGAAAGGTCGTAATATAAATCTGATAATGATACATGCGACGGGAAAAGCAAAAATAAACTTTTTATCTACAAGTGAACTAACTGTGCCGCCATTCCACTGAACAGGAATTGCGGCAGGCAATCCTCTGACAGTGAACACTGCCACCAGCAGACAGAGAATGGTCAGTATTGCCCATGTAATGTCTCCGCCCCACATATAAAAGAAACTGATCGAATCTAATTTGAATACCTTTCTGTTTTTTTCCCAATAATCTTTTATGTCGCTAACATACATCTCGATATTCAAATTTTCATAATCAATTTTTTCTTTTGATGATATCATCCGTTCACACATTAATCTGGCATTTTCCAATTTAGATAACTGCTGCTCTAAAGCCTGCTTCTGCATTTTAACTACATCGTACAAATCAGCCTCCTTATTTGAAAGTCTGCGAATATCCTCAATGGATATGCCTAAGGTCCTGAGATACGCAATTTTCTTAATAGTCTTTATATCTTCCTCTGAATACTCACGATATCCGTTGCCTGCATTTCGGGTTGGATTTATCAATTTTTCCTTTTCATAAAAACGAATGTTAGAGCGTGCCAGACCCGTTATTTTCTCAACTTCTTTTATTGTCATTTCGTTTCCTCTCCATATATAAAAATCGAATGGCTCCTGTTCGAACCAACACCCATTTTAAGGCATAAACAAGGTTTACAGTCAATATTTTTTTCTAATTTTGATACTGCGGACCAGATCCTGCTTCCCCAAAATATGATTTTTTGCTGTGTTCTTTCATGCACTTTGACTTCTCTGGGTTGTCCAGAGCAAAGTAAAAAACCGCCCCTGCGATATTCGATTTCTATCACAGAAGCGGTTTTTGCAACACAATCTTTCAGTTTAATTTTTAAAGCTATGAATTGGCGCCGGGATTCTTCCCTTGCGGCTCACAAATGCCTCGCAGGAGAACTGGTTCACCGGTACAATCGGAGCGTATCCCAACAGTCCTCCAAACTCTACCATCTCTCCGACTCCTTTTCCAATCACCGGAATCACGCGCACTGCCGTTGTCTTCTGGTTCACCATACCGATCGCTGCTTCATCGGCGATGATTCCTGCGATCGTGGATGGCTTGGTGTCGCCCGGGATTGCGATCATGTCGAGTCCTACCGAGCAGACACAGGTCATCGCTTCGAGTTTCTCGATCGTCAGAGCGCCTGCTTTCACAGCGTCAATCATACCTTGGTCTTCGCTGACCGGGATGAAGGCACCGCTCAATCCACCTACATAGGAGGAAGCCATGACACCGCCTTTTTTTACCTGGTCGTTCAGCATCGCAAGCGCTGCTGTTGTTCCAGGAGCGCCGGCAAATTCCAGTCCTATCTCGCAGAGAATGTCAGCAACGCTGTCACCCACAGCTGGTGTCGGGGCGAGTGAAAGATCAATGATGCCGAATGGAATGTTCATTCTCTTAGATGCTTCCTGCGCCACGAGCTGACCGACGCGTGTCACCTTGAAGGCAGTTTTCTTGATGGTCTCGCACAGCACCTCAAAGCTTTCTCCTCTGACTTGTTCCAGAGCGGTCTTCACCACGCCAGGACCGCTGACGCCGACATTGATGATCGCGTCTTCCTCCGTCACTCCGTGGAAAGCACCTGCCATGAATGGGTTGTCATCCGGCGCGTTGCAGAATACGACCAGCTTCGCACATCCGATAGAGTCCTGATCCTTCGTCAGCGTCGCGGTCTCCACCACGATCTCTCCCATCAGGCGCACAGCGTCCATATTAATTCCGCATTTTGTCGATCCTACATTGACGGAGCTGCAGACTCTCTCTGTCGCTGCGAGTGCCTGTGGGATGGAGCGGATCAACATTTCATCACTCTTTGTCATTCCCTTTGACACCAGTGCAGAGTAGCCTCCGATAAAGTTGACCCCGACTTCCTTTGCAACGCGGTCAAGCGTTTTTGCGATTGTCACAAAATCTTCCGGCTTCTTGCAGGCATTTCCTCCCACCAGAGCGATCGGTGTGACGGAAATTCGTTTGTTTACGATCGGGATACCATATTCTCTCTCGATCTCCTGACCTGTCGAGACAAGATTTGCTGCAAGTCTTTTGATTTTCTCATAGATATTCTGGTTCAGTTTCTCCAGATCAGAATCGACACAGTCTAAAAGGCTGATTCCAAGCGTGATGGTGCGCACATCCAGATTTTCCTGGGTGATCATTTTGTTGGTTTCGTTTACTTCGAATATATTAATCATGAGCTTCTCCTTTTGCCTTTTTCTCTTCTTCGCCTGACATCAGATGCGGTGCATTTTGTTGAAAATATCCTCATGCTGGCAGCGGATGGTCACACCGATCTCTTTGCCCAGCTCTTCCATCTCCTCTGCGATCTGCCCAAAGGACTTCACTGCCTGGTTGGCATCCGTGATCATCATCATGTTGAAATATCCCTGCACGATGGTCTGGGAGATATCCAGGATATTGATGTTGTTGTTGGCGAGGTAGGTACATACCTTCGCGATAATTCCTACGGTGTCTTTTCCTACTACTGTGATGATTGTTTTCTTCATGATTTTTCTCCTTTTTCTGTATCAATTTTTCATGACCGCGCCGTGCCGCGCAGCGGTGCTACACAGCGATCAGCGCTGACGGAATCTCTCTTTTCGCCACGCGAATCTCAAAATCTCCTGCCTTATAGGGGTTGTCCCCGAGCGTAACCTCCGCACAGACCGTCTGATACGCAAGTTCCTCATAATTGTTTTCTTTGCTCAGATGACCAAGCAAAATCGTCTTTAAGCGATCGTGCAATATCTCGCACAGCAATCTGCCGGCATTCTCATTCGAGAGGTGACCTTTTTTCCCTAAAATCCTCTGCTTTAGATAATAGGGATATTTTCCCACCTGAAGCATGCGGATATCATGGTTTGCCTCCAGCAACACTGCGTCCAGATTCTGAAGACGGGCGACGGTGTAATCACTGTACACCCCCAGGTCTGTCACCACGCCGACTGCCTTGTCCGCGTGTTCAATCCGGTACGCGACTGGATCTGCCGCATCGTGCGAGGTAGAGAATGGCAAAATCTCCAGATCTTTGATGACAAACCTCTCGTCGGCACGGATTTCGTGGAACAGATCGGCGTCAATCTTCCCGAGGCTGTCACTCTCCCGCACGCTTTCCAGCGTCCCCCTCGTGCCATAGATTGGAATCCCATATTTTCTCGAGAGTACGCCAAGTCCCTTGATGTGGTCCGAATGCTCATGTGTCAGCAAGATGGCGTCCATATCCTTCGTCGTCATGCCGATGGAATTCAGCCCTGCCTCCACTTTTTTCCCGCTGATTCCCACATCCACCAGAATGCTTCCATGGTCTGAACCGGCGTAGATGCAGTTCCCGCTGCTCCCGCTCGCAATACTACAAAAATTCATGTTCTATCAGCCCTCTATCAATTTGTTCATATGTATTTTCCACAATCTCGCCCGTGTTGTCAACTACAAATTGACAATGACTGCGAAACTCTTCATCACTGAGCTGTTTTTTTCTGATTTCTTCGACTTTTTCTCTTGTATACCCTCTCGAGACCATTAGCCGTCTTGCCCTCGTCTCCTCATCGACATACAGATACCAGATCTCATCGCACACCTTCTCATAGTGATCCTCAATCAAGAGTGCTGCCTCCACGACAAAAAATGGAATTTCCTCCTCCTGGCTGCCTTCCTCGATTCTTCTCTTGATCTCCTCTTTCACCGCCGGGTGCACGATCTGGTTTAAAGTCAGGATCCGGTCAGAGCTGCAAAACACCAGATCCGACAGTTTTCTCCTGTCAATCTGCCCGTCTGCGCTTAAGATCTCTCTTCCGAATTGCTCCACGATCGCCTCATAGCACGCACACCCCGGCTTCATCAGCTCATGTGCCACCAGATCCGCCTGGATCACCTTCGCGTGATATCTCCCCTCAAGATAAGAAAGCACCGTACTCTTTCCCGCGCCGACAGCGCCGGTGATGCCCAGTATCTTCTTTCTTCTCTCCATCTCGCTTTTCCTCCTGTCTTTTTTGTGTCGCTCGTGTCTTTTGTCTCTTGCTTTTCTATCCTTCTCTATTTCGCCTCATACCAGTTTCCGCCTTCGTGGACATCGACCTCGAGTTCTACCGCGAGCTGTGCCGCTCCCATCATCTCTTCCCGGAGAATCTTCTTTACTTCCTCAACTTCTTCCCGCGCTGTCTCCACCAGCAATTCGTCATGCACCTGCAGCACCAGCCGAGAGCGCATTCCTTCCTTTTTCAATCGCTCCTGCACCCGGTTCATCGCAATCTTGATCACATCGGCTGCTGTTCCCTGAATCGGAGAGTTCATGGCAATGCGCTCCCCGAACGAACGCTGCATAAAGTTGCTTGACTTTAATTCCGGGATCGGTCTTCTCCTGCCAAACAGGCTGGAAACGTATCCTTTTTCCTTTCCTTCCTCCACCAGATGATCGAGGCACTGTTTGATCTTCGGGTATGTCTTGAAATACTGTTCAATGTAGTCTGCCGCTTCTTTTCTTGTGATACTCAGCCCCTGGCTCAGCCCAAAGGAACTGATTCCGTAGACAATGCCGAAGTTGACGGCTTTCGCGTTTCTTCTCTGCAGATCCGTCACTTCCTCGAACGGCACATGGAACACCTGGGAGGCTGTCAGCCTGTGAATGTCCTGCGCCTGTCTGTACGCCTCAATCAAAACCTGATCCCCCGACATATGTGCCAGAATGCGCAGTTCGATCTGCGAGTAATCTGCATCCACAAAGACAAAGCCTTCCTCTGGGACAAATACCTTTCGGATCAGCCGTCCCAACTCCATGCGGACTGGAATGTTTTGAAGGTTTGGCTCTGTGCTGCTCAACCGCCCTGTCGCCGTGATGGTCTGGTTAAAAGTCGTGTGAATTCTCCCGTCTTCTCCGATAAACACGGCAAGCCCGTCAGCGTATGTCGATTTGAGCTTGGCAAGCTGGCGATATTCCAGAATCAGGGAAACGATCGGATAGTCGCCTGCCAGTTTTTCCAGGACATCGGCTGCGGTCGAATATCCCGTCTTTGTCTTTTTCCCATTCGGCAGTTTCATTTTTTCAAACAGGATCACGCCGAGCTGTTTCGGGGAATTGATATTAAATTTCTCCCCCGCAAGTGTATAGATTTCCTGTTCGAGTTCCTCAATTCTGCCACAGAGCTGCTCTCCGTATGTCTTCAGTGCCTCGCCCTCCACGAGGACGCCCCATCTTTCCATCTCTGAGAGCGTATAGACAAGCGGCATCTCCACCTCATCATAGAGCTGGCGCATGCCCATCTCCTCAAGCAGCTCCATCAGAATCTCTCGCACGCACAGCGCCGTGTACGCCTGGGCGCCTGCATATTTTACAATCTTTTCCGGCTCTTCTTCCTGCACCTGTCTAAGTGTGCGCTTTCCGAAAAGCTCCGTCTTTGACGCAAGATTTTCGCCCAGATATTCGCGCGCCAGATCCTCATACGGATACGTCTCTTTTAACGGATTGATCAGATATGCTGCCACTTCCAGATCTGCGATCTTTTTTCTGTGCGGCGTCTCCCTCAAAAACAGTAGCTGTTCTTTCAGCCCGAAGGTTGCCGCACTTGCAACCTTCGACAGAACCTCGTCCATCTGATCTTGCAGATAAGGCTGCGTCACAAATCCCTGCACCGGAATGTAGTACGTCTCCTCCTTCGACAGTGACAGTGCACAGCCAAGCAATGTTTTTTCTTCCTTTAAAAAGAACAGTCCGATCTCTTGTCTTTTTCCCGCCTCCGCAAAGATCCCCTCCATCTCGCCAAGGTCCGTCACCTCCCGAAATGAAATCTCCGATGTCTTCTCCTTTACTTCCTTCGGGAAGCGTGAAAAAAAGTTTTTAAATTCCAGTCTCTGGATGATCTCAAAGGCATTCTCTGTGAACATTTCTCCGATTCGGATCTGATCCTGTGTCAGCTCCAGCGGACTGTCTGTGTTGATTGTGGCAAGTTTTTTGCTCAGCTGTGCCAGGTCGTAGTGCTCTCTCAGCGATTCCTTCGCCTTGTTCGGCTTGATCTCCTCCACATGTGCATAGGCATTCTCAATCGTTCCATATTCCATGATGATTTTCGTCGCCGTCTTCTCCCCGACACCCGGAATGCCCGGAATATTGTCAGAGCTGTCTCCCATCAATGCTTTCAGCTCAATGATCTGCGCCGGCGTCACATGGTACGTCTCGAGGACATCTTTTTCATAGTAATCTTCAATCTCTGTGCCAGTCCGCTTTGTCTTCGGAATCCGGATCTTGATCTGATCCGAGGCAATCTGCAGAAGATCGCGGTCCCCGGAAATCAGCGATACGTCCATCCCTTCCTGCGCCATCTTCTTTGCCATCGTCCCTAGCAAGTCATCCGCCTCATAGCCTTCCTTCTCCACCGTGCAGATGTTCATCGCCCGCAGCAATTCCTTTAAGATTGGCATCTGCTCCGCCAGCTCCGGCGGCATACCTTTTCTCGTGCCTTTGTATCCCTCATACAGCTTATGGCGGAACGTCGGCGCTTTCAAGTCAAAAGCGATCGCCATATACTGTGGTTGTTCCTCATCGAGTATCTTGAACATAATATTCAAAAATCCGTAGATTCCATTCGTGTGAAGCCCCTCAGAATTGCTCAATTCAGGGAGACCGTAAAATGCCCGATTCACAATGCTGTTTCCATCGAACAATACTATCTTTTCTCTCATATTCTGATCCCTTTCCGGCAAAGCGGTTCTTCCTGCCGCATTCGCTCTCTGCTTTTTTGTCTCTTATGTTCTGTCAAAAGAAGATTCGGTAGAAAAATGTCTCCTCGATTCCCCCCAAAGAAAAATTCTGTATCTGTGTCGCAATCAGAAAGCACAGCAAAATCTCTGCCGCAATCATGATGATATAGCGGTAAGAGCGCTTGATTTTCCATTTTCTGACGCACTTTTCCGCATCGCGCAAATCCTCTTCCAGCATACGCTTGACATCGTAGGAAATCTGTTCCTCCGAATCAAGTCTCTGCACAGCAAAATGGATGATATAATAGATTTCCAACTCTTCATAGCATTCTTTGCACTCCCGCACATGTTTTAAAAAGCTGTCTAACTTTTTTTCTCCCAAATCACGATTGATATAATCATTTACAAGGCTCTGTGCCTCCCTGCATGTCATATCCATTTCCATCATCTCCATTCTGTCTGCTTTCTTTCGTTTTGGTTTAAGAGTACCATCTTCCCTCTGGAAAGTCAAACCTAAATCCAAAGGATTCCGTTTTTGTTTGCGCACTCCGGAGTCACATGTGATAAAATAGAAAATATTCTATTTTTATCAGAAAGGATGCTTTGCTATGAATTCTTATCAAATCACTGCCTGGTGCAGTCATTTTGTCTGTGATCATGTCAAGCCTGGCGATCTGTGCATCGATGCCACGATGGGAAAGGGAAATGACACAGAGCTTTTGTGCCGTCTTGTCGGTGAGAGTGGTCATGTGCACGCTTTTGATATCCAGCAGGAGGCTCTTTGCCTCACGCAAAAAAGACTGGAACATTCCAGCCTTCTTTCGCGCTGCAGTCTTCATCTTTGCTCTCACACGCAGATGGATCAGTATGTTGCCCCTGAGACTGTCAGCTGTATCGTCTTTAATTTCGGCTATCTTCCGACCGGCGATCACACGGTCTGCACACATGCGGACACAAGCCTCCTTGCCATCAAGAGCGGACTTTCGCTTCTCAAAAAGGGAGGTCTGATGAGTCTGTGTATCTACAGCGGCGGCGACACTGGATTTGAGGAGCGCGATGCCATTCTGTCGTTCTTAAAGACGTTAGATTCCAGGAAATATCTTGTGATTCTCTCGCAGTATTACAACCGCCCAAATCATCCTCCCATCCCGGCTCTGATCCGAAAGATTTGAGATGGCTTTTTCCTTTTCCCGAAATGCCACCTTCCTGCATATGTTCTGCAAAGCAGCGCCAGCCCAATCAGTGCTGCGCCTGTGAGGAAAAGATACCATTTCTCCTGGAAGCTCTCTTCGCACATCGAGTGAAGATACCAGTTTCCGAGGTATTTTTTCCCTCCTCCCGTGTCGATGACATAGTACAGGATCGCAGCCATGTAGGAAAGCGGCATCTTGTCGGTCAGTGCAAAGACGATCATCCCGATACTTCCCACAAACAGCATCCCCGCCATGCTCCCGGCAAAGTACATTTTAAAGGGAAACTCACACCCATTCTCTCTGAGATACCACAACATTCCTCCTGTCAGGATGGTCAAGACCGTGATCGACTGTGCCAGACGCACCGCGCAGACCACCGCCGGCGACATCCGTTTGGTGTCCAGCAATTCTCGGATAGCATGATCCTGATCCGGCAAGAAAACCGGGACAAGGCATACAATCCCCATCAAAATCAGATAGCATTCCAGAATTTTTGCCGTCGAGACGGCGTCTAACCCTCTTGTATCAAACAGAAACGGTGTGACAGCGCACAGAATCAGCGCGCCAAGTGCGTGACAGCGCAGGTTGCCTCTCCAGTTGGCTTTCCAGATTTCAATGATATTTTCTGCCATTTTTCCACCTTCCTTTTCTCTTTCTGTCATAGATCACGATCGTCGCCGCCACCATCAAAACCGCTGCGATCGTATAGCCGATCCGGTTTTGAATCAGTTCCCCCAAAATTCCTTCAAACACGCTTCTCTTTCCTAAGGAATTGAAGCGCGGCATCACATTCCATCCCACGCTCCCTGTCAGCTGATAGGAAGACTGAAACAGATTCACGATCCAGAACAGAACCATCACCAGGATGCCTGCCGCCCCTCCTGCAAGTTCCGAAAAGAAAAATCCTGCCGCGACCGAAAACAGCGCGCTTGGCAGCAGCCATCCGCCGATATACTTTCCGTACATCCACAGATCTGCCGATATGCCCATTGTTTTTGCCATATAAACCGTCTGCATCGCAGGTGAGATGGCAAGCACGATCACCGGTGTGATCGCCGCCGCTGTCACAGCGAAGTATCGGCTTAAGACCAGCGTTGCCGTGGAAATTTTCTTCGATGCAATCACCTCAAATGCCTTTGCCCTCTGGTCTCTGACCGCTCTTGTCACCGCTAGAAATACCGGGAGAATGGCGAGCAGAATGCCAAAATAATCGCAGAACAGCCGTGCGTACGCTCCGCTGATCTTATCTTTCTCTATGATTTTTTCATATTCTTCTTTCGCCTGCTCATACGTCATCTCGACGGTCGCCTCACTTTTGATTCTTTTCTCAGAAAAACGGCTTGATCCTCCCAGCATTTGGTCGATGACTTTCATCTTTTCCAGAAATGTTTCATATGTGATCGTCTCATCCGGCACAATCGAGAACGTATCCAGCTCTAGAATCGATTTCCCTTCCATCATCTTCTGTTCCATCTCCTCTTGGTACATGGCAAAGCTCTCTTCCAGCGTCTCGATTTTTTCCCCTGCCACTTCCTCGATCGTCTCTCTCACATATTCCTGTTCTTCATCGGAAAGCGCTGCCTGTCTGTAGAATCCCAGCGGATACGTCACATAGCTGTTATCCTCATAGTTTTGAAACAGCTCATTGAGCGCACACTCCATCTGGATGCTCTCCTCATCACTTGGCATTGTGCCATATCTCTCTTGTCCGGGCTTTGGCTCTGTAATCATGCTTACCTCCCCGAGCTGTGTGACATAGAATAGGATCAGACAGCAAACGTATACCAGATATGTCAGACTTTTTGCATTTTGTCTGCATTCTTTTAAAAATAGCTGCATTCCCATCTTCTCACCTCATTTCTCCCCGGTGCATCAGATATAAATATGCATCCTCAGCGTTTGGCTCGCATTCCCTCGCCCCGGCAAAAGGAAGTTTCCCCTTCTCCTCGCACACAAAGCGTACCTGTACATGCTGTCCCTGACTGATCATCCCCGTCACACAGTAGCGCTCCTTGATCTTCTCCAGCTCCATCCTCGAGATCTCTGCCTCGAAGATCGATCCTTTCGCCTCCTCCAGGAGTTCTGTCACTGTCCCGCGGTACAAAATCCGCCCCTGCTGCAAGATGGCGATCTCTTCGCATGTCGCCTCAATGTCCCCGACAATATGCGTCGACAGCAATACAATGCGATCCTGCGCCACTTCGCACAGCAGATTCCGGAAGCGCACCCGCTCTTCCGGGTCAAGCCCTGCCGTCGGCTCATCGACAATCAGCACCTTCGGGTCATGCAGCAGTGCCTGTGCAATCCCCATTCTCCTCTTCATGCCGCCTGAGAGCGTCCGGATTTTCTTCTTCTCGCAGTCTTGCAGATTGACCTTTCCTAGCAGTTCAAAAATCCTCTCCCTCCTTGTCTTTTTCTCCATCCCGCACAGCACGCCAATATAGTCCATCCCTTCACAGACGCTCATCGTCCCATACATCGAAAAATCCTGCGGCAGATACCCTACCATCGCGCGGATTTTTCTGCTCTCCTCAATCGGAACTCCGCACATCGTGATTTCACCGCTGCTCTTCGTCAGCAGCGTCGCCAGCATCTTCATCAGGGTTGTCTTCCCCGCTCCATTCGGTCCCAGAAGACCAAACATTCCGCTCTCGATCGTCAGGTTGATCCCCGATAGCGCCCTTTTTCTCCCATAATCCTTGCACACATCCCTTAAGACAATCTTCGTCTCCATCTGATCTATCTCCTCTCATGTCCGTTTATTGTAAAAGTCCAGTCTCAGTTTTTTCTATGCCGTCCAAAAAGCCGCACAGACAATCGCTCCCCCGTCCACGCTGTTTGACAGTGTCAGATCTCCTCCGTGTTTTTTGCACAACATCTTACAGATCGTCAGACCGATCCCCCAGTGCATCCCTTCTTCTTTTCCCGCCGGATCGGTATAGTACGGCTTTGTCGCCTGGTAAAGTTCCTCCTCGGAAAATCCCTTTCCGTCATCTCGCACAAACAGACAAACTTGTTCTCTGCTTGTCTCTATCTGTACTTCTACTTTTTTCTTAGCATAGCGCAGCGCATTTGCGAGCAGATTCTCCAGCACCTCCAACATCAGTTCTTCGTCAAAATACCCCTGCTCTGCCCCCACATTTTTTTCTTTTCTTCTCACTTCGATAGCGATCTCTCCAAGCTGCTCCATCCCTCTTGCGCTCTGGGAGACCTTTTCCTCTAATTCCGAAAACAGATGCCTCTCTTTTTTTACCTCCCTCTCATCCAGCGTGTTGATATCTCTCATCGTCTCCGCAAAATTTTTCATCCGCTTTACTTGTCTGTCCAGTGCTTCCAGTGTCTCCGTCATCTTTTCCTGTGAAATTTTTCCCTGTGGGTAAAACCGAAGGAGCAGTTCCGTATACCCTTGCATCACGGTCAGCGGCGTGCGCATATCGTGGGCAAAGGCGGCATTCAGGCTTCTCTGCTGCTCCATCAGCTCCCAGGTATCTTTCTGATTCTCTGCCAGTCTTCGCCTCATCTTCTCCATCGCCTCACACGCCTTTCCCATCTCGTCCTCCGACTCCCACTGACACGGCAGGCTCAAATCATCCCGCCCGATATACTCTGCTTCCTCCACCATTCTCTCCAGAGGTCCTTTTAATTTCTTCTGATAGTACAGGTGAGATGTCACACACACTGCGATCACCGGATATCCGATCAGAACCGCAAGGGAAACTATCTGCAAAATATTTAAAATCACATTTCCATTCTCGCTCACTTCTGTCATCTTGACTTCCGTGATGATTCCGCTCTCGGAAACCATCTGCTGATAAGTAATCTCATAGGAATCCACGATCACTGTTCTCCATCCTTCCAGAATCGTGAATGTGAGCGCATACGCGAGCAGTGTCGTCAGGATGGCGAGTGCCATGTAATACCAGAGTGTTTTTTTCAGCGGCATTTTGCAAAACCGAGCTCCGATCTTTTCCAAAATTCCATCTAACCAATCCATCGATAACCCACTCCCCACACGGTCTCAATCAAAGACGCGGTCTGAAACTTTCCCATCTTTGAGCGGATTCTTCTGATATGCTCTGTGATACTGCTGCTGTCCCCTTCTTTTTCATACCCCCAAAGCCTTTCATAGATTGCTTCTTTGCCGAAAATCTGCCCTTTGTTCATGCTTAAAAGTTCCAGGATATCAAACTCGGTCTTTGTCAGTGCAATCTCCTCCTCCCCAAAGTACAGCTTTCTCTCGCCATACCGAATCACAAAACCGCCGCAAAATCTTAACTCCTCCTTCTCCCCTCTGCGCTTTTCCCTTCTCAGATGTGCCTCAATCCTGGCGCTTAGCTCTGCCAGACTGAATGGCTTGACGATATAGTCATCCCCTCCGCACTTTAATCCATTGACCCGATCCCGCTCTTCCACCTTCGCTGTCAAAAACACAATGGGACAGTCCACAAAATTTCGGATTCTTCTGCAAACCTCCAGCCCGTCAAAATCCGGCAGATTGATGTCGAGCAAAATCAAATCCGGCAATATGGATATCTTCTCCAGCGCTTCCTTTCCATTGCTTGCCGTGTACACCAGATATCCCTCCAGTTCCAGATAATCCTTCACCATCTGGAGAATATCCATCTCATCATCCACCAATAAAATCTTATACCGCATGGCACTTACCTTCTTTCTGCTCTCTTTCCTTCTTCTGTGCTCTGCTTTTTTATTCTCGCAGAACATTCTCTATTTTTTCTCAACAAATATATAAAACAAAAAAAATCAGGCGGTCTGCCCATCCGGAAGCCTGAAAAACATTTCGTTGTCTTTCCTGCATCCAGACGCACAGACCGCCTTTCCTTTCACTGCATCTTCACACTGCCTTTTTCTTTATGGCAATCCCTGTCACTGCTGCTTTTTCGAATCTTTGCCTGTCAATTTCTTAAAATTCTACTTTGATTGCACCGGCATTGCGGATACGCATCTTGTAGACATTATCTTTTCCCATATGTTTTGCCATATATGCCACATATGCATCTGTGTCATCGTGTGGAACCAGTGCCATGATCACACCTGCGAATCCACCTCCATGTACACGGCATACACCACGTCCCAGTTTCTTTAAGTAAACCTCTGTCAGTGCCAGCGCAACTGTCACAGGCTGCTCTTTGTGCTCCCCTGAAGGATAGCAGTTCTGCAGATATTTCCAGGAAGAGTTTCCGGACTCAGTGATCACATTCAGCAGAGTCGCATAGTCTTTCTCTTTGATCGCCTTGACTGCGGTGTCCACTCTCTCATCCTCTGTCAGGAAATGGATCGCTCTCAAAACGGCTCTGTCACCGGCAAACTTGCGCACCTCTGTCGCATGGTCGATCACTTCCTCAAGAGTGCACTCGCGCAGCACTTCTTTTCCGAAATACTGAGCTACTTTTTTCATCTCGATCGGAACGGAAGAATACTCATCGCTCAGATCTGCGTGTCCCTTTCCGGTATTGACGATGACAAGATCATGTCCTAACTCATCGAAATCAAACTCCAGCTTCTCCAACACTGGTTTTGCCTGATCTTTAAAGTCGATTGTCACAATTCCGCCTGCTGCGCATGCCATCTGGTCGAGCAGTCCAGACTGTTTGTTCCAGAATTTATTCTCAGCATATTTTCCGATCTGTGCATACTCTGCGATATCGAGCGCTCCATCGTTGAATAAGTGGTTTACGATGGTGCAGATCAGCATCTCAAAAGAAGCGGATGAGCTGACACCTGCGGCACCGATGACATTCGTCGTCGTGTAGACGTTGAATCCGCCAACCTTGTGACCGCGTTTGCGGAAGCCATCCAGGATACCCTTTAACAGTGGACCTGTGCCGCTTGTAGCGTTTGTGCGCTCCAGATCGTTCAGAGAGATTGTCATATCCTGATGATACGTTGCACTGATCATGCGGATCTGATCGCTTCCATTTCTGCCTGCTGCTGCGATCGTGTCCAGATGAATGCTTCCGGCAAGAACCTTTCCGGAGTTGTGATCCGTGTGGTTTCCGCTGATCTCTGTTCTTCCAGGTGCAGAGAAAAAGTCAAATTCCTGATCTTTAAAATATTTCTGATAGCCTTCTGCGAGGTTTTCGTATCTCTTTAAATTTTCCCCGGCACATGCGGCACCGTAGATCTCCTTCATTTTCTCCATACCGTTATTTTTTAATACTTCTACTGCCTGATCGTATCTCATAAAGCTTTCTTTTCCTTTCCCTTTTCGATTGATAATTTTCTATTTTCCAGTTGTCCTCGTTGTCTTCTGTGCTATAATTATAATATGATTGAATCCAAAAAATCAACAAGTATATTCGCCTATTCTATAATTATATTGAGGTTTTTATGCAAATTCACACGAACAACGACCAAAAAGAATTAAAATTACACGGGGACTACACCTTTCCGCTCTGTCTGAGCGATGAGCGCCTCTCCTCCTATGAGTCCGGCTCTTTTTTGTGGCACTGGCACCCGGAGGTAGAGCTCACCTTGATCGTGGAAGGCACGATCCTCTATCAGATCAATGAGGCAACTTACTGTCTCCACGCCGGTGAAGCACTGTTCTGCAATGCAAACACGCTGCACGCCGGTCACATGGACCGCGGTCAGGACTGTGTCTATTTTTCTGTCACTTTTCACCCGCGCCTGCTCTACGGTTTCGAAAACAGCCTGCTCTACACCCACTATGTCCAGACGATCTGTGAAGATCCCGCCTTCCCCTCACTCTGTTTTTGCCCCGACGTTCCGTGGCAAAAAGAAGTGATCGATGCCATGTACGAGATTTATTCCATCCACCATCATGGTGCTGTGGCAAAGGAGTTAAAACTGCAGATCCTTCTGCTGCAAATCTGGACTAAAATTTTCGAGCACAGGCAGACAGTCCCACCCGTGCCGCTCTCCACCAGCCGACAGCGTGAGCGGATCCGTGCGATTCTCTCCTACATTCACGCCAACTATGCGGAAAAAATCACTCTGGAGGACATCGCCTCCTCAATCAATCTCTGTAAGAGCGAATGCTGCAGACTGTTCAAGTCCCAGATGAAAGAATCCCTCTTCAATTACCTGCTCAGCTTTCGCATTGAACAGAGTCTGCCCCTTTTAAGCGGCACTGACAAAAGCATCACGGAGATCGCAGAAAAGACAGGCTTTTCCAATCCCTGTTATTTTACCAAAATTTTCCGCGAGCGCAAAGGATGTTCTCCCAGCGAATACCGGAAGAAATCTTCCGCCCTCTCCCTCAGTACTCCGTCTTCAGATACCGCCGCAGCGTCGCGATAAACCACGCAGAGAGGACGAGTCCTTTGAGGATGCTGGAGATCGAAACACTCCACCACACACCGTTTAATCCGAGTACCGTCTCAGACAGGACAAGTGCCATCGGGATGCGCAGCAAGTTGAGCAGCACCCCCTCGATGGCAGGCGGGAACGTCTTGCCCATTCCCTGAAAAGCCCCTGATGACGTAATTTCCATACACATAAATACCTGGGACACGCCTAGAATTCTCAGATAGTCGACTCCCATCCCCAGCACTTCTGGCTCCTGGATAAAAATCCTGAAAAAGAACTGCGGGAACAAAATCAATGCCGCACTCGTAAACAGCCCCCATAGAACCATGATCCGCATGGCTGTGTGATATCCCTGTCTGATACGCTCTTTTTTCTTTGCCCCATAGTTCTGTGCAGTGAAAGTGTTCACTGCGCTGGCAAACCCGTCCGCTGTCATCCAGGAGATCGACTCGATCTGGCTGCCGACCTTCTGCACCGCAACTGCTGCGTCGCCCCATCCGGCGATCAGGCGCGCAATCACCATCGAGATGCTGGAAAACAACATATTCTGTGCCGCGGCGGGGATGCCAAGCTTTGCCATATCTGCCAATGCCTCCCTATCTGCCAAAGTCCAAAGCTTTATCCTGGAAAACACCAGGGTTTCCCGCATGATCACCCGCAGATACACGCCAAATACCAGAACCTGTGCTGCCAGCGTCGCAATCGCTGCGCCCGCTACTCCCATGCTCGGGCACGGTCCCACGCCAAAGATCATCACTGGATCCAGGACCATGTTGCCCACCAGACCGATCGTGTTCGCGCGGAACGTCACCGCACTGTTCCCCATCGCAGTCAAAATTCCTGTAAAAATCATGTTTAAAAAGTTAAAGAGAATGCCTCCTCCTGTGATGATCAGATAGATCTGTGCTTCCCTGATCACCTCATCGTGGTTTAGCTGAAAAAAAGCGATCAGTTCTCTGTGAAACAAAAGGCTGATCGCCCCAAATAAAACGCCTAGAACGATCCCCATCTGGATCGCTCCCTTTGCGTACGCAGCGGCACGTTTTTCATCCCCGGCTCCGAGCAACTGTCCTACCTTAACCTGCCCGCCTATTCTCGGAATCGTTGCAAGCCCGGAGGCAAGCCACAGATACATTCCCGCCGCTCCCACAGCCGCAACTGCATTGCTTCCAATCTTTCCGATCCAGATCATATCCGTCAAGTTATATGCCATCTGGAGCAGAGAAGTTCCCATAATCGGAATCGCCAGCCTTGTGATGGCTTTTGCGATCGATCCCTCTAATAAATCAATCTG
Organism: Robinsoniella sp.; assembly: GCA_022788205.1. Classification (GTDB taxonomy): domain Bacteria; phylum Bacillota; class Clostridia; order Lachnospirales; family Lachnospiraceae; genus JAGZHZ01. Next base: position 30,301 of record JALEVQ010000044.1, on the reverse strand, counting down.
TTTTTCCATTGATGACTTTTCAAAACCATTGCACCTCCCAGTGCAGGTTTTCTCCCTTTTCTCTATTCTGTCAAGTGAAAGCGGTTATATTCCTCGAGCGCCATACACACAAGCTCGGAATCCGTCGGATACGGCACCACTTCCCGTCCGATTCTCTGATGTCCTTCATTTCCCTTTCCCAGCACAAGCAAGACCGTGTTGCCTTCTGTCTCTCTCAATGCCTGAAAAATCGCTTCTTTTCGGTCCGCGACACAGGTGCACAGACACCCTGTCGTCTCCACATTGGGGCGGATTTCTCTGAAAATTTGATCCAGCGGCTCTGTTCCCGGGTCATCTGCCGTCAGATAAACTGCATTGGAGAATAATCCTGCAATCAGCCCCAACTCTTTTCTTCTATTATATGCTTTGTTCCCCGGGCATCCGAAAACTGTCACAATCCGCTCTCCGGAATGTTCCTGGAAAACTGAGTGAAACAGTTTTTCAAAGCTCAGCTTATTGTGCGCATAATCGACGATCGCGGTCACTTTTTTGTCCTTGCTCCGGTACTGTTCCATCCTTCCACTCACCTTCACATTCGCAAGTGCCTCTCTCATCACTCCCGCCGGAATCTCATAGACATACGCTGCCGCGATTGCCGCAAGCGCATTTTCCAGATTAAATTCCCCCTGCATTCCAAGCACAAACTCTTCTTCAAATCTGTCACATCTGACACGGAAAACGATTTCGTCTTTGCGATGCTTTGCTTCCACCAGGCGAATATCCGCCTCTTCGTTTCTTCCAAATGTCACTACACGCTTTGCCAGCTGTGACGCCTGACACACTCTCTTTGCCTGGTCACAGTCCAAGTTCACGCATGCGGTGTCGACCTGCTTAAACAGCGACAGCTTTGACAGAAAATAATCTTCAAAGTCGCCGTGCTCTGCCGGGCTGATGTGGTCTTCCGAAATATTTAAAAAAATCCCGATATCATACTGAAGCTTGCGCACTCTCTGGTATTTCAGCGCCTGACTTGAGACCTCCATCGTCAAATAGTCAATCCCACTATCTTCGGCATTCCTGATATGGCGGTGCAATTCCATCGCTTCTGGCGTCGTGAGGACGGATGGTTTTCTTTCTTTTCCATCATACACTTCGATAGATGACAGAATCGCGGTTTCAGGGCGATGGCGGCACTGCTCAAATTGATCCAGAATCGCCTTCAGATAATACGATGTCGTCGTCTTCCCTTTCGTCCCCGTGATTCCTGTCAGATGGAGCCTTCTGCTGCCTGTCATATAAAACTTTTGGGCTAAAATCGGCATGACCCTTCTGATATCCTTCACCAAAATCCATCCGCTCTTCTTCCTGGTCTGATAGCAGACTTCACTGATATAAGCGCTGCACCCCTTGTCAATCGCCGACTCCAAGTACTCCTCTGCAAAATTCGCCCCCTTGCAGATAAAAAGTCCTCCCTCTATTGCCTGCCGTGAATCATACATGATCGATGTGACTAAGGTCTCTTCCTGTCCATTCAAGTCATAAGCCACTACCATCCCTGCTACTTTTAATTCCTCTAAGTACTCTGATAACTTCATCTTCATGCTTTCTTGTTCCTTCCATCTCCATTTTTAACCGGCTTCTCCCCTCCGCGTCTTTCGTTCATCTTTGACACGTTTTTTTCTTTCTCTTCTATTCCACCATTCCATCCTTTCTCCCGGTCAGATTTTCTCATTCAAAATCCCCGTAAATCCTTGTATATACAATGATATCGCCGTGTTCCTGCTCTTTCCTGTTTTTCCAGAAATTTCCTGCATCTGACCGTTGCGCATCGATACTATGCGCGTGTGCTCATTATATCATATCTTGTTTTATTCGTAAATCATACAGACACTCTGTTTTTCACTTTTGTGTATCCTTTTGCAGGCAAATTTCATCCTTTTTTATTAGACTTTCTAATACTTCCAATCGTCCTCTCTATTTCTTAATTCTTTCTTAACTTTTCACATTTCTATGCTGCAAAAGTCATCCGCATCTTTTCTTTGACCTACATTCCCAACTCCTTTTTGTCTGAATGAGCCTGAATTTTTTACTCTGTCATTGACTTGTCATTTTTCTGTTGCTATCATAAAAAGCAGGAGACGGAAAAGCGCAAAATTTTGTGAAGAAAACAGAAATCTGGAAATCATACTACTGTGATATCTCTCATCGAAAGGAAGGTAATGCTATGTCTTTAGATAAAAAAGACAGGCGAGACCTGATTTTGGATCTCGTCTGTGATCTTGTCGGAGGATGTTTTTATGCGATTGGAATCTATACTTTTGCCAAGACTGCAAATTTCGCCCCAGGTGGTCTTTCCGGTCTTGCGCTGATTATCAATTATCTTTGGAATCTTCCGATCGGAATCACAACACTGATTTTAAATATTCCCTTTATCCTCTTCAGCTACAAGGTTGTCGGGAAAAAATTTTTGCTCAAATCCTTAAAAACGATGGTGTTCTGCACTATTTTTGTGGATCTTGTCTTTCCGCATTTTTCTCCGTATTCAGGCAATCCACTTCTCGCCGCACTGTTTTCCGGAGTCTTTTTGGGTGCTGGGCTTGCTTTGATCTACATGAGAGGCTCCTCCTCTGGCGGAACCGACTTTTTGACCATGTCGATCAAAACCTTATTTCCCCATCTGTCGATCGGTCTTGTGACGATGTCCATTGACTTGATCGTCATCTTGCTGGGCTGGCCGGTGTTCGGAAATATCGATGCTGTCTTGTACGGTCTGATCGCCACCTTCGTCACTTCCACCGTCATCGACAAAATCATGTATGGAATCGGCGCCGGCAAACTGATGATCATTATCACGACAAAAAGCCGTGAAGTCGCCGCGACGATCGACGAGATCTGTGCGCGCGGCTCCACTGCCATCCGTGGGACTGGAACCTACACAAACACAGAGCGCCAGGTGTTGTTATGTGCCTGCTCAAAGTCAGAAGTGTACAAGCTGCACAGTGCAGTGTACCACACGGATCCGGAAGCATTCATCATGATCACCGAGACCAGTGAAGTATTTGGGGAAGGCTTTACCGAGCCAGAACTGCCTAAAACGAACCCATCCAAAAAAGAGTAAACTAGACACGCGAATCCGTCTGAGCAGAAAAGCCACGCGAATGGAATGAGCGGGGCGATATGCGAATACGGTGGGCTCCGTCAGGCGTCATGTCCGTTTAAAAAAAGATGTACTCCATACCAAAATCTTGATATGAAGTACATCTTTTTTCTTTGCCGTCAGGCATCATATCCATTTACTGTGATTGTAAATGGATTGGAGTAAATCACATAGTCCAGATTTCCTAATTCCGACAGGTCAGCGCCGTTGACATCCAATGTAAGGTTCATACGGTAGAGCACAACTGCTTCTCCGTTCTCTTGTGCCTGTACCGTTCCGTCTTCTGCCACACTCAGCTCTGGACCGCTGATCTGTACCAGTTCCATGCTGCCTTCCTCAGGAATGATCTCTTCTCCTGCCTGAGTATAGACTGTACATGGCACCTGTGCACCCTCTGTTCCGATTTCCACATCCTCTGCCTCAATTTTGACTGGATAGTCTGTCGCCCATGTGGAATAATTTGTCGTCAGACCGTAGATTCCTTTCAGATAAGCGTCTGCGAAAGCGTCCTCTGTGTTGTAGGTCCATGGCCATGCAGTCAGTCCGCGGTGACGTCCGCTAAAGATCACATCGTAATTCATTGCTCCATAGAACCAGTTGCATGTCGCATTGTATGGCTGAAGTGTCTCATATAAGTTTCCGATTGCCTCTCCGGTGAGTCCGTCATTCTCCTCCACCATCGCTGTCAGATCTGCACAGTTGTATCCATCGTATCCCAGATATCCCAGCGGCATCTCCGGCCATGTCTCGTGCATCTCTTCCAGAATATTCAGCTCTTCGTGATAGTTTTCTTCCTCACGACCTTTCCAGTCATATCCATCGTTGAATGTGATCACAACAACGCGGTCTTCCATTCCCATCTCTTCCACCAATGCTTTAAATGGAGCCACGATCGCACGGTCTACGGATTTAATCTCGATGAAATGGATGACATCCTCATCCTCACGGAAAGCTTCCAGATACTCGCGCAGAGTAGGAATCCGATCCACTTCTGTGTCAATGTCGAGAACCATGTCCTCGCGTCCTTCTTTTGTGCGGTTTTCATTGTTTGCATTCAGGACAGAGTTTGGTGCATTTTCTTTCGTGTCGTCCGTCACGTCGAATTCGAGTGCTTTCAGTTCTTCGATCGTCAGCGCTTCCACATCTGTGATGTCAGCGCGGTTGAACAGACGCTCTGCCGTCTCATCATGCAGGACAAAGATCTCACCGTCTGCGCTCAGATAAATGTCACACTCGATCACATTTGCACCTGCCTCAATGGCGCCTCTCTCACTGCGGATCGTGTTTTCAATGTACTGGCTTGGCAGTCCGCGGTGACCTGCGATGAATGGCTGGCGCAGCTGGACAGCAGCTTCCCCGTCGAAGGACTCCAGTGCCTCGACAACTGCCGCATAATCGGCACACACAATACCATTGGCACCGTTTGTCAGCTGTGTATAGATTGCCTTTTCATCGGAACTTGTCTCTACCCATACCGTTGTCAGTCGTCCTCTCAAGTAATCCACAGTCTCTCTTGTGGCGATCTCCTCCGGAATCAGGGCAATCTTGGCATGGTTTGCGTTTGTCAAAGAAACGATATCCCCTAAGGATTCTCTTGTTGTGTCAACCTCTGCATCTGTATAATCGATGATTCCCAAAACATTGCTGCTTGCATCTGTCACCATTTTTACAAGACCTGCATGTGCATTGTCTGCCGCCACAAAGATATCTCTCACTTCATTTTCTTGCACAAAATTCTTCAATGCCTCTGCACTTTCCTCGTCACGGATGTACAGTGCCGGCAGGGTCGTCGTCTTGACCGTCTCAAGATATTCGGTGAGTGACTCACTGATCACCGCTCCTTCTAAGGTACTCACAGTCAGGTTCTGGTCCACTGCGACGATCATGGTCTCCGGGCGAACTTCCTCTGCTGCTGTATTCTGGGCTGTCTCATCTGCCGGCCAGACGATGGTTGCAGGCATAATCACAGAAGTCTCTGGCTCATATAAATCATCTGTGTAAGCCGATAAAACTGATTCTGCCTCCGGGCTTGTTGCTTCCTGTGCATATGCTGTCAAACCTGTCATTCCCACCATTGTGGAAAGGAGCACTGACATTACTTTCTTCTTCATAGAATCTTCCTCCTAAACTTATCCTTGTTTTCTTTATCATCTATATGATAAATCATCGAAGTAAGATTTATGATCTTAAAACCGTAAATTTTCTGTAAAAAAATCTTCTCAAATCCTGCCCATCATCGAGATCCTTTCGCTTCTCTTGTCACAGGAGCAAAACTAAAAATGGAGCCGAAAGAGAGCCGAAAACCATTGATTTCTCAATGATTTTCGGCTCTCTCAGCTCTGCCATGCCGGTGGTGGGACTCGAACCCACACACCCTTTCGGATAACAGATTTTGAGTCTGTCTCGTCTGCCAATTCCGACACACCGGCGTTTTTCTTTTTGTTGTTCTCTCGGAACGAATATTATCATACCACAAGACATTTAAAATTGCAAGCGATTTTTTTAAAATTGTAAATATTTTTCTAATTATAACTATTTTTGTAACTGTTCTGCATTTTTCCGGCAAGCAACCAGCCAAGAGTCCCAGTATGATATCTCAACCAGACGATGGCGTACACTACCAAAAATAATTTGCATTGACTCTTATAAAGAGGTATGATGAGTATCAGGAGGTATTATGATTATGGAAGTAAAAAAAAGAAACTTGAATCTCGATCTCACAAAATGTATCGCTGTCTTTACGGTACTGTCTGTCCACTTTTTTTATAACAATGGTTTCTACTCGATCCCCGTCGCCACGCCGCGCATGTATGTTATGACCGGCATGCGCACACTCTTTATGATCTGTGTCCCACTGTTTCTTCTCGTGACCGGCGCTCTGATGAACCGTAAGACGCTCAGCAGACAATATTACCGCGGTGTACGCCACACACTTTTTATTTATCTTTTGTCCTGCATCGCCTGCATGATCTTCAATTACTTTTACAAAGGGACACCCTACACTCTCTTATCCGCATTCCTCAGCATTTTTGATTTCACTGCGGCGCAGTATAGCTGGTATGTTGAAATGTATCTCGGGCTGTTTCTGATCATCCCGTTTTTAAATCTGATTTACCAAAATCTGGGGACAAAAAGGCAAAAACAAGTTCTCGTGCTTTCTTTTCTCGCACTGACTACCTTGCCCACCACCATCAACTATTGCCAGGAAATCATTCCAAACTGGTGGCAGGGCTTTTACCCCGTCTCCTACTACTTTTTAGGTGCCTACTTGATGGAATATCCCCCGCGCACAAAGAAGCGTTTTCTCGCTCTTTTTCTGCTCCTATGGATCTCATTCTGTACTGCCTTCAACATCTATTTCTGCCACGGCGAGAAATTTGTCTGGGCAATCTACAATGGATGGGGCGGATTCCAAAATGTGGTATCCTCCGCTCTTGTGTTTGCCCTGATTCAAAAATTGGATCTGTCGCACCTGCCAAAATGGGTACAAAAGTTGATCGTTCAGATCTCGGTTCTCTCCTTTGGAACATACCTCGTCTCCTACATTTTTGACCAGATCTTTTATCAGAAGTTAAACAGCTCCATCTTGTTCATGGAAGATCGTCTGGTCTATTACCCGATCATCGTTCCAGCCGTGTTTGTGTGCTCCCTGATCCTCTCCCAGTGTTTTCAGTGGATCTATCAGCTTTTCTTCCGAAAATGATGAGGTGCCGCAAAAAGTGTGTGCTCTTTTTGCGGCACCTCGGCTCTCTCGCCTTGGATATGTCTTATCGAATCAGTTTTTCATAAATCGGAAAACAGTCAAACGTTGCAAAATAATCTTTCGGTGTCTCTGCCCTTCTGATCATCTGCACACTTCCATCCTCACGCAGAAGCAATTCCGCCGATTTCAGCTTTCCGTTGTAATTGTATCCCATCGCAAATCCGTGCGCCCCTGTATCATGGATCACCAGGTAATCTCCCAGCTCAATCTCAGGGAGCATCCGGTCAATCGCGAACTTGTCGTTGTTCTCGCAGAGAGATCCTGTCACATCATACTTGTGATCGCACGGTGCATCCTCTTTGCCGAGAACTGTGATATGGTGATATGCCCCATACATGGCCGGACGCATCAGGTTGACCGCACACGCATCCACACCGATGTATTCTTTATGCGTATGCTTCTCGTTGATCGCCTTTGTGACAAGGCATCCATATGGACCCATCATAAAACGTCCCAGCTCTGTGTAGATCGCCACATCCGCCATGCCTGCCGGAGCTAAAATCTCTTCATATGCTTTCTTGACGCCTTCCCCGATCTTAGCAATGTCATTTGGCTCCTGATCCGGGCGATAAGGAATTCCAATTCCGCCGGAGAGATTGATAAATTTAATCTGTGCGCCTGTCTCTTCCTTTAATTTCACGGCAAGTTCAAACAGAACCTTTGCCAGCATCGGATAATAGTCGTTTGTCACCGTATTGCTCGCCAAAAATGCGTGAATTCCGAATTCTTCCACACCTTTCGCCTTCATAATCTTGAATGCCTCAAAAATCTGTTCTGTCGTCATGCCATATTTCGCATCGCCCGGGTTGTCCATGATACTGTTGCTGATCTTAAACAATCCGCCCGGATTATAGCGGCAGCTCATCTTTTTCGGAAGATGTCCAAGCGTCTTCTCCACCACATCGATGTGTGTGATGTCATCGAGATTGATGATACCATTCAATTCTGCTGCTTTTTTGAATTCTTCTGCCGGCGTATCGTTTGAGGAAAACATAATGTCATCCCCAGATGCCCCGATCGCGTCAGACAACATCAGCTCCGTCATAGAAGAGCAGTCACAGCCGCAGCCGTACTCTCTTAAAATCTGAATCAGAAATGGGTTTGGTGTTGCTTTTACCGCAAAATATTCTTTATATCCCGGATTCCAGGAAAATGCTTGTTTCAGCGCCTCTACATTTCTGCGAATTCCTTTTTCATCGTACAGGTGAAAAGGTGTAGGGTACGTCTTGGTCATCTCTTTTACTTGTTCCAGTGTTACAAAAGGCTGTTTTTTCATTGTTTTGTCGCTCCTCACTCTTATGTGTTCATAACTGCCTGCCCTTCAAAATACTCCGCTTACCAGTTATGGCTAAAATATACCTATCCTGTTTTGTCTTGTCAAGACTTAATTCTCAAAAAATGTATCTTCTCTGTTGGATGGATCTACTAAATGATTATACTGTAAAATTGCATATTCATTCCGTTCTTTTTCCAGCACCTCCTCTGATAAAGTGTGATAGACATTTTCCTGATCAATCACCACTCCAGAGGTGATCACCGGCATCACTTCTCTGAGCTGACTTAGATACGTCTGATAACCGCTCAGAGGCAATCCTGCTTTTTCCATCAGCACTGTCCCTAAATAGTTTGCGCTGATCTTGTCAATGTTCTCTTCCTCTATCTCGTAATTCGCCCAGATCACAAACGGCACCACATAACCTTTCTGATATTCCTCGAGAGATGCTTCCCTGTCTATACCGTTGAGCTTCAAGATCGGATCTGCAATGTCGTCCGCCGGCTGATGATCGCCGAACATCAAAATCACCGTCTTTTCCTGCTGACCCGAGAAATAATCCAGAAGCTCTCCAAACGCCTCATCACTTTTCCGAATCAGAGTCAGATACTTTTCTGTGGCACGCACTTGATCGGTCTGATCTGTGATCTGCGTCAGCTTGATCGTCGGCTCAAATCCGGGATACTCTTTGCTGTACCCGCCATGATTCTGCATCGTCACCTCAAACACAAAGAGCGGTCTTTCGTCCTCTCTTTTCTCATATTCTTCCATGATCTTCGCAAATGCAGACTGATCACTGACGTATTCACGAATCTTCTCCGGGTTCTCAAAACTCTCTAGAAAGAGCATCTCATCAAAGCCAAATTCCTCATATACCTCCTGCCGGTTCCACCCTGTCGGATAGTAGGGATGGATGGCAAGCGTAGTGTAGCCAAGTTTCTCCAGGTGATCTGCCAGGGAGGGCGTTTCCCCTTTGACAAACTGCTGGTAGGCGACACTGCCCGGAGGCAGAAAAGCAAGCGTATCTCCTGTCAGGAATTCAAATTCTGTGTTTGCGGTATTGCCCCCCTTTACCCCGACAAACAGATTGCCTTTCACGGTATTTTCTTTCAATGCATGGAAATTTGGCATATAATCCTCATTCGTCTCAAAATCTGCCAGGTACGACAGATCCGCAAATGCCTCATTCATGATCACAATCAAATTTGGCTGTTCTTCCTGTACATTTTCTGCCGCCTGGTACTGTTTCTCGATTTCCTGTACTTTCTCAGGAGAATAATTCTGTGGCTTTTCCACATTGATATACCTCAAATTCGAGAAAAAAGATCCCATAAATCCATTCTTTCTGTAAACCATATTCAGTCCAGAAGAGATCTCTTCAAACCCTGCGGACTCCATGACAGCCTCTGTTCGGATCGACCCGAGGTACCCTGCCATACAAAGGCAGCACATCACAAATCCCGGCACTCTGATCTTTGCTCTTTTGATCTTGATATCCACCTTGGAAGACAGAAGAATCATCCACACAAAGGCGATGAGTACAAACGCTGCGCGGTATGTCAGATTGAAGGTATAATTGTCCGTGATCGTGACAGCTGTCCCGAGAGAAAACAGATCCCACGGCACCACCGGCGATGACCGGAAACTGACCACAAAATAATTCGCCAGCCCTGCGATCATCGGGATCAGAGTGGCAATCAGATATCCCCTCCTCACACTTCCCGTCAAGAATGTAAAGATTCCATATAAAAAGAAATAAAAGAGTAAGTTAATCACAAAAATAGGAACCGAAAGATCCCATGGAGCATGGGTGTAAAGTTCCGTGCACAAAAAAGAGGATAATGGTATCAGAATGGATACCAAAATTCCTGTTTTCTCTGTAAAATTTTCTTTCTTCCAAACAAAAACGCCTGCGAGCACAGCAAAAAAGAGAGAGATTGACAGTTTTGCCGCGTCAAATCCCTCTCCCTTCCATGCCAGCAGACTCACAATACAGAGCACGGCTGCCGCCGCAATCGCCTTGGCACCCCGTGTTCTGGAATCCTTTGACATTTTTTTCATATGATTTTCTTCCTGTCTATTTTGCTTCGATCACATGCATCATATTTGTCATCGCACCTTCTCCGGTCACCATATTTGTGGCAGGGTCTCCTGCTGTCAGCACAATCAGCTCCCCTTTCTGTACCAGACCTTTCTGGCGCACCAGATGGACAGAATTCTCGATGATATTCTGGGTGGACATCTCTCCCATTCCCTTGAACGGATACACACCCCAGTAAAGCTGCATGCGAAGTACCGCATCTTTGTTTGGTGAGATCGCATAGATTGGCATCTGCGGGCGGAAATTCGAGATCAGACGCGCCGTCTGACCAGAAATCGTCGGGGTGATAATACAGCTGGCATTTAAGTTCGATGCAGTGTGCACCGTCGACAATCCCACCGCAGAAGAAATATTCAGATTCTTGTGACGCTTGTTGCGCACCATCTGCTGCTCGAAATCGAGATGCATCTCTGTGTTCTCCGCAATCTTCGCCATCATGCGGACTGCCTCCACCGGATATTTCCCCATCGCCGTCTCACCGGAAAGCATGATGGCATCGCTTCCGTCATAGATGGCATTTGCCACATCTCCCGCCTCCGCTCTGGTCGGTCTTGGGTTGCGGATCATGGAGTCGAGCATCTGAGTCGCTGTGATGACAGGTTTTACTTGCTCATTACATTTTTGGATAATCATCTTCTGGATGTATGGCACTTCCTCCGCCGGAATTTCCACACCGAGATCCCCTCTCGCCACCATGACACCATCGGATGCCGCAATAATCTCATCGATGTTCTGCACTCCTTCTGCATTTTCAACCTTGGCGATGATACCGATATGCTCTGCATGGTGCTCTTTCAGCAATGCCCGGATCTCTTTGATACACTCAGCATTGCGCACGAACGATGCAGCGATATAGTCAAAACCCTGTTCGATTCCAAACAAGATATCCTGTTTGTCCTTGTCTGTGACACCCGGAAGCTTCACGCTGACATTCGGCACGTTGATGCCTTTCTTTTCCCCGAGTTCACCACCGTTTTTGACGATACACTGAATCTCTTTCGGGGTGATTTTTCCCACAATCAGCTCAATCAAACCGTCATCAATCAAGATACGATCCCCTGATTTCAGATCCTGCGGAAGCTGTTTGTAGGTGATGGAACAGCGGCTCTGATCTCCCACGATCTCATCGACACAGAGACTGAACGAAGCGCCCTCTTTCAATGTCACTTTCTTTCCATCTTTTAAAAGCCCCGTCCGGATCTCCGGTCCCTTTGTGTCCAAGATCAGAGGAATCGGCTTGTCGAGTTCCTCCCGGACACTCTTCACCAGCTTCACTCTCATGCTGTGTTCTTCGTAATCTCCGTGTGAGAAATTAAATCTCGCCAGATCCATGCCGTTTCTGGCAAGCTCCATCACAAGGTTTCTATCGTTTGAGTTTGGTCCCATCGTACAAATAATTTTTGTTTTCTTCATAGCATTCCTCCTCATTCTCTCTCATCCGCTTTTCCATTTCTTTTCACCCTATCTCTGTGCCAAACGTGCTGCCTTGTCTGCAACGCTAAAACACTGACCGTGCAAACTGCCACCTCTTTTACTTCTTGTGTACATGTTCATGGGTGAACAAATGATCCTGGCAGTATTCATAATTCCCGTCACACTTTGAGCAGAAACGGAACTCCAGATCATCTCCGTCCAACTCTGTTCTTCCGCAGATGGCACATTTGTGTTTCGTGACCTGATTTTTCTTTCCTGTATGGGAATGAGAACCCATATTCACCTGTTTTTTAAATCTCTGCTTTCTGCGGATCTCAGAAGGAGATACACGCCAATACTGAAGACCTCCCAGGAAAAACAGTAAAAAGTTAAACAGTGAAGCGATGATCACGACACGATTTACCCAGTCGCTTCTTATGAAAGCGTAGAGAATATAAATTCCATCCAAAAGCGCCAGCCATTTAATCTTGATCGGAATGATAAAATACAGCAGCATCTGCATATTCGGATAGCTCACAGCAAATGCCAGGAAAATAGAAAGTGAGACATAATACGTGTTGAATGTTGTTCCCATCATCACCTGAACTCCCTGCGCTGCAAAAATCGCATACACGATAAAAGCCCCGATCAGAGTCGACAACACACCTGTAAAAATGTAAAGATTATAGCGGAACGTTCCCCATGTCCGCTCCAGTGTCGTTCCCAGCGAATAATACACCGCCAGCATAATCAATGTAAAAATATCAAGGCTTCCCGGCGGAATCAAGAGCCATGTCACCAGCCTCCAGATTTGACCTTTCAGAATCAATGCCGGCTCAAGCGTCAGATATGATAGAAAAGAAGGCTGAAAAAGTTCCAGAATATATCCTGCCGCATAGAGGATGATGATATACATGGTCAGATTCGGAATCGCATAGCGCCCGAATTTCCTCTGTAATTTGTCAATAAACTTCATAAACATACCCTTCTGCAGATGTCGAGAACTCCGCTCCAGTGCGTCTTTCATACTATATCCGCCTAAAAGCCGCAACCGTCAAAATACATCCACAACTGCATCCTTTCTTTCACTAACACATTGTAAAGCGGATCAGCGTATCCGCTTTCAGTTAAAAAAGATCCTTTTTTGAGAAAACCATTGCAACCACAATTGTGACCACAATCGAAAACAGGATCACATACAAAAATCCGAGCGGATCATTTGCAAACGGCATCCCTTCTGCTTTCACATTCATGCCGTATGCGCTGTAAATCATCGTCGGAATCGAGAGTACAATCGTCACCGTCGCCAGAAATTTCATGACTCCATTCAGATTGTTTGAAATCACAGACGCAAACGCATCCATCATACCGCTCAAAATTCCACTGTAGATATTCGCCATCTCGATTGCCTGCTTGTTCTCGATGATGACATCTTCCAGCAGCTCTGTATCTTCCGGATACTTTTTGATCGTCTCCGTCTTCAGCAACCTCTCCAAAACCACCTCGTTCGACCGCAGTGAGGTCGTGAAGTACACCAAACTCTTTTCCAACTCCAAAAGTTCGATGACTTCCTGATTTTTCGGCGAGCCGTGTAATTTTTTCTCTACCACTTCACTCTTTTTGTCAATGATACGCAGATAATGAAGATACATACTGGCATTCTTATACAGGATCTGCAAGATAAAGCGTGTCTTCATGTAGGTATAAAAATTTCGCACTCTCCCGTCCATGAATGCTGACAGGACGGAGGTATCTTCCAGACACACGGTAAAAATCAGCTTGTCAGTCACAATGATCGACATAGGGATCGTTCCAAACCAGTCTTTGTCGTTTCGCTCTTCAATCGTCGGGACATCGACAAGGACCATCGTATAATTATCGCCCACCTCGATACGGGAGCGCTCCTCATCATCCAGCGGTGCTCTTAAGTCATCTACCTCAATCTTGTATTTTTGGGAAGTCTCCAGAATTTCTGTCGCGGTCGGATTGATCAGTGCGATCCAGCATCCCTCCTGTGCTTCATTTACATGCTGGATCTCTCCATCCATCGTGCGGAAAATTTTAATCATATTTCCATGCCCCTTTCAAAAAGATGATCTGCGCACAGTCCCAGATCACTCTCTGTCAGGTCGTGGGTCCTATGCTCTCTGTTTCAATTGTTCTATCTGTTCCCTAGGACTAGGCCCACCTTCCATGGAATCACCTTCCCTTTCTCGTCTCAAAATTTTTTTTGTTGCGATCAGTCATGCACCTTTTACTGTTTCTGCTGGCTGTCTATCCATACTCATGGATATTATAATTTCAAAAAAATCATTTGTCAATGAAACCTCTCCAATTTTACATAATATTCACATGTAGATTTTTTCACAAAAACACCTGCCTTAATCCTGTCTTTTTCACGACAAAAGAGGAGGATCTGTCATGAAAAAAAACGCACCACATACTCCATGCGCGATGTCATGGAACCCATCAGAAGATCGAGAATCGCAAGTGCTGCCATCGTCTCCACCACGACCACCGCGCGTGGCATGATCACAGGGTCATGGCGTCCTTTGATGTTGACATCAATCTCTTCGCCTGCTTTGTTCACCGTCTGCTGTTCTTTGAAGATCGATGGAGTCGGCTTGATTGCCGCGCGGAAAACAATATCACTTCCATCGCTGATTCCGCCGAGAATTCCGCCGGAATGGTTTGTCACCTTCTGCACACTTCCATCCTCTGCCATGCGGTAGGCATCATTGTTCTCAGATCCCTTCACTTTCGCCACGCTCATCCCATCACCGAGTTCAAATCCCTTGACCGCTCCGATCGAGCAGATTGCCTTTGCCAGATTGGCACTTAGTTTTTCAAAGACTGGCTCTCCGATGCCTGGTTTCATGTTGTGGATGACACACTCCACCATGCCCCCCACAGAGTCTCCCTCTCTCATGCAAGTCTCCAGATATTCTTCCGTCTTTTTTGCAGCCTCGGCATCCGGCATACAAAATGGATTCTTTTCAATTTCTTCCTCACAAAAAGTTTCACTCTCGATCGGTCCGATCGATTTTGTGTATGTCGTAAACGTGATTCCCAGCTGGTTTAGGATCTTGACAGCAATCGCACCTGCCGCCACCCTGCCGATGGTCTCGCGCCCAGAAGAGCGCCCGCCTCCCCGGTAGTCACGAAATCCGTACTTCAGATCATACGTCAGATCTGCATGCCCCGGTCGGTACATCTGCGCAATTTCATTATAGTCTTTTGAGCGCTGCGTCTTATTATAGACAATCATAGAAATCGGCGTTCCCGTCGTCTTTCCTTCAAACACGCCTGAGAGAATCTCCACCGCGTCATCTTCTTTTCTCGGGGTTGCATAACGGCTCTTGCCCGGCTTTCTCCGGTCCAGAAAAATCTGAATATCTTCCTCTGAAAGTTCCAGCCCGGCCGGACATCCGTCCACCACGACACCTACCCCTTTTCCGTGGGACTCCCCCCATGTTGTAATCTTAAACCATGTTCCAAATGTTGATCCTGCCATTTTTACCTCCATCCGCGCGCTGCGCGCTGTGTCTTTACTGTGTTCCTGTGACAAAAAATGCGGTTTAAAGCAAGCCGCAGTCATTTCTGCTCTCCACTTTAAACCGCTCTTCCTTCCTCTCTGTCTTATGATTCTGTCTCTTCTTCGCTGTCCTCTACTTTTGAGATCAAGATACAGTTCGGTGTCTCCACTTTGATCGGGCGTCCTTTCATCATAATCAGCTTCTTTTCATAATCGATGTGGAAGAAGCAAATTTCGTTGGACTCATGGTTCAACACAACAAGTGTGTTCTCGTCCGGGAAGATATCGATATCTTTCGGATATTTTCCGCTGACCGGCAAAATACACAGCTCTGTCAGCAGTCCCGTCTCCTGATCAATCGCAAAGATTCCTGCCGTATTATCTCCTGCGGTAGAGCAATACAGATACTTTCCGCTCGGGGAGATCTTCATTCCGGAAGCCGCACATGCAATCTCCTCGCTATCCATCTGTGTGTTGACCGTCTGAATCAGATCAAACTGTGGGGATTTCCCGCTTCCATCGTAACTGTAGACCTGAATCTCATTTGTCAGCTCACAGATAACATAGGCAAATCTTCCGTCTTTGCTGAAACGGATCAGCCTTGGACCGGATTCTAGTTTACAGCGCAGGACATCATACAGTCTCAATTTTCCATTCGGACTTACGGTGTAAAGTTTGATCTGGTCAATTCCGTTGTCCACAGCACACAGATATTTTCCGTCCGGTGTCGGTGTCACGCAGCTGACATGCGGGCGGAAATTTCTCTCGGCAACGCTTCCGAGTCCTTTGTGAAATACACCATCCGCAACATCGCCGAGACGTCCATCTTCCAGGATACGCACGACTGTGACTTTCCCGTCATGATATCCCCCCACAAACAAGAAAGTTCCGCTCTGATTTGTGGACAGGAAACATCCCCTCATGCCGTCGATCCCGACCTGGTTGATCGGAGTCAAACCGCCGTCCTTTCCAATCTTGAGCACTTCCACGCCCTCATCGGCGATCGAGTAAAGATATTTTCCATTATTTGATTTTGTGACGTGAGAAGCATTGTTTACCGGAACCACTTCCCGCTCTTTCATATAACCAGCTTCCACATCCAGATCATATACATGAATTCCTACGCTGCTTCCATGTGTATACGTACCGACATAAGCAACATATTTTTCTTTTCCCATTTTGATATCCTCCTTAATGCATTTTGTCCAGTCTTTTGGGGATTTTTCTCTGACAGGTACTCTTTTTCTGACCTGCTGCCAGACACTTCATCCTTTTTTCTGTCTATCATGAAAATTATTTTACCATAAACTCTGAATTTTGTTAAGCCTAAATGATTTTTTTGTAGAAAATTTATTGACACTTTTCTATAAACGTGTATAATCGGTTCTAGTGCATTGTTTAGAATTTCTAAACTTTTAGTTTATTTTTACTGTTTTCAGTTCTAAAGTGACTGAGACGAAAAAATAGCATTTCTGCTTTTTATCACACTTGAAGATAGGAGGGATATTTTTTGGACATCGGATCGAAATTAAAAGCATTGCGCATCGCCAGAAATCTGACTCAGGAAGAACTTGCGGACCGCGCCGAGCTTTCGAAGGGGTTTATCTCACAGTTAGAGCGAAATCTAACTTCCCCTTCCATCGCTACGCTCACAGACATCTTGCAGTGCCTTGGCACAAATCTAAAAGATTTCTTCGATGATGGTCCTGAGGAACCGGTTGTTTTTCACAGCAGCGATTATTTTGAAAAAATCGACCATGAGCTGTCAAACACCATTGAATGGATCATCCCGAACGCGCAGAAAAATGTCATGGAGCCGATCCGCATCACGCTAGAACCGTCCGGGAGCACTTACCCCGACAATCCGCACGAAGGGGAAGAATTTGGCTATGTACTCTCAGGGAGCATCACACTCCACATCGGTTCTCATTCTCACAAAGTAAAAAAGGGAGAATCTTTTTATTTTAAGCCAGACCAGAAACATTACCTGACGAACACAGGCAAAACGGTAGCGACTGTGATCTGGGTCACATCGCCCCCAAGTTTCTAACCATCATTTTATATGCAGGAGGAATCACTAATGCCAAACAAGCTGATAGACTTAATCAATATTTCAAAATCATACGGCACACAGACCGTATTGGATGAGCTGAATCTCTATATTCGTGAAAATGAATTTTTGACCTTGCTCGGTCCCAGTGGATGCGGCAAGACCACCACGCTGCGCATCATTGGAGGATTTGAAAGCCCGGACTGCGGGCAGGTGATCTTTGACGGTCAGGATATCACGAAACTTCCTCCCAACAAACGCCAGCTCAACACTGTCTTTCAGAAATACGCGCTCTTCACCCACATGACCATCGCAGAAAATATTGCATTTGGACTGAAGATCAAGAAAAAAAGCAAAAAATATATTGAAGATAAGATCAAATATGCCCTGAAGCTCGTAAACCTCGACGGTTTTGAAAACCGTATGGCAGACTCCTTAAGCGGTGGTCAGCAGCAACGTATCGCGATCGCCAGAGCCATCGTCAATGAGCCAAAAGTGCTTCTTCTCGATGAGCCTTTAGGTGCCCTCGACTTAAAGCTGCGCCAAGATATGCAGTATGAGCTGATCCGCCTGAAAAATGAGCTCGGCATCACCTTTATCTATGTCACGCACGATCAGGAGGAGGCACTGACGATGTCTGACACGATTGTCGTCATGAATCAGGGCTATATCCAGCAGATCGGCACTCCGGAAGATATCTACAATGAGCCGGAAAATGCCTTCGTGGCTGACTTTATCGGTGAGAGTAATATCTTGTCTGGCATTATGATTCAGGATAAACTGGTAAATATTTTAGGCGTTCCTTTCCCGTGTGTGGATACCGGATTTGGCACAAACAAGCCTGTCGATGTCGTCATCCGACCGGAAGACATCGATCTCGTCAAGCCAGAGGAAGGCACGATCCAGGGCGTTGTCACCCATCTCATTTTCAAAGGTGTCCACTATGAGATGGAGGTTCTTGCCCACAACCATGAATGGCTCGTTCACAGCACCGATATGTTCCCTGTCGGCACAAAAGTCGGCATTCATGTAGACCCGTTCGACATTCAGATTATGAATAAACCTTTATCAGAGGATGAGGAGGCGGTTAACGTTGAAGAATAAAAAATGGCTTGCCACTCCTTACCTGATCTGGTCAGTCGCCTTTATCATCATTCCTCTTCTGATGATTGTCTACTACGGTCTGACCGACAAGGAAGGACATTTTACCCTGTCTAACCTTGCAAAGATCACAACGCCTGAAAACTTAAAAGCACTCGGGCTTGCACTTTTGCTCGCCTTTATCAGTACCGTCATCTGTCTGATTCTCGCCTATCCTCTGGCCATGATTTTGAGTCAGAAAAACGTCAATCAGTCCAGTTTTATCGTGCTGATCTTTATCCTCCCGATGTGGATGAACTTTCTGCTGCGCACCCTTGCATGGCAGACCTTGCTTGAAAAGAACGGCGTGATCAACAATATTTTACAGTTTTTGTATCTGCCCACGCTTGACATCATCAATACACCGTATGCCATCATACTCGGAATGGTCTACAACTTCCTCCCCTTTATGGTGCTGCCGATCTACAATGTATTGATCAAAATCGACCAAAACGTCATCAATGCCGCCAGAGATCTTGGTGCAAACAATATGCAGACGTTCTTAAAGATCACTCTGCCTTTGAGTGTCCCTGGAATCTTAAGCGGAATCACCATGGTGTTTGTCCCTGCCCTGACCACTTTCGTTGTCTCTGACTTGCTCGGCGGCGGAAAGATTCTCCTGATCGGAAACGTGATTGAACAGACCTTTAAGCAGGGAAACAACTGGAATGTCGGTTCCGGTCTCTCTCTCGTATTGATGATTTTTATTATCCTCAGTATGGTATTTATGTCAAAAACAGAAAAAGAAGAAGGGGAAGGTGATATCCTTTGATTAAGAAACATGCGCAGCGCATTTACCTTGCACTGATCTTTATCCTGCTGTACGCACCGATCCTCACCTTAATTGCACTTTCTTTCAACAGCTCAAAAACGCGTGCAAAATGGGGAGGCTTTACTTTAGACTGGTACGTATCCCTGTTCCAAAATGAAGATATCATGAATGCTCTGTATACCACGCTGATCATTGCACTGCTCTCCGCAGTTATTTCCACCATACTTGGAACGATGGCAGCCCTTGGCATGCAGGGCATGAAAAAGAAATACCGGGCGATCTTTGCAAGCATCTCCAATATTCCGATGCTCAATGCTGAGATCGTGACAGGTATCTCTCTCATGCTTTTATTTATCACACTGCACATGACACTGGGATTTAAGACGATTCTGCTCTCACACATCACATTCAATGTGCCTTACGTCATCTTAAGTGTGACGCCAAAGCTGAAGCAGACAAGCAAAAGCACATACGAGGCAGCACTCGATCTCGGTGCAAGCCCGACATACGCTTTTTTCAAAGTCACACTGCCTGACATTATGCCTGGCGTGCTGTCCGGATTCATGATGGCATTTACCATGTCGCTCGACGACTTTATCATCACGCACTTCACAAAGGGTCCTGGAATCGATACCCTGTCCACTAAGATTTATACGGAAGTGCGAAAAGGAATCAAACCGGAAATGTATGCACTCTCCACGCTTCTGTTCGTCACGGTTTTACTGCTTTTGATCCTGATCAACACTTCACCGCAAAAGGACGAACTGCCTGCGAAAAAGAAGACAAAAAAACGCCGCGTCGGAGCTTTTCTTCTGCGCCGTGCACTGCCGGCTGCGATTGTCCTTTTATTCATCGGCGGCGGATTTTACTATGGATCACAGAATGCCTCCAACTCTGAGAAAAAAGTGGTTGTCTACAACTGGGGAGAATATCTCGATCCAGAAGTCCTGACACTGTTTGAGGAAGAGACCGGCATCCAGGTAGTCTACGAAGAGTTTGAGACCAATGAAATCATGTACCCGAAAGTACAATCAGGCGCCGTGACATACGATGTCGTCTGTCCATCTGATTACATGATTCAGCGAATGATCGAAAATAATCTGCTTGCCGAGATTGACTTTGACAACATCCCGAATGTCAAAAATATCGGAGAGCGTTATTTTGAAAAATCAAAAGAATTTGACCCGGAAAATAAGTATTCGATTCCATATTGCTGGGGAACAGTCGGTATCCTCTACAACAAGACCATGGTGGATGAGCCGATTGACAGCTGGAGTGTCCTGTGGGATCCAAAATACAAGGACAACATTCTGATGCAGGACAGCGTCCGCGACGCTTTCGGAATCACCTTAAAATACCTCGGATACTCTCTAAACTCCACAGATCTGGATGAGCTGACCGAGGCAAAAAATAAGCTGATTGATCAGAAACCTCTCGTCCAGGCTTACGTCATTGACCAGGTGCGCGATAAGATGATCGGAAATGAGGCCGCCATCGGTGTGATCTACTCTGGCGAGGCGATCTACACACAGAAGGAAAATCCGGATCTGGAATATGTTATTCCAAAAGAAGGTTCCAACATCTGGATCGATTCCTGGGTGATCCCTGCGAATGCAGAGCACAAAGAAAATGCGGAAGCCTTCATCAACTTCCTGTGCCGCGAGGATATCGCTCTTATGAACTTTGAATACATCACTTACTCGACACCGAATGATGCCGCAAGAGAGTTGATTGAAGATGAATCCATCAAAGACAGTAAGATCGCCTTCCCAGATGATGAAGATCTTGAAAACTGTGAGACCTTCCACTATCTCGGAGACGAAGCCGATGAGATCTACAACGATCTCTGGAATAAAGTGAAATCTTATTAAGCATAGCTTCGTTTCCTGGGACTATCGCAAAAAATCCCCTGCCCATCGCTCATATCTCCATGACATGAAGCGCAGGCAGGGGATTTTTTCTAAGCAAATTTAGACCAATATCCCTGGATAAAAATCACCAGCACAATCACCGGAAGAATCCATTTTACATAGAAACGGATTGCCCTTGGGAATTTCATCCCTTTTCCAGTGTTGACTTCCTTCATAAAATTGTCAAATCCCCATCCATAACGGCTTGTGCAGAACATCAGGTAGATCAGACTGCCAAGCGGCAGCAGATTGTTGCTGACGATAAAATCCTCCAGATCCTGGATGGTGCTTCCTGCCCCAAATGGCTGGATACTGCTCCAGATATTAAATCCAAACACACACGGCAAGGACAGCACGATGATGACAGCCGCATTGATCCACGCTGCTTTTTTAATGCTGCATCCTGTCAGATCTCTGGCAAATGTGATGATATTCTGGAATACCGCCACAATGGTGGAGATTGCCGCAAAGGTCATAAAGATGAAAAATAACGTGCCCCAGATCCGTCCTCCTGCCATGTGGTTGAACACATTCGGCAGTGTGATAAAAATCAAATTTGGACCGCTGTCTGGCTGAACCCCAAAAGCAAAACATGCAGGGAAAATGATCAGTCCCGACATCAGTGCCACCACCGTATCCAGAACCGTGACGCTGATCGCCTCGCCTAAAAGTCTTCTCTCTTTTCCGATAAAACTTCCAAAAATAGCAAGTGATCCGATTCCGATGCTGAGCGTGAAGAAGGACTGTCCCAGCGCCGCAAAAATGACATTTCCAAGTCCTGCCTCCTTCATCTTTCCAAAGTCTGGCTTTAAGTAGAAGGAAAGTCCCTCTGAATTTCCTTTCATCGTCAGGGAATGAACCACCAAAACAACCATCAGACCCAGAAGGCAAAGCATCATCACTTTTGTGATACTCTCCACGCCATTTTTCAGACCTAACGCACAGATTCCGAAACATCCCACAACCATGACAGCCATCGCAATCGTCATCCCTTTTGTGTCCGCAAGCATGGAAGAAAATTCTCCGGCAACCTGATCGGCGTTCAAGCCCGCAAAATCACCTTTTGCCATCTTGATAAAATAAATCATCATCCATCCGCCGACTGTCGTGTAAAACATCATCAGGATATAGTTCCCCGCCATCGCGATATATTTTGCCCAATGCCACTTTGTGCCTTTTGGCTCCAGCACATCAAATGACAGTGCCGCACTTTTCTGACTGGCACGACCAACCGCAAATTCCATTACCACGATCGGAAGTCCTAAGATAATCAAAAATAAAATGTAGATCAGCACAAACGCTGCTCCCCCGTACTGTCCGACAATATACGGAAATCGCCAGACATTTCCAAGACCAATCGCGCATCCTGCTGAGATTAAGATAAATCCTAAGCGGGAGCTGAATTTTTCTCGTTCCATCTTTCTCTCTCCTTACCCTTTTTTATTCATTCTCTATTTTAACTGATATCCCCTGGTTTGAAAAGCTATAAATTGCAAATATTCTGTCAAGCTATCCAGCGCAAATATTCTTGACATTTTTCCCAATCTCCTCTACACTGAAGTGGCTATTCCATCGCTATATTATTATGATTGCGTGAGTGCCATAGGCACAGAGCAATCTGGTGGGCTTTTATAATTGGCAGTGACGCCGTCAGGCGTCATGTCCGTTAGTATGATATGTCAGGGGGAACTCTTTGTATGAAACGAATTTTTCAGTATACGATCACTCCAGATCATGCCGGAATGAAAATCTATGATTTTTTAAAAAGTCATGAATATTCCAAGGCGGTTTTGACACATGTCCGCAAGACGGAAGGCGGCATCTTGCTGAACAATGCACCTGCTTTTTCCTCTGCGCGGCTTTGTGAGAACGATCATCTGACCATCACACTGGTCGATGAGACATCCTCGGAACAGATTGTCCCGATCCCGCTTCCGATCCATATCCTATATGAAGATGATGATCTGCTCGTCCTTGACAAAGCGGCAAATCAGCCCATCCATCCTTCTATCAACAATTATGAAAATACCCTTGCCAACGGTCTTGCATGGTACTTCGCTCAGAAGGACGAATCGTTTGTGTACCGCTGCATCAATCGCCTTGACCGCGACACGACCGGTCTTTTGATCGTAGCAAAAAATATGCTCAGCGCTGCTATTTTATCGGAGATGGGAAAGCGCCGGGAGCTTCATCGGGAATATCTCGCGATCGCTCAGGGAGAAGTCCCCGAAGAAGGGATCATCGAGGCGCCGATTGCGCGTGCAGATACCTCTGTCATCGCGCGGTGTGTGGACTTTGAGCACGGCGAGACTGCTGTCACACATTTTAAGCGTCTCTGTTTTCAGAATGATCTCTCTCTTGTCTCTTTAAAATTAGAGACCGGGCGCACACATCAGATTCGCGTCCACATGAAATATATCGGGCATCCTCTGATCGGCGATTTCCTGTATAACCCTGACTTTCGACTCATAGAACGCCAGGCACTTCATTCGCACAGACTTTCCTTCCTCCACCCGATCACCAAAAAGCCGCTCTCCTTTACCTGCCCTCTCCCTCAGGATATGCAGCTTTTTTCCGAATTTTTTTCCTAAAAAAAGCGATGTGGCGTCTTTTGACAGACTTCACATCGCCTTTTTCGCACATAATGTCACTCTTGTCGGAGTGGTACGTCTTTCCCCTATTTCGTCACATCCCCGCGAATTCTAGGCACTTCGTCGATGTGCAGATAGCGGCTGATACATTTTACAAGCAGATCGTGGTTTGAGATATAGTCAAGACCTGACACCACCACAGATCCGATCACTCCTACTTCCTCCACACGGATCGGGAAGGCACCACCTGCCGCCGCATATTCGCTCGGGTCTAATCGCCAGTCCTCCAAGGTCTGTTCTGCTTTTTTTAACAGCATACAAAGCAAAAAGCTGCTCTTTTCCATTCTTTTTACGGTATTATGTTTTCTCGTCATCCATTCTTCATTGTCCAAGGTGATTCCGTTGGATTCATACTGAAACGGAATCGCCCCGTTGTTCAGTCGGATACTGATCGCCACTGGCAACTGTCTCCTCTTCGCCTCTGTCACTAAAATACATCCGAGCTCCCAGGCATCCTCATTTGTAAAATGAGAAAACTGTAAAATCTCTTCCTGCATCTCCAACATCGCAATTAATTCATCCATCGTCATACCAATTCCTCCTGTCTTCTGACTGCCTATCATTATCTCGCAGATTTCTGACAATTTCTTCCACCCGAAAGCAGATGGAAACTGCCCCTCAGATTCTCCCTCTGTATCGACACGCCTATTATACTCTTTTTCCTTTTCCTCTGCAAGTTTTTGAGAAACGCAGCGTGTCACGCGAACTGTTTTTTGCTGATTACAGTGTTCGAAAAATCTTTACCCTAGAACCATTTCTTTTTCTTGAACCACAAAAATTCCACAAGAATTACAAGTGCGCTGACCGCGATGATCACGGGATATCCGTATTTACTGTACAATTCCGGCATATGTTCAAAATTCATCCCGTACCACCCTGTAATCAGGGTCAACGGCATGAAGATCGTCGTGACCACAGTCAGCATCTGCATTACATTGTTCTGGCGGTCATCCATCCTGGACTGATATAATTCTCTGAGCTGTACACAATATTCCTTCAAGATATGTGTTGTGTCATGAAGCCTCTCAATGCGCACTGCCTGCACGCCAAAGATTCTGCATTCATCCTGTGTCATCAAAGAATTTCTGTTTTCTTCCAAGATACCGCACAGATCCATCATCTGCTGGTAGTATGAATCTAATTTCAGCAGCTCTTTTCGGATATTTAATATCTGCACATCAAAATGCTTGATCTCCATCTTGATCAGATGTTCTTCCATGTGTGCAAGACGCTCCTCAAATTTCTGAAGAAAGATCACATCGTCCCGAATGAGATACTCTATGAATCCGGCGAGGAACTGCGGAGGGGTATCCACGCCGACGGCTGAATATTTCGCCACCTCCTGACACAGATTTTCCTCCATCTTCTCATCACTGACCAGCAAAAGCTGCTCCCGATCCATATAGTAACCCAAAATCTCTTTTTGCTGAAACAGATTTTTTTTGTCTGGAACGGCAAAAGTACCCACAATGCAATCAGGAAACAGATCTGCCCTGCAATATCTGCCGCGCCTCATACTCTCTTTGAGTCTTCTTTTCTGCGTGGTATCTTGCTGTCTCTCCTCGTATTCCTGCGTTGTCATAATTTCCAGTTTCAATTTTTCCCCTTACCTTTTCAAACTTTCTGCGCTCTCTACCGACTGCCAAATTTTTCTGCCACCATCTGATAAGCTGGCGTCGGAACGCCATACTTCTCGCCAAGACGCACTACTTCAAACAGCAGCCCATCGATCTCAGACTGTTTTCCTGCCGCAATGTCTCTCTGCATCGATGTCGAGGCGCTCGGCGCAAGATCATCGAGAATCTTCAGATTATTCTCGACCAGATCTACGGTAAAAGAAATCCCCATCTTCTGCGCAAGCTTCTCGATCTCCCGGATCAAGTCCACAAACAGAGTTCTCTCTTTTCCCTCCTTTTGCATATCCCCTGCCACAGCATCATAATACAATCCGCATGATGCCATCGGAGAGACATAGGAAAATTTCTGCAGCGCATCTCTTTTTATGTTCTCTGAGACGATTGCGCAAATTCCGCTTTCCTCGAGATCTTCTCTGATCTTCCCCAGAACAGGTCGATCTTCTTCCTGACTTCTCACGCCATAGACCACACGGAAAATCTTTCCGTGCATGTAAATCACGCCCGGTCTTGCGATATTCGCCGAGACATAGATACATCCGTCTAAAACACAGACATCCGACAGTTGTCTCTGAAGTCTCTCTCCTGTCCCGTACAGATTTAAAATCGGAATTACAATTAAATCCGGGTGCGCAATTTTCCTCAAAAAGGTCGTCGCCTCATCGAGCGAATACCCCTTGACGCACACGAAAACAACATCTGGTCTTTCTCTATATTCTTCCATTTCACACGCATTTGGATACACCGTAAAGCCGTCGTCCCACGAAGTTTCCACTTTCAGCCCTTCCGAGCAAATCTTTCTCAAATGTTCTCCCCGCGCAATCAACGTCACATCTTTCCCCGCGCGCGTCAAATATGCACCGATCGGACCACCTGTCCCACCGGCTCCAATCACAAGATACTTCATCTTTTTTTACTTCCTTCTCACATTTTCCTTGTATGCTATCGCAGATTGCCTTTATCCTTCCAGCCCCAGCTTATCCGACCATTCTTTCTCTTTAAATCCAGGAACCACAAAATTCTCCCCTACCAGCAGCGGTCTTTTGACAAGCATACCGTCCGTCGCCAGAAGAGCAATCTGCTCCTCCTCTGACATGGTCTTACGTTTTTCCTTAAGTCCAAGTTCCTTATATTTCATCCCGCTGGTGTTAAAAAACTTCTGGATGGGAAGACCACTTCTCTCAATCCAAACCTTTAGTTCCTCCGTGGTCGGGTTTTGCTCCACAATATGGCGATCTTCAAACTCCACCTGATGATCCGTCAGCCATTTTTTTGCTTTCTGGCAAGTGCTGCATTTTGGATACTCAATCAACCACACCATTTTCATTCCTCCTGTATCATTTCTGTACTATTTTTCTATCATAGCGCATTTCTTTCTGATTTTCTACCTTTATTCTGTTTTTTTATACACTTTTAATAATTAACAAAGACATACATTGTCTCATCCGACCGCTCCTGATCATAGTGATATCCAAGTCCCTCGAAATCCTTGAGCTGATCGGGATGTTCTATTCTATTCTGTGCCAGAAAACGTACCATCTCTCCTCTCGCCATCTTAGCTTTCGTCCCTTTCTGGACCACCCTGTTTCCTTCCAGATCTCCAAAAATACATGTCAAAAACCGCATATGCTTTTCCAGATAAGGTTCCACGCAGCGTGCATACTCCTTCGATGCAAGATTCAGAATGAAATCCGTCTCCCCCGCAATCTGTCGATACAGCGTATCTCCCCAATATTCATACAGAGAAGGATGTCCAAATTTCTCCGTCTTCGCCTGCATTTCAAGCCGATACGGCACCACCGCATCCATCGGGCGCAAAATTCCATAGAATCCAGATAAAATCCACAGATGCTCCTGCAGGTACGAAAGCTCTCTTTCCTCCATCACCGCCGGTGCCAGATACTGATATTGTATCCCGTCATAGGAAAGCACTGCCGGTGTAAACGCATGATCTAAATCCATCCTCTGGAATCTCGCATAAGCTTCCCACGCAATCTTTTCATTACACTTCCAAAGTTTCTTTGCCTCCTCATATGAAAGCCCACAGATCCATTGTTTCAATTCTTCCGATCTCTCCAAAAAAACAGGAAGATCCTGAACCTCCAGCCATTCTCCTTCCTCCCGCATCCTTTTCGCAGGCGCTATGATTACTCTCATCTCTACCTCCATCTTAATCAAAATGAGGCATATTTCCGGGTATCTCTCCCAAAAAACATTTTCCTGTTTTCTGAAAAAAATACCCGAAAATATGCCGTTTCCTTATCTGTCTATCTTCTTTTTTGCGATCGTCTCTCGTTTTGCTCTGTTTTCTAAGCGAGATTTCCTGTATACAGTTGATAATATTTTCCGTGTTCCTCGATCAGCTGCTCATGTGTCCCGCGCTCGATAATCCTTCCATTTTCGAGAACGATGATGCAGTCACTGTTGCGTACAGTCGAGAGGCGGTGGGCAATGACAAATGTTGTTCTTCCCTTCATCAGCTTATCCATACCATCCTGCACAAGACGCTCTGTTCGCGTATCGATCGAGCTTGTCGCCTCGTCGAGAATTAACACAGGAGGATCTGCGATCGCTGCCCGCGCAATGGCGAGAAGCTGCCTCTGTCCCTGGCTTAAATTAGATCCGTTTCCTGTCAGCATCGTCTGGTATCCATCCGGCAGACGTCGGATAAATCCGTCTGCATTCGCCAGTTTTGCCGCCGCAATGACTTCCTCATCCGTCGCGTCCAGCTTTCCATAACGGATATTTTCCATAACCGTATTCGTAAACAGATTCGTATCCTGAAGCACAATACCCAGTGATCTTCTCAAATCTGCTTTTTTGATCTTGTTGATATTGATTCCGTCATAGCGGATTTTTCCATCCTGAATGTCATAAAAACGGTTGATCAGATTCGTGATCGTTGTCTTTCCCGCTCCCGTGGAACCTACAAAAGCAATCTTCTGACCAGGGGTCGCATACAATTTTACATCGTGAAGCACCATCTTCTTGTCATCATACCCAAAATCCACACCGTTAAATACAACATCTCCTTTGAGTTCCACATAATCTGTGGTGTCCGTTGCCTTGTGATAATGCTTCCATGCCCAGCATCCAGTGTGCTGTTTTGTCGTCTCCACCAGTTTTCCGTCTTTTTTCTCTGCATTGACCAGCATGACATATCCCTCATCCACTTCCGGATTCTCATCCAGAAGCGCAAAGATACGCTCTGCGCCTGCAAGTGCCATGACAATACTGTTCAGCTGCTGGCTGACCTGGTTGATTGGCATATTGAAGCTCTTGTTGAAAGTCAGAAAACTTGCCAGTTTTCCCAGAGTAAATCCTCCGATCTGGTTCAGAGCCAGAATGCCTCCCACCGTCGCACACAGCACATAGCTGATGTTTCCGATCTGCGCATTCGTCGGCATCAGGATATTTGCAAATTTATTCGCATTATTGGCACTCTCAAACAGGGCATTATTGATCTCGTCAAACTTTTCTTTGCTCTTCTCCTCATGACAGAAAACCTTTACTACCTTCTGCCCTTCCATCATCTCTTCGATATACCCGTTGACTTTTCCGAGGTTTTTCTGCTGCTCCATAAAATATTTGCCGCTCAATGAGGCAAGCCTCTTCGTCACATTCAACATGATAAAGACCATGACAAGTGTCAGGATTGTCAGCGGAACATTCAGAATCACCATACTCACAAACACGCTCACAATCGTGATTACACCGGAAAGCATCTGCGGCATACTCTGGCTGATCATCTGGCGCAGCGTATCGATATCATTTGTGTACACCGACATGATATCCCCATGTGGGTGCGTATCAAAATAGCGGATCGGCAGGCTTTCCATATGAGAAAACAAATCATTTCTCAGACGGTTTAGCGTTCCCTGTGAGACGTACACCATAATACGGTTATAGGTATAGGTGGATGCGACTCCGATCAGATAAAAAATTCCTACTCGAAAGATGGCTCCGGCAAGTGGTCCGAAATCAGGATTTTTGTTTCCAAGCAGCGGCACGATGTAATCATCAATCAGTGTCTGCATAAACATTGTTCCCTGGACATTCGCCAGCACTCCGACAAAAATACAGACTACCACGACAATCATCTGTATCTTATAATTTTTTAAAATATATCCGAGGGTCCTCGCAAAAAGCTTTCCCGGATTTTTGACATTTGATTTGACTCCTCTTGGAGCTTTCCCCATCGGTCCTGGCATTACCTGTCACCTCCATTTTCGTCAAAATCTCCACTGCCGCTCATCTGCGATTCATACACATCGCGGTAGATCTCGTCTCTCTCAAGCAGCTCCTCATGTGTGCCAAAACCATGAACCCTTCCGTTTTCCATGACAATAATGCGGTCTGCATTCTGCACACTCGAGATTCGCTGCGCAATAATCAGTTTTGTCGTATCTGGGATCTCCTCAGCAAATGCCTTTCGGATCTTGGCGTCTGTCGCCGTGTCAACTGCACTTGTAGAGTCATCCAGAACCAAGATTTTCGGTTTCTTTAACAGTGCTCTCGCAATACACAGACGTTGTTTCTGTCCACCAGATACATTGCTTCCGCCCTGCTCAATATAGGTCTCATATCCATCCGGCATTTTCTCAATAAACTCGTCGGCGCACGCAAGACGACAGGCACGCTTACACTCCTCCTCGCTCGCATGTTCATCGCCCCAGCGCAGATTGTCCAGAATGGTCCCGCTGAAAAGTACATTTTTCTGAAGTACCACTGCCACTTCATTTCTCAGTATCTCGAGATCATACTTTCGAACATCCTCGCCACCGACGTAGACGCTTCCCTTCGTGACATCATACAGTCGGCTGACCAGATTTACAAGACTTGACTTTGCACTTCCCGTTCCTCCAATGATTCCGATCGTCTCTCCGGCATGGATCTCAAGATCAATATCTTTTAAAACCGGTT
>JALEVQ010000039.1 GCA_022788205.1 Robinsoniella sp. | reverse complement strand
AGTAGATGGATCATGAATTTAAAGTCGATATGAATGAATATCTTCCGCTGCGGGATGTGGTGTTTAATACGCTTCGCCAGGCAATTTTAACGGGAGAATTAAAACCGGGGGAAAGACTGATGGAGATTCAGCTGGCAAACCGGCTGGGAGTCAGCAGAACTCCGGTGAGGGAGGCAATCCGTAAGCTGGAACTGGAAGGACTGGTCGTGATGATCCCAAGAAAGGGAGCGGTGGTCGCCGAAATCACGATCAAAGACCTGGAAGATGTGTTGGAAGTGCGCGGTGCGCTGGAGGTGCTGGCGGTGCAGAATGCGTGTGCGAACATCACGGAAAAACAGCTTCAGGAACTGAAGGATGCGGCATCGGAGTTTAAGCGCGCCTTGTCGGGAGGGGATCTCGTCGAATGTGTACAGGCGGATATTAAATTCCATGAGATTATCTATGGGGCGACAAACAACCAGAGATTGCTGCAGCTTTTGAATAACCTGCGGGAGCAGATGTACCGCTATCGCATGGAATATTTAAAAGATAAGAGAATGTATAAGACACTGGTGGATGAACATGACGCGATCCGCAAGGCGCTCAAGAAGCACGACCCGGAAAAGGCTGGAAATGCGGTGCGGATCCATATCGAAAATCAGAGAAAGTGTATTATCGATAGTCTGACCACAGAGAAAGCATAAAACAGAAAAAAATGGAGAAGATAAGAGGCAGGAATCGTCCTGCTTCTTTTTTATGCCGGGCTTTTATGTAAATATTTTGAGGGGAGGGTGGTCTTTCATGGGTGATATTGCAAGAGAACTGAAAAAGAATGAAAAGAGAGTCGAGGCAATGTGTCTGGACTGTGCGGACATTATACGGAAAAAGATGAAGATTGGAAGACAGAAAAAAGTGGATTGTCTTCTCATCTACGTGGAGAGTGCGGTCAGCAATCTGATCATGGAGGATTCGGCGCTTGGCAAGCTGATTGCGCAGCTGGAGGAGACGGAGGATGAAAAGATTCTCCCCATGATGAGGGAGAATGGGTTTGGGATAGCGGACACGGCAGAATTTTTGAACCTTGCAGAAGGAATGAGTTCGATGCTGGCGGGCAATGCGTTGCTGTTGATTGACGGCTACGAACGCGCGGTCAAGATCGGCACAAAGGGATATCCGGGGCTTGGCGTGTCGAAGGCGGAGGCGGAGAAGGTGATGCGCGGATCGAATGAGGCGTTCACTGAATCGGAGAAGACAAACAGTGCACTCATTCGAAAGCGGATCCGGGACACACGGCTGAAGGTAAAAGAAAAACCGGTCGGTCAGCACTCGCACACGATGACGGCACTTGTCTATCTCGAAGATCTTGTCTACCCGGAGATGGTGCAGAAGATGGAACATGAGCTGGAATCGTTTGAGATTGACGGTGTGATGGATTCTGGTGTGATTGAGCAGGTCACGAAGGAGACATGGTATTCCCCGTTTCCGCAGTACCAGATGACGGAGAGACCTGACAACGCAGCGCTTGCCATCCTGGAGGGAAGGATTGTGGTCCTGAGTGACAATTCCCCGCAGGCATTGATTTTTCCGACCACATACCATTCGTTTTTTCAGACGCCGGATGACTATTTCCGCCACTTCTTTTTGGTGACTTTTCTGCGGCTTTTGCGGTATGCAGCGGCGTTTCTTGCAATCTCGCTGCCGGGACTTTACATTGCTGTCACAAACTTTCACACACAGATTCTTCCGACCAATCTGATTCTGTCACTTTCGATGGCGCGCGAGGGCGTGCCCTTCCCGGGGGTTGTGGAAGTGATTCTGCTGGAGCTTTCATTTGAACTTCTGAGGGAAGCGGGAGTGCGCATGCCCGGTCAGATCGGAAACACGATCGGGATTGTGGGCGGACTGATCATCGGTCAGGCGGCAGTGACCGCAAACTTGGTCAGTCCTATGGTCGTGATCGTGGTGGCGATGACAGCGCTATCGTCTTTTTCGATCCCGAACGAAGAGATGGCCGAGGCATGCCGTCTGATCAAATATGGTGTCATCCTCAGCAGCAGTTTTTTTGGGATCGCAGGGTTTGTGTTTGCATGGTTTTTGCTTCTCTCTCATCTGGCGAGGTTGAAGAGCTTTGGAATACCGTATCTGATGCCATTTGTCAGTGATGAGATCAATTTCATGGCAGGATGGAAGGACAGTATCGTGAAGTTCCCGACCTGGATGATGAAGCGCAGACCGATCTTTGCAAGGCGCCAGGAGAGAATTCGCTTTCGATGGAAGGAGAAGTGATCATGTTTTCAGAAAACCATAAAATTACGGCGCGCCAGGTGCAGTGTATTTTGGTGAGCAGCTGGATCGGAAAAATGTGTCTGCTTTTGCCTGAGTTTGACGATGGAACGTCGGTGGGAAATTTTTTGCTCTGCCTTTTTCTGGGACTTGCTGTGACGATCGTGTATGCGCTTTTGCTCTACCATCTGGGGCTGAGGGCGAGATACCATTTCTTTGATCTGATTCAGGAGGTGATGGGAACGTGGATGCGCAGAGTGATCGGTGTGCTCTATTTTTTGTCGCTCTCGATTGAGCTGATCTACATGGTGCGCCTGTTTGCGAAGATTGTCAATGAGTATCTCCTGTTTGATCATTCGCTGGAGGCGCTGATAGTACTGATTGTGCTTGCAGGCATCTACGCCTCAGGTGCGGGTCTTGAGGAGCAGGGGAGGATGAGCGAAGTTTTATATCTGTTGATTGTGATTCCTCTGGCTTTCATGAGTATTTTCGCGGCGACAGAGATGACAGGAGAGACAATGTCAGTCAGCCACGATCCGTTCTCTTTGTCTATCGTGAAAGGAAGTTTTTTGATCTTTACTTCGTTTGGAAGTATCAGTCTGATTCCGTTTCTCGTGCCGCCTCTGAAGAGAAAGACGGGAGGCAGAAGGAGAATGACAGCGGGGATCCTGATCGCGGGCGGCGGAGTGGTTCTCCTGTATCTGATTGGCATCGGGGTGTTTGGAGAAGAGGGAATTGCAGCACTTCCATGGCCGATTTTGACTCTGATGACAAATGTGACCATCCCCGGAGGCTTCCTGCAGAGATGGGATGTTGTTTTCCTGGCGGTTCTGCTGATGAGTTTGTTTGCCGGGATGGGAATCGGAATGTTTGCCGTGCGCACGATGGCAGAGAATCTGATGGAGTGTGGACCAAAGCGCTGGGTGTGCGGCGCCTGCGGTGCAATCGTGCTTGCCGGGGCATTTCTGTGCGGAACGTATGAAGCAGCGATGAGACTTTCGATCGTGGTAAACGGCTGTTTCCTGACACCGCTGCTTGCGGTCTTTATGGTGGTACTTGCCGTCTTATCATCAAAAAAGAAAGTGAGGGTGGAGCAATGCGAAAAATAGTGATGCTCTTTTTGGCAGCAGCTCTTTTTTTGACAGGCTGCACGAAAGTAGAATTGGAGAACCGCGATTTTCCGACTGCGGCGATCGTGCTGTGGAATGAGGGAGAGCTGGAGGTTTTCTATGCGATCCCCGACTTAAAAGGCGAGGAAGGCGGCGAGCAGAAGGAAGAATCTCAGGAAGCAATCCTGACGACGGGTGATACGATGGAAGAGATTGAAAAAAGTTTCCAATATCAGTCTGACAAATACCTCGATATGAGTCATCTAAAAGCAGTGGTTTTTGGAGAGGAGCTGATGGGACAAAAAGAGATTTTTTATGAGGTGCTGCGCTATTTTGAACAGAACCCTGTTTTTGCGAGAAATATGCTGGTGTTTTCATGCAAAGAATCGGAAAAAAAGGAGATCTTAGATATGGCTTTGGAGGAGGATACCTCTTTTGGGTTTTATCTCGAAAATCTCTACAAAAATAATCCCGATATCGGCAAAGAGAAAGAAATCACACTGGGGGATTTGCTGGGAAGTATCCGAAAAGAAGAGGAAATTAAGCTCCCCAAAATCGGAAAAGATAAAATCGAGCTGACACCTTGATTATCCCGGAAAAAACTGGGCATTCTTATAGATGAAAAAATTATGAAAGATCATATGACACGGGATGCCAGGAAGGGATGAGGTGAGACACAGATGGAGAGAGAGAGCAAAAAAGAGGCGCAAAAAAAGTGGGATCGTTTTTGGATTTTCTGTGCGGCGGCAGTGATTTGTTTTTTATTCTGGGTGATTCTGGTGCGGTCGCAGACGCGTGCAGTTGAGACCATCCAGCAGGGGATTGCAAAAGAGATTATCCGATTTCATGTGCTGGCGAACAGCGACAGTGAGGAAGATCAGGCGCTGAAAATGAAGGTGAAAGAAGAAGTTTTGAAGACACTGGAAGTCAAATTAGAGGATGTCTCAGGGGTTGATGAGACGAGAAAGGTGATCCAGGAGCATCTCGAAGAGATCAAAGAGACGGCGCAGAATACGGTGTGGGAGGAGGGATACGATTATCCAGTGACGGTGACACTGGGAATGTATGAGTTCCCGACCAAGATGTATGGAGACTGCACGTTTCCGGCTGGAATGTATGAGGCACTGCGCGTGTGTATCGGAAAGGCAGAAGGAAAAAACTGGTGGTGTGTCGTCTTTCCGAATCTGTGCTTCGCGGATAGCATACATGCGGTTTTGCCGGAGGAAGAGAAAGAAGAACTAAAGCATGTATTGACCGAGCAAGAATATGAATTTTTGTTTGATGGGGAGTCAAAGATCAAAATCAGATGGTGGTGGGCAGAGAGATAAAGCGATCAGTGCATAAGAAAAGCGATGGGTCTGTCGGTTAATACTGATTTTTAAGTTCTAAATTTCAAAATAAGAATCTTTCATAGAAATCAGTGATTTCAATACCTGATATTCTTTGAGAGATTCTTATTTTCCTTTTTCTAACTGTATTTTAGGGCACAAAAACCCCTCAACTACATTTTTGAAAGTATACTTTTTCTAAGAGGTCTTTTCCTCTGTTTTTCCTTCAAATTTTTGGTCTCATCATAAAGAAATCGATGATATTTATTCATGTTCCGACCAATTGCATACAGCATAAATTCTTTATATATCTTCTCAGATGTACTTTTGCTCTTAAATTTATAAAAAAGTTCCAATTCTTCAGAGGCTACTTTACAGATTCATTTAAAGACACTATATTATATATGTGAAAAAAAATCAACATTTTTCAAAAAAGTGTT
>JALEVQ010000035.1 GCA_022788205.1 Robinsoniella sp. | reverse complement strand
TCTTCTGATCTTTCTCTGAATTCGATCACGGTCAGAGTCTTGTCTGAGAAGCCCTGTCCATTGTATCCTTCCAGCGTACCTGGGATCAAGTCGCCCTGTGGGTCATATGGATTCTGTACCAGATTGCTTGCATACTGCGTGTCACGGTTCACGTTGATGTAGCTGGTTGTTGTTCCCAGAGAAACCTCTGCCGGTTTCATTCCTTCCATCGCTGTCTTTGCAGCCGTCACGAGCTGTTTCTGCAGAAGAGCCCCCCATCTTGCTTTGTTTCTTGCAGAAAGATCAGCCAGAGTATTTGCCGGATCGTCGGTGCGTATTTCCATATCCAGAGCCTCTTTCCAATTTGCATTTGTGATCTCTGGTGTCGAGTGAACGTGTGTGGTTGACCAGAAAATATTCTCCTGTGCCACACCGGTCTCTTCGCTGAGCAATTCAATCATGTCTGGCGGGTAAGGTCCTTTTCCAGTTTCGAAAGCGACAATCAGAGAGGTGTTTTCCGGTGATACATCAGCGCCGGCATTGCTCACTGCAATTACACGAACGTAAACATGCTCGACTGCACCGATGAATGTAAATCCTCTGTTTCCACTTCCCCATGTCATAGGGTACATATCCGATGTAGGTGTGATCTGCTCGATCCCGACACCGACCATCAGACCTCTGTCACTCTCCACTTCTGCCTGCTGTGTGTTTTCCTGTGCACTGACATAGACGGAAGACATCCCCACACACATCATGCACGCAGCCACCATAGCGGATAAAATTCTTCTGCAACGGTTTTTTGGTTTTAGCTTCATACACATTTCCTCCTTACATTATATTTTCTATCTTTTTAGATATTTAAATTTTAACAAAAAGGCAGGAAATCTGATATCAAAATTCTTTGAAAAAACATCGTTATTCTTGGTTTTTTGAGGGCAATGCTTGCTTTTCTGCTTCCTCCTGCAGCCCTCTATTCTTTCGGAATTTTCCAGGAGACATCGCATATTTTTTCTTAAAGATCTGTGTGAAATGTCCTACATTCTGGTAGCCGCACATCATAGCAATCTCCTCCACACTGTATTTCATATCCATGAGAAGCTGCTCTGCATGGCTAAGGCGCACATCGGTCAGATATTCCACAAACGTCTGCCCCGTCTCACTGCGAAACAGCGCGGACAGATAATTGGGGCTGACATACACAGCGGCAGCTACCGTTTCGAGATTCAGATGCTGGCTGAAATTTTCTTTTATATATTTTCTTGCACATGTGATGATACAGGAGTACGCATTTTTCTGGACACTGTCCGGATCCAGCTTTTGCATGATCTCTCCAAGAAGTCGGTTGAGCTCTGCCGGACGAAAAGGCTTTGGAAGAAAATCTTTCACCCCGAGCTGCATTGCTGTTCTGGCATATTCGAAATTGGCATATGCACTGGTGATGATAAACTGAGGATACACTCCCTTCTCCATCGCCTGCGCAATCACCGAAAGACCATCCATCCCTGGCATCCGGATATCCGTGATCACAATCTCTGGTTTTTCAGATAGAATCAGATCCAAAAGCTCAACGCCATTGGAAGCTTTGCCGACCAGCATGAGATTTAATTCCTCCCATGAAATCAGCTGCTCCAGATTTTTTAATGCCCTCTTTTCATCATCTGCAATCACTGCCCTGACCATATAATCCCTCCCATCATCATCCAACTTCTTCTCTATACGGAAAACTGAGAAGTATCTGTGTTCCTTCTCCTTTCCTGCTGTTCACAATAAGTTTTACTTGTTTTTGAAAAAACAGATTCATCCGATAATATGGATTGATAATGCCAATACAGCTCCCACTGTCAAAGTTCTCGTACTCTTCTGCCGCTCTGCGGACGGACAGAAGTTGTTCCTCATCCATTCCCACTCCATCATCTCTGATCTCCACAACAATCTCCCCTCTCTCCCGTCTGGCTTTGATACAGATTGTTCCGCCATCAATCAGGGGGTCGATTCCGTGGACGATCGCATTTTCAACAAAAGGCTGTAAGATACTGGAACACACTCGTCCCTCCGCACAAGCCTCTTCCATCGTAATCTCCACCCGCAATCGTTCCTCAAATCGCTCTTTCTGAATTTCCAGATAGTCCCGGATATTGCAAAACTCCTCCCGCAGTGTCACAGATTTTCCAAGACTTGACAGAGAATAGCGAAAATAATCGGATGCTTTCAGCAGCATTTCTGCTGTTTTGTCCGCCCGTTCTTCATA
This sequence comes from Robinsoniella sp., assembly GCA_022788205.1. Lineage (GTDB taxonomy): Bacteria > Bacillota > Clostridia > Lachnospirales > Lachnospiraceae > JAGZHZ01. The sequence goes on along the minus strand of JALEVQ010000035.1, from coordinate 19,099 downwards.
AGCCATATTTGCAATGATATTCAGCGTATTAAACGTAAAATGAGGATTCATCTGTGATCTCAAAACCTCAAGTTTCGTCAAAGTCAACCGCTTTTCCAGGCTTTCCCGGGACAGTTTTTCTTCATAAAGTTTCTGTTCTACATCGTATCGCTCTTGCAGCTGTTCCAGATATTGACGGTTTCTCCTGATCATTTCTGCAAATGCCTCCGAAAGCACTGTCAGCTCATTTTTGCTTTTTGACAGTGGAAATTCTTTTTCGACAGTCTCGTCAAAAACTGCATTTTTTACCTGTTCTGTGAGAACTTCAAGAGGTCCGGAAATATTTTTATAAATATCCCAGACTGCAATCCCCATACTTATAAGAATCAAGAGTACAAAAAATCCTGTCATCAGCTCCAGAGTTTGCTGTTGGCGATCCAGGCGCTCCAGCTTTTGACAAATCTCTTGATTGACTGTGTGATAATGACTTTTTTCCAAGTCATTCAGAAGGTTGAGCAGTTCTTTCACTTCCTTAAAACCATTCTCTTCGGTTTGATCCGAAGTAGAAAGGAGCTGCTCCATCTTATCGTTTAAGGCCTCTGTCAATACTTTCAGATCAAGAAGCTGCGGTGCTGATATTGCTGTGTAAATCTTTCCAGCAGTCGCTACCAGGCTATCCGCCTCCTCCCTGCAAGAATCATACAGTTCATCTGAAGGCATCATCTGATAGGCGTTCATCTGTTTGTCCAATGTATTTCGTTCCGTGACATAATCAGAAAAATATTTGTAAATATCCTGGACGTTCTTCCTCTGTTTTCGCATGTAAGAGTCTGCTGCTGACATCATTCCCAGACATAGCAAGACTCCGACAAACATATAAAACAACAGTTTCTGAAGCCTTTTTTTTACAGAATCATTTGTCATGTTTATCCCTCCGGTGTCAGCATAGTACTATTTACATAGACCACTTTATCTGTCACTTTCTCCCCAGCTGCGAGTTCCTCAAGGATGTCAGCACATGCCTTTCCGATACTCTCCGTATCCTGAATGATGATGCCGTCAATCCATCCATTTGCGAGACCATATGCCGTCTGTTTTGTCTGATCGTAACACAGAATATGAACCCGATGATCCATAGAGCTGTCCAAAACCGCATTCATAGCCGCTGTTCCTGAAATAGAATCGGTGCAATAGAGAATATTCAGTTTCGGATTTTGAAACAGGAAATCCTTGATTCTCTGATAAGCAGTCTGATAGTCCAGAGAACAGTCGAGATACTTGAGCACCTCAGCATTTTCATATTTCTGTATTTCTTCCATAAAACCCTGGTATCGGTTTTCCAGACTTTGCGGCGGCTCTTCAGTCAAAGGTGAAATGACCGCAATAAAACAATTTTCTTCCAGCGTAACCACAAAATCTGCACCGATTCGTCCGGATTCAAAATTGTCAATTCCGACATACGCATTTCTTCCACTTTCTGGCAAGTCACCGTCCACCAGTATAAACGGAATCTCTCTTTCTTTCAGCTTCTGGTATGCTTCCACTGTCGCTGCGTCAGATCCGCCGATCACAACCGCGTCTGCATCCATCAAAATTGCCGATGATATTTTATAGTCGATAGAAATATATTTTTCGTTTTCTACCTCATAGCTGCTGATTTCTGCGGTGTGCGATTCTGCGAGATTTTTCTCTATCGCTTCTGCAATCTGACGGCAGATATTCTGATTTTCATCCATATTGGTGTCGGAATAAAGCATCACCGCATGGTATCTCCCACTCTCATCTTCGGTATGAATCTCGGTATAATAGCGATAAATCTGCACCCCCATCACCACTGTCATTAAGAATATAAGCAGCAGTAATCCTTTGTGTCTATACATTTTTCTTCCTTTTCTTTTCACTCATTTTTGAAAGTTTTGGCATTCAATTTCTTATTTTTTATTATACATTTCGAAAAAAAAAGATGCAACCACCACTTAAAATGGTGATCGCATCTTTTCTATTTTTTAACCAGATATTTTTCATCCGGCAGCTTTTCTTTATAGCAACACATCAAGTTTTGATTAATAAACCAACTCACCTGTCTCTGTATCTCTGCTGAACTGAGAGAAGAATTCCCATACCAGTGCTGGCATAGAAGGTGCCGGCCAGTGCATCTGACCTTCGATGCAAACCCATTCATACACGGTTGCACCGCCTTCATTCTGGAAGGTTCCGATATAGTAATTGGTGTCATTCAGTACACGTACTTCCGTGTTGGTGAAGTCGATACCAATGTGCTGTTCTACTACGTCATCACTGTTTGCAGTGATCTCTTCGCTCTTTTCGATTGTCAGTTCTTCTCCGACAGCGCCAGTCGCATTGAGCCACAGATTGTAGCCTACAATTTTTTCTTCTGGATCATCCATATGAGATGCCACGCTGATCGGATAGTTGTTGGAATCGAAGGTTCCTGAGTAATCCATGAATGGCATATTTTTCTCTGCCAGAGCTGCAATCTCCTCATCTGTAAAGGTCACCCATTCTCCTTCTACTTCACCCGGAGTCCATGCATTCGGTGAGTGTGCAACATTGCCGCCGCTTGCCACACCTGCCAATACTTCCGGATAAGCGTTAGCAAGATTCTGAACTACATAGCCACCTTTCGAGAAACCGCAGGCATAGATTCTGCTCTCATCGATCGGATAGTTTTCTTTCAGTTCTGTCAGGATTCTGTCAAATTCTTCGATCGCTGTGTATCCGTTGGAGGCCTCCGGGATGACTGTGATATACTTTGCTCCATCTGCTCCATACTGAGCAAAACCAAATGTCTCAGCAACCCAGATCGAGTTCGTATTTCCGTGCCATACAAAGAGAACCGGATACTTTGTCTCACTGCCCTCTTCCAATCCAGCGCTAGGAACGTAGGAAGCCCATGCACTTTCAGGGGTATCTGCATTGTGGAGCTCTTTTGTGATTCCCAGATCTGCCCAGTATTTCACAACATTTTCATCCATAGGATCTGTATAGGCAACATAATTTGTCCAGTTCTGAATGGTGCCTTCTCCCAGACCGCTCGCCGCATAAGCCTCAACATCAAACCCTTCGGAACCAAAATTGAGGTAATCTTTCACGCTCATGATTGCTTCTTTTCCCTCATAGGTCACGAAATTTTCCAGTTCAGCATCCCACAGCTCTTCATTTTCATACGCAAAAGCAGAAGAACTCATAACCATGCAGCCCGCGAATAAAAACGGGATTACTTTTTTTACACTTTTTCTCATTTTTCATTCTCCTTTTCTCGATGCACTTTTCTCTCTGTCAGTGCAATTTTTATGTATATAATATACAATATTTTCAAAATATCTTTCAATATTATTGCATGTTTTGCATAAGATCCCGTTCGTTTTCGTAAGATTCCGTAGGTCAATTTTTGTTAAAAAAACAGGGCGTCGCGCGAATGTTTCGTGCGATCGCCCCTATCAAAACTTATTTTGCAAGACGCTCTAAAGCTGCTGCTGCGTCCTCAGAACCAAAGTCAGAAGCTGCCTGATACCATTCCTTAGCAGTATCCAGATTTGCCTCAACACCTTCACCGTTCTCATACATCACACCGAGCAGATACTGGGCATCCTTGACACCAGGAACATTCTTTGCAGAGGAACCTGCACCTGTGAGAAGCTCTAATGCCTTCTCATAGTCTACCTCTGTTCCCAGACCGTCATGATAATACTTGCCAGCGTAATATTTTGCTGTCGTATCTCCGAGATCTGCGGCCTTCATATAATATGCCAGAGCACTCTCATAATCCTCTACCTCTTCATATGTGAATGCAATGTAGCGCGGAGCCTTTGTGTCTCCTAAATCGTCTGCTTTCTTCAGGTATTCGATTGCTGTATCACTGTCCAGCTCGATATCGCCAAAATTGTCACCGCCGCCAGGTACTGTGCGATGAGCATAGATCAAACCGATGTTTGTCCAGCCGCGTGGCTGTCCCAGTTCTGCTGCATGCTCCCACCATTCGAATGCTTTTTCGATCGACTCAGTTTCTGTGACATCTTCCACATGTCCGCCCTGGTAAATCTCTCCAACCCAGAGGGCAAGCTCTCCATTTCCCATATCTGCACCGAGCTGTGCCAGTTTCATCTCTATATCATAATAATCTGTCTCTGTGAGTCCCGGATCATTGCCTTCGTTGATCTGTTTAAAGATATTCGCAATAAACTGGATATCTTCTGAAGTGATGCCATACTCTGCCATCACATCTTCCACATCAGAAGCCAGTGCCACGCTGGAAAAGCATGATACAGACATCGCAACCGCCATCGTCAATGCCATTAATTTTTTCTTCATAGAATTTTCCTTCTTTCTTATATTGTATATAGTTGTAGATAATATACAATATATCGAAGGTATTTTTCAATATTATTAGGTTATTTGCATAAGATCCCGTTCATTTTCGTAAGATACCGTCTATTTTCGTAAGATACCATATATCTATTATCTGGCTTCGAGTCCAAGAAACAGTGCCACAAAACATGCAAAATCTCCGATTCGTTTTCGCTCATCCCCCAGCTTTGCCCTCCATTTCGCTCCGTCGCTTCCCTGAAGGCGCGCCACAATATTGACAGAGACAATAAACGCATCATGTGCCGAGGTGCGTCTGCTGTCCGTATCCATCTTTTCCTGACGGCTTAGCATGTCCCATGATGCTCTTATGTTGGCATACACGGCGGCTCTTTTGTAGAAATCATCGTATATCCCGGCAATGTCGGAATCGCTTCTGTCCGTGTGTTCCCGGATCTCCTGAAAAATCTCGACTGCTTCCTCATAAGTAAGAACTTTATTCATCGTATTTTTTCCTCCATTTTCTCTTGATCGTCTTGGTAAAATCGATCAAACACTATTTCCACTTTGTCTCCATCGACCATCGTCTTCTGTATTCCTTCTCAAAGTCTCTGATCTCCTCACTCAGATCTTCCTCCTCTGAGATTTTGAAATATTTTCGAAATTCCGGATCGATCGTGACGTCATCCTCTTTCAGATGCACGATATTTTCACTCCTGAAATTCTCGTATAAGACTTCCTGCGCGGATCCAGCGAGCTGTCCCTGATAAATGTTCAATGCGGTTTCCAGATCATGAAACAAAATTTCTTCTGGATTAGTATCACATTTTCCATAGACCAGATCTACCATGGAATAAGGCGCCCAGAAATATTGTCCTCCGTCTTCTAACTCCAAATTTAAAAACTTTACAATCGCATAGCAGCACGGTCTTCCATCCAGAATCTCTTCCACTTTCTGATAATTGACGTCTTCCTCGCCCCAGCTCTGCAGGTAGTTTTCTCCAATAATATACAATCCACTTCCGGATGCATTGTCAATCATCAGCGGAATCACTGCTTTTTTCAAGTTATTGTCACACGCAAAATGGTAGACCTCTTCCATTTTCTCTCTCGCTGCCTCATTGCCCGCAATCCATGAAGGCGCCCTTCTGCTCACTGAGGTCAGCTGTTCAAAAGAGAGACCGTGCTGTTCAAAATAATAATCTAACAGTTTCAACGACACGGTCTTGATTCTTGCCATGTTCCTTTTTTCCACCTTGGCAATATCTTTTCCATATTCCTCGCTGCCATCCTCGCACGGAAGCGGGTAACCAGCATTGTACAGGAATTGTGCCGCTTCAGCGTACAGATACAAATCGATCACTTGATCCACAGCCTTCTCCACTACTTTTGTCTCTTCCATTCTATTTTTCTTTTCTGTACCTGCGCTCACATGGCATACCGCATGATCAATCGCCTGTATCGCTTGTCTCTTCTTTCTTTTGTTTGTCTTTGCTGCATCTACCCTTCCACGCAGTTCCTCCAAAAAAGAAACGGTACTCTCTGTGAGATCCTCTAGTTTCCCATCGATGCGAAGTGCCGCATATTCTGTCAGAAAATCATAATACCGACACAAAATCTCGATACATGCATGCTCGCCTGCTCCCTTTCGCACATGTTTCTCGCTTTCCTTTTTTTCTTTCTTCTTCCCTGATGTCAATTTTTCAAAGAGTTCACATATCAGGCTGATCTGTTCTTCATCGGACATTTTGTCTGCAATGTAATGTTCAATCCTCTTTCTATCGTCTTTTAATTCCGGCGCTTCCTTCAACAAATCCAGTGAGATACTTCGATATCCAGACGGTACACTCAGTTCATAACAGCATTTTTTCAATTTTACCAGAATATGATCTTTTTTCTCCTCACGAAAATAATTGCACAGCACAGAATGTGACTCATTGATCATCATGTCATACCAGAGGTCTCTAAAAAATCCATCCTGAAAATCAGACATATTCATCCCTCCTGGTCTGCTCTTTCTCCAATTTCCAGAAGCGCTTGTTCGATTGCTTCAACAGCGCCGTTGCCGTAAAATATGCCTTATCGTCCTGTATCCTTGACAGACCTCTGCTCTCTGTGAACAGTCGGACCATTCCTTTTACGATAACATCTAAGTTCTGAACAATATACATCTTTGACAAATCGTCCTCATCCATCGCACATGCCTCTTCATACTCTGGCGCATATCGGTATTCTTTAAAAGTCAAATATCGTCTTACAAACTGTTCCTTTTCTGCAAACTGTGCTTTGATCCGCTCTTTCTCTTCCTCCGCTTTTCGTTCTTTTTCAGTCTTTCTCGCCACTCTTACAGCATATGCCGCGCGCTCCTCCTCCGATAAATCTGCCAGATAGTCTTCTTCATACTGTGCACACATTCGGTCGATCTCATCACTATCCAGACCACTGCTTATTTCGTCCCTAAGTCTGGAAGGTTTGCAGTTGAATTCCTCCAATTCTCTTCTGAGAGCTGGCGATAGATATCCAAAATATTCTTCCTGCTCCCAATCCGAGTACCGGTCGGAGAGATATGTTCCCGTAAACAGATGCGTCAGCCAATCCGCCGGTCGATAGATCCCCTTCAGATTTTCATAATGATTTCCGCAAGCCTCTGCTGTCGCCTCCGCCGCATACAGTCTTCCTGCCTCCTCGTAATGCTCATTCGCAAACCAGATAAAATCCTGAAACGTCTGTGTCACTTTCAGGGTATTTCGCCATGGATTTGCGTCGACAATCCGAATCACACAGTACAGAAAACTTTGGAGATATTCTTCCTCCTCTGCTGAAAATGCATCCGAAGCGCCGGCAAGTGCCTCGATCTCGGAGACAGGATATTTTTCGTTTTCATATTCTCGTCTATCCTTTTCCTTTTGATACTCCCAGTAGATATGTGCACACTTTGTCAATTCTCCAATAAACTCCCATGCCATCTTCTCACTGTAAATCCCATTCTCATCTCTGATATAAGGGAGTATGCTTTCCCTCTCTCCCGTGATGACCGCCACATATTTTTCAACCTCTTCCATGAACAGCTTTTCACGGAATTCTATCATTGAAATTTCTTTTGAGCTTAACATTTCCACTGGCTTCATCTTATCTTCCTCCATCCTCCCATAATAAAACATTTTATCACAAAAGAAACGATAGTAAAGCGGATATTGCCCATCTGCTTTGTGTAAAGCGCGGGGACGCCATCGTGTGCGTGGGGACGCCGTCGTCCCAGATGATATCACCGCAGACACGCTGCGTTTTCTGCTCGGTCTGTGCGCCGATTTGCTGCCATTCGCGCGAACTCGCTTCGCTCAAACAGCGCGCTCGATGGCAGCAGGCATCCCAGACCTCCCGACGAAAGCCTCGCTATCGTCTGCTTGCGATATCACACTGGAACTCTCGGCTGACCACTTCCTCGCCCTCGTGAACGCTCACAGGTACCCCCTCACATCGTACTATAACAGTGGACGGCAGGCAGGGCGCTTGCGCATCTGGCTGCACGGACACTAGAGACGCTAACCCGTATGAGCAGAAAAGCCACGCGAATGAAGAGAGCGGGGCGACATGCATTCACGGATGCTGAATGCTGAATACGCTGTAGAACCCTGCGACTCGCTGGAATTGTTTGAGCCGAAGGCGAGTTTTCGCGAATGGCGGATCCTAAGCGCGCGGGCCGAACCGGAAATGCAGCGTGTCACGGGAACTGTTTTTTGCTGATCCCAGCGCTCAAAAAATCAAGAAATCTGAAGCTGATATTCTGCTTTCTCGCAATCCTGGAACATCTGGTCGTCAAGCATTTGCTGTATCCGGCTGCGCAGATATCTCACTCCCATGTGATTTTCTTCTGCTTCTTTTGCCAGCTGCTGTCTTGTACTCGTATCCAAGAGCAGTTTAACGCCATATTGCCGTTCTAGCTGATAAAGAGGCGATATCTGTCTGTCGCTGAGGATGGTTTTATAATCTTCTGCTGTCATAGCTGAGAGCTGCACGATCTGGTTGATGCGCCCGGCAATCTCCTGACGCACCCCTGCATATTTGACTAGGTCATCCTGTGAAATCTGACTTTCATACACAGAGTGTGCATCTGTTTTCTCGATGTTTCCTCCAAATCCGATGGAAACGGAAGATTCTGCATCTGCTTTCATCTCCGTCAGGCATTCAAAACTGCCGCAGAATACAAAACTGATTTTTGAACTGTCAATCTCAAGATCCGGTTTTCCGCCATTTGCCGGGAAGAATATTTTACTTCCTTCTATCAGTTTTAGCAGTTCATTTTGTCCTGTCAGACTGTGATTTGTTCCGCCCGATCCGAATTTTGGCTCACAGAACTTATCAAATTCGTCGAAGACAATCACGCATTTTTCTGCTTCTTCCCGACCCATGCCTGCAAAAATGTCTCTGAGTTTGAAATTTCCGGTCCACCCCTCTGCAGTGATCATGGTGCTGTCGACGATATGGATATGTGGATAAATCTGCTGGCATACCCTCCAGATTTCTGTTTTTCCACATCCGGTCGGTCCGACAAACAGAAGATTTCGTTTTCTGCCATGAGTATGATTGTAGAGAAGCAAGGACGCAGCCTTCACGGCTTCCTTCTGACCATGAATTTGGTCTGCAAGATAATCGCAGATGCGTCTCGGAGAGGTCAGAATGTCTGTTTTTTTCATCTCAGAAAATTGAGAGGTATGTTTGGAGAGAGAAGGATTCTTTCTGGATTTCGGTTTTTCCTCTTCCTCAAACCAATCGTCTTCTTCCTCTCCGGAATATTTGCTCTGTGCGATTCTCTCTTCACTTGGAACCTGGTTCTCAGGGACAAACGGTGCGATGGAAGAAGCATAGCATTCTGCCAGGATTTCTGCCAGTCTGTGAAGGCTTTCCTGATCAATCTCTATATTTTCAAGACAAATCCGCAGAACATTGGATGCCGTCTGATTCTTTTCCATCAGCCAGATCTTCGAAAGCTCTTCGGTCTCTTTCAGCAATGCCTCATATTCCGCATCGGAAAGATGATCGAACTCACCGGCTTTTGCATTTTTCGTGAAGCTGAATGCAGGATTTTCCTGGCTTCGATAGCCTCTTCCTGCGGATACCTCTCTTAAGTATTTTTCAAAAAACTGGATACAAACTGATTTTCTCATAGAAACGCTTCTCCTTTCAAAGCTCTTTGCCGTCTGTTATAATCCCATGCTTGCGATTCGAAATGCCCCGAGGAACAGTAAAATACATATGATAAAATGATTGCGGATTTTTCTGTATTGCTTTTTTCTGTATTCTGTCCCTTCGTCCGCATTGAGAACGCTCGATATCTTGCAGAGCCAAAACCGGATAATGCCTAACATAAAGCTTATTAAACTACCTATAAAACATACAAGAAACATGATTACCATTTGACCATTTGCCATTTTGTTTTCCTTTCTATCCTGCCCTTTCCAGTCAGAGCGATGTGTGATGTCATTATGAGGATGCGCCGATTATGACGTATGAAGTTTTCGATGGGAATATAATAGCACTATCTTTTCTGGCTATCGTAAATTTTACGATATTCACAAAATTTCTTGCTTCTATAAGCAATTGCGATCCATATTTCAAATTTCTTCGCCGATCAGACAAAGTTAAAATATCTTTTTCCTTAACATTGTGCACTGTGCATACTAAACGGATATGACGCCTGGCGGCGTCACCACCAATCATAAAAGCCCCCCGGATTGCTCCGTGCCTGAGGCACTCTCGCAATCCTACCTCGTATTCGCATATCGCCCCGCTCTTTTCAATCGCGTAGCTTTTAGTTCTTTAAAGTGTAACGGTTTAAAAGGTGAAATTTTTAAAACAGGGGATATTATTATGGGAACAAGTACAAGAGGATTTGGATTGCGAATCGGTTTTATTTTCAGTATGGCAGCATTCAGCATAGGAATCGGAAACTTATGGAAGTTTCCCTATGTGGTTGGCAACAACGGAGGCGGGGCTTTTTTACTCGTCTATATCCTTCTAGTTATGTCATCAACAGCTTTGCCTGCATGGTGGCACAACACCGCAGGAGTCATCTGTGGTGCCCAGGAATACCTCTATGGAAAAACACAACCTATGAAAATCTGATCAAAACCATCGATGAGACTATGCTTCAATCTACATATGACAATCTTGTGGAAGCTCAGAAGAAAGGCATTACGCCGTGTGAGAATGTATATCGAAAATGTGAATCCATTATTTATGGAAACCCTGGTTGATCGTTTCACTCTGGCATTCTTTTCTTAGAATCAATCAGGGGCTGTCCTGAAATCTCTGAATTTTCAGGACAGCCCCTTCTGCTGTGTCACTCATTCTTTTATTCAAAATGGAATCATTCTAATAATAAACTACTTCGATTCTTCCTTCCTCCAACATTTTCACAAACAATTCTCCCAGCTGTGGATCGAACTGTGTCCCGAGATTATTCTCGATCTCGGCAACTGCACTTTCCAGCGGCATCCGATCTTTATAGGAACGCTTCGAAATCATGGCATCGAAAGAATCCGCGATCGACAGGCATCTCGCACTGATCGGGATATCTTCCCCTGCAATTCCCCTCGGATATCCTTTTCCGTCATATCGCTCATGATGACCGAGCACTGCCGGGATCACATAGTCGAGCGATGGCAGATGGCGAATCATTTCAATGGACCGCTCTACATGCAGCCGCATAATTGAAAATTCCTCCGGGGTCAGCCTGCCTTTCTTGGTGAGGATCGCATCTGGAATTCCTATCTTTCCGATGTCATGCAGAAGTCCTGCCTGGCGCACAATCTCGACATGCTCCGCCGAAAGTCCTGCCTCCTCCGCAAGCTTTGCCGCATACTTTGAGACACACTGCGAATGGTTAAATGTATAATGATCTTTTGCATCGATCGCTGCTGTCAGGGCATAGATTGTGGAAGTCAGTTCGTGAATGCCCTCTTCTGCTTTTTCCTGGGCGAAGTTCTGTTCATTGTAAATCTCAATGTTATTCTTTCCATGCTGTTTCACATGAAATACAGCCATATTCGCGTAGGAAAGAAGCTGATTTGCATTTGCCGCTACCGCTGGATAAGTACAGATGCCGCTTGAGAATGTCAAAAACTTCTTAATCCGGCTATTGCTGTTTTCAATGTAGGAAGCCAATTTCTCCTGCACTTTTTCTGTCTTATGCCGTGCTGTCAAGGGATTGCAGTATGGCAAAACAACTGCAAATTCTTTTCCTCCATATCTTGAGATAATCGCGTCTAACCCGAAAACACTCTTCAGGATCCTTGCAAATGCCTCAAGCATTTTATCTCCTTCTTCACTTCCATACAATTCATTGTACAGACTGAAATCATCTAAATTCAAAAGAACAAGCGTGATTGGTGAAGCTTTCTTGCCAAACAACTGATCCATTCTCTTAATCAATGTCTTCCTGTTGAGAAGCCCCGTCAGTGGATCAAGAAGCGCTTCTTTTTCAATCTCATAGTACAAAGATGCATTCTTCAGAGCGATCGATGCGACGGAGACGACAGACTCCAGAAAATTGATCTCAGCATAACTATACAATTTTTTTGTCTGTTTTTCAGAGAAAATTACGAATCCGATGATACGCCCATCTCCTCTGAATGGAAGAATGTAGGATGCCTGGATCGCTGACAACTGCTTTTTTTCTTTCTCCCACATACTCTTATATGCCGTTGTCTTCTGGAAATCTGCATAGATAACCCCATTTTTATTCGTCTGAAGTTTCTTCACCAGTGGATGATCCTCTCGGAATCTCAGAGGATGTTCCAACGACTGGATGTTCACATTAGAATGATATTCCCCTGTCTCTTCACTGTACATACAAATATACACATGGTCGATCGGAATCTCTTCCTGCACCAGATCCAAAAATCTCTGCAAAATTTCGTCCGTCTTCAGTGTAGAATTGACAGCAACGGAAAAATCATGTACCCTGTTTTCCCTCCGCACCTGTTCCCTGACAAACAGACCATCATGCAGTCTGTTCAGCATCAGGAATATCAGGATGGCAAACGCAGAACAAACCACCGTGATAATCAGTGTCACATTCATCTCTGATCCAAACTGCTTCTGGCTCATAAAGTCTTCTGCCGATTTATAGATTGCAGTCAGCACTGTCCCCGTCAGTACCAGAGACACTACATACATGGAACCCTTCGAGGCGATCTGGTCAAGTGCATAAAATCGTTTCTTATAGAAAGCATAATAAATACAGACGGAGTTAATTGCGCAGGATAGGGTATCTGTGGGCAGTGTGGTAAAAATTGTGTTGATGGTGATTCCAATCAGCATAATTCCGACCCCCACAAGCAGAGGTGTTATGTAGGACATGCGCATCCGCTCTTCCCGAAGTGTTTTTCTTATGATTCTCCAGATGCACAAAAAGATACCGATGGTAAACACCACAGGAAAGATGGCCGGCCATTTCACGGAGTATCTGGAAACTAACTCGCCATCCACCATAGTGATCACCGGGCTTGTCATGAACACATCAAACAGATTTAAAATCACCAGAATCGTTGTTCCGATTCCCCAGATAATCCGCAGGAAAAATCCCTTCTGTTCTGTGTAGGCAAAAACCAGGAGGAAATACATATAGGGCACCATGAAAATTCCAGTCAGCGATACTTTCCACCAAAATGCAACACCAGGGTAAATCTGACGCCTCATCAGATAGGCACCCGCTGCCCACAGGATAAACGATGTCAGAAGTCCCATAAAAGCGCGGATCGATTCATCTTTTTTCGCTGACATCAAGGTAAACAGAAGAAACACATTGCAGAGCAATGCGATCATAGGAATCCTTGTAAACATTAATTCATTCAGGAAGGTCATACTATGCCACCTCCTGTCTCACCCAACATATTCTTCAGATCAACGACATCTTGCATAGATGGATTGATTTTCCTCATAGGATATCCAAACTTTTTCTCAAAGCGTTTCAGGGAACCTACCGGCAGAATCGTCACCTTAAGCGGCTCCACCCCCAAAAGTCGTTTCAGATCGTTGTAATCATGATCATAATGTCGGAAATATACACTGAAATGCTCTCTGATCAGCTGCTCATCCAGATAAGCCGCTTCCGGTGTATCGAAGGCAACCTCCACATAGAAATGCAAAAACGAATGTTTATCTCCGTCATATTCTTTTAGCGCAAACCATTCCCCCACAGGCAGCCTGGACTGCTTCAGGACATGCTCAATACTGCTCTGCGTAATTCTGGTAAATCCAGCAATATCGATGACAGAAGGGACACGGTCAATATATTCAAACTGTGGCAGTCGGACCCCATCCCGCTCACTGGATGTGCGCAGGCAACGATACATATCTCCCGGTCGATAGCGCATAAAAGCTCCACCCTTGAACAGTGTCAGCACAATCTCATAATCCTGATAAGTAATCACTTCGTTCATGAGATATGTCTTTGGTATATATTCGGGATCTGCCTCATTTTTCAGCATCTCTTCTTTTGGAATAAACTCATAGAAAGCATTGTCCGGGAAAAATATCAGACCATTTCGGCTCCACGTCTCTGTGGCAAGACACGATGGCTCAGTGCCGCCGTGAATCTCCAGCGGACGTTTCCCCCACGCCCTTTCCAGCTCCTCTTTGAACAGAGCGGTATCCGTTCCCACACAGACAAATCCATTCAGATCAAAGATATCTTTCGGAAGAATCGGTCTGTGGTCTCTGGCACTTTCATATTTTGCCTTTAAAATCCGATAGAGCATATGAGGTCGGATCCCCGCAATCTTTTTCAGATTTATGGAACCAGAGGCTGTCAGCTTTTCAAAATTCTGTGTGATGGTGTATACCACACTGCTCATGCCGAAAAACTGATCAATTCCGCTCTTCATCGCCGCTGCAAATCCTTTTTTGTTCTGCTGGGAAAACGATAATTCTCGCGCCTCTTTCAGCGATGGCATAAAGTGCAGATCCATCTCAGGAGCAATCAACATGGGAAACAGTCCTGTCGCATAAGGCAGGGGCGCTAACCCATACAATACCTTATCCCCAGAGCGAACTTTAAATTTTCCCCGCTCATCGCTGGTGGACAAAATCATTGCTGCCAGAATATTGCTCGTGTAGACATCCAGCATCTCCCTCGTGTACGGTGCCACTTTTTTCGGTCGGCTGCCGCTCTCCCACGTCGTCTCCAGCCATACCACCGGCTCTCCCGGAAGCATCTCTGTTCTCTGATTCAGAAGAATTTCTGCGTAATCTTCATACGTAGTCAGAGGTACTTTTTTGCGGAATTCTTCCACAGTGGCAGGTATCTCACCGTGCATGATCTTTTTTCCGAGACCACAGCGCGCATAACACTGGATTTGCTCTTTCAAAAGACGATATTGAATATCCATATATTCATCCATGGACAAATCCAGAAAGCCGCAATACTCGTCCCACACTTCTTTTGACGAGCATTTTTCCAGCTTTTCTTTAAAGCGCATCGAAATTCCTCCCCTCTGTCTTCTGATTATCTATCTGAAGTATCCGGTTTCTTTGGAAACAGATATGGAACCTCCTTTCGATACTGTTCATATCCCTCCAGATATACCGGAAAAAAATATCGATCCTGAAACCAGGTATAAATAAAATTTAAAAACGCAAACCACATGGCGCCACCAATCGCCCTCGGAAACATCATACCATACCCCAGCACGCATACCAGAAAACTCCAGACTCCCGGATGACGCATCCATCCATACATTCCCCTGCGGCTGACCGGGATTTTCATCTGATCCTGTGTATAGCCTTGATTGTCCGCCACTGACAAGACTGCACCGTAAAATACAATTCCTGCCGCTAACACCAAAAGCCCTGCCCAAAACGATATCCCGCTGGAATGTCCACTTTGAACTCCCATCATCGCAAATGAGCAAAGCAACAAAATCGTCCCCACCCAAAACCACGGGTTTTTATCCCTGCGTTCTTTCCTGACGCTGAGACATTTGTGATATTCAAATAAAAACAGAAAGCCGAAAGCTCCTGTCCCTGTCAACACCCATATCATGATGTTTCCCTCTTTGTGAAGGCAATGCCGACACAGCCGCTTCCTGTATAAATGCCAATAACCGGACCAACGGATTCAATCCGAATCTTTGCCCCGGGTGTCTCTCTCAAAATCTTGTCTTTCATCTGCTCTGCCCGCTCTGGCGCTGCCGCATGAAAAATGGTCACCGTTTTTTTCGGATCCCCTTCTTTCGAAAACTGAGATGCCACACGATCTATTCCATCTGTTATGCCCCTTGCAATTCCGTAATCACTCACAAGACCGTCCGCAAAAAGAAGCAGTGGTTTTATCCCCAGAGCATCTGCCGCTAGCGCCTTGATTGCGCCCACACGTCCGCCTTTTCTGGCGTTTTTTAAAGATTCCAGGACGAAATAGACCCCCATTTTGCTTTGGAGAACGGAAAGTTCTTTCATAATCTGCTCCGCATTTTTTCCTTCCTGTACCATTTTTACAGCCGCACGTACCATCTGTGCCATGCCGTGGGAACACTGCTGAGTATCATATACATATACAGGGACCGATAGTCCCTGGCGCTCTGCCAGTTTTGCAGCTGCCACCGCTGTTGAGTAACAGCCTGACATTTTAGAGGTAATCATCAGACACAGAACCTCGTCCGCCCCCTCTGCCGCCTCCTGAAAAGCCTTGACGAAATCACCGACTGGAGGAGTGGAACTGGTGGGAAGCTCTTTTGCTTTTTCCATCTTCCCGTAAAATTCCTCTGCCGTAATCTCTGTCATATTTTTATATTCATTTTCTCCGAAGATCACCCTGTCCGGAATCATCCGGATATGAAGTGCCTCTGCCTCATCCAATGGCATATCGCAGCCTGTATGGGTAATCAGACGGACTTTTCTTCCTTCCACCTGATGTTGCCTCCATAAATTTTCACAAAAAATATCCTCATCAATAAAGATATTTATATCTTAATACAAAATTGTACAGAAATCAACTGGATTGTGCTCGAATCAGCGCCATTTGCGACCTTGTCACTGTCCAAAAAAGCAGGTATAATAATTATAAAAATTTAACGGATGTGGCAAGGATTCTTTCCGTTCGAAACATTTGACAGGAGCCCTTGCGCAGCTGATTGTCTGAGGTGATTTTATGTCAACATGGATTGACGGTGGACAGATTCGCCGCGGTTTTCTCTATGCCGTGGAAAATCTAAAAGATCAAAAAGAAATTTTAAACCATTTAAATGTGTTTCCAGTGGCTGACCGTGACACTGGAGTGAATATGACACGTTCCATGGAGCGTGCCTCCCTGTCTCTTTCGGACTCCTCCGATCCTTCGGAAATCTTGCTCAAAGCTTATCTTTGTCTCCTCGAGTACGGACGCGGAAATTCCGGAACGATCCTGACACTTTTTTTTGAGGGATTTTCCTCTAGCACTCCGCCTGGGACACTTTTGTCCGGTCGTGATCTCGCCTACGCCTTCTTAGAAGGTGCCAAGACAGCCTATGCCGCTGTCTCGAGTCCCGAGCCCGGTACCATTCTCAGTGTCGCCTCTCAGAGTGCCCAGGCTGGTATCTCCATACTCGATCTCACCGACGATGCAGGACTTGTCTTTAAGCGTATCACCGACGAAGCGCACGCGGCTCTCCTTCTGACTTCTTATCAGAATCCGATCTTGAAAAAGTTTCAGGTCATTGATTCTGGTGCCTATGGATTCTGTCTGATCCTGGATGGTTTCCTCAGAAGCTTCGCCCCCGACTTACCTGCCCAGCCTTATCCCGTTTGGAGCCTTCCAAGCCAAGTACAGACTACGCGCGCCGAGCTGCCTGAACGCTATTGCACAGAGTTTGTGCTGGAACTGTACTCTGACACGATCCCTCCAAATTTTGAGCAGACAATCCGATCTTTCGGCGATTACTATCTCTGTGTATCCAGTGGTCAGCTCTGTAAAGTCCATATCCACACCAACCATCCAGAAGAAGTTTTGCAGACTGCACAACTCTATGGAACTCTCCGATCAAAGAAGATAGATGACATGGCGTTAAACAATAAGCATATATAGGGGGAAATCGCATGCATTATTCAAAATCAAAGGCAATCGAGAATGCATTGGCGCTGCTCATTTGTCTGGCAATACTTCTGGTCTTTTCCAGGCACATTCATGCCGGATGGAACACTGCTCTTCCCAGGGTATCCAACGTGTCTGACAGCTGGTATTACATACAAGACGGTCGCAAAATAGAGGTGTCACTCCCTGCCTCTATCTCCCTTGATCCCGGTGAGGATCTGACACTTTACTGCGACGGTCTCACCCAAGAAAATGCTCTCCAGGTATTGACCACGCGCGGAGCCGTATACCGTCTGAAAATTTTGCTCGGCGACCAGGTACTATACCAGTATGACGATGCCTCCTTTCCACGAAATGAGCAGATGGCTTCCAAAGTAAACTGTACCGCCACTCTGCCAAATCATTTCAGCGGAGAAACCGTTTCTTTCACTTACACTGACAGCGCTGACGGTGTTTATGACATTGCAAAAGTCTATGTCGGTACCAGCGATGCTGTAGTTTTTTATCACTGTTCCAGAGATGCCTTTACACTGATCACTGTTTTTATCATGGCAGTCTTAGGGGTGCTGACCGTATGCATTTCTCTGTACTTGAGATACATGCATGTGAGCGAAAAGCGCTTTGGCGACATCGCATGTTTTCTTTTATTCTGTGTCTTCTGGTTCTTGACAGATTCCTCTCTGGCACAGATGATTAGCGGCTCTTCGCCTGTGATCCGCTATATTTCTTTTTATGCCTTCATGATGCTCGCAGTTCCTATGCTCCATTTCATCCAAAATACAGAAAACATGAAAAACTGTCACATCATTGATATAATTATCTACTTTTTTTATGGGAATGCAATTTTGCAAAGTTTCCTCAACTACTTCGATCTCTTTGATTTTGTCGATATGTTATTTTTGACCCATATTTTGCTCTTCGCAGGAATCGTTGTGCTGATGACTTTGCTCATCGGCGCTTACCGGAAAAATGGTGACAAGGAGCTATACACGATCCTGGTTTCCTTTGGAGTGTTGGCTGGCGGTGGCGTTCTGTCCTTGATTTCATACTGGCTGTTCGAAATTTCTTCCTATGAAGTATTTTTCGAGTTGGGAATTGTCGTCTTCATCATCCTGCTGATCCGTGTTCTGATCGTCACTATGGTACAAAATCTGAAATTTAAGACAGAATCGATAGTATATCAGCGGCTTGCAAAAGAAGATCAGCTGACTGGCATGAAAAACAGAAGAGCCTTTGACGAAATGCTCACCAAAATCGAAGAAAATATAACCTCTTATCGCAATCTTTTTCTGGTATTTATGGATCTGAATTGTCTCAAAAAAGTCAACGATACTCTCGGTCATCACGTAGGTGACGAGCTGATCATCGCAGCCGCTCAATGTGTAGAAAAAGCATTCGGTCCATACGGAAGCTGCTTTCGGATTGGAGGCGACGAATTCTGCGCAATTATGCCAGACATTGCGCTGTCAGAACAACAGCTTTCTGAAATGCTGGATAAAGAAATTCGCCTGTACAATCATACCTGTACGAAATATCAAATCTCCATTGCGAGAGGCATCAGCAATCTCCGAGACTCTGCCGGAAATCTGAAAACCGTCAGTGACTGGAAACAAGAAGCCGACATGAAAATGTATCAAAATAAAGGCTGGATAAAACGCATCGAATAAGGTGGACGAAAACTATGAATTCCAACATCAATTTTTTGCTGGTATCACTGATTTTTCTGTT
>JALEVQ010000032.1 GCA_022788205.1 Robinsoniella sp. | reverse complement strand
TAGTACTCCTGTTTCATTTCCAAGTATAGTATACACTATTTTCCTCGTAAAAGAATGCCAATTATAAAAAAACACGTTAGCAACTTCGTATATCTTTTATCAAAAATAATCAGTCATTTTCATTCATGCGTTTATTCTGCTATCCACATATCGATTCTATTCTTCCTCTTCCACGAAAGGAATGACTGCACCGTCGTAAGTTTCTTCGATATAGGTCTTGATCTCGTCTGATTTCAGAGCATCCACCAGAGCTTTGATCTTCTCACTGTCTTCGTTTCCTTCCTCCACTGCAATGATATTCACATAAGTCTTAGCAGCCTCGGAGTCGGACTCTTCATGTGCAACGGAATCTTTTGCAACAGAGAAGCCTGCCTGCAGAGCATAATTGCCGTTCAGGACCACAAAAGCAACCTCATCCTTTACACGGGCAACCTGTGCAGCCTCAAGTTCCTGAATCTTGATCTCCTTTGGATTCTCAACGATATCTTTTACGGTAGCAGCAAGACCGGCATCTTCTTTTAATTTGATCACACCGTTTGCCTCCAGCAGAAGCAGTGCTCTCGCCTCATTTGTGGTATCGTTTGGAACAGCGATGACATCGCCGGACTCCAGCTCATCGAGAGAACTCTTCTTTCCAGGATAGATACCAAATGGCTCATAGTGGATTCCTCCTGCATTTACCAGATGTGTTCCCTGATTCTGATTGAAATCATCCAGATAAGGGATATGCTGGAAATAGTTAGCATCGAAATCACCGCTCTCGACTACCAGGTTTGGCTGAACATAATCGTCAAAAATAGTAACCTTCAGATCCCAGCCTTCTGCAGCCAGAATGTCTTCTGCCTGCTCCAGAATCTCAGCGTGAGGTGTGGCAGATGCAGCGACTGTGATCGTGCCCTTCTCAGCATCCTGGGCAAAAGCAAGTGTTCCACATCCAACAACAGCACCAAAAGTAAGTAATGAACTCAGCAATACAGAAACCGTTTTTTTCATAATTTTTTCTTCCTCCTCTTTAAATATATATTTCCTACGTACTTTGTAGGAATTATATCTCGTTCCACAGGATTTGTCAATAGTTTGTTTGATTTTCTTTGATATTTTTCGGCTTTTTTCTGTGAGCGGCAACTGGATCGAAAGAGAGTGATTTGCAGAAGAGTTCGCAGAAATTTTTCGTGATGCAGGGCTCTCAAAAATAGTTGAAAAAACATAATCATGCCGAAAATACCTCCTGCGACAAATGATGTAAAAAATCACTATGATTCTGTAAAAAAAGAGGTGAAATTTATTAAAATTATGGAAAAAATACAAAAATGTGAAATTTGATATGTCAAAAGTGATATTATTTAATTGAAAAACTTTAAAATTTTGTATAAAATATAAATATCAGACATGCGATATGCGTGTCAAAAAGAAAAAAGGGGGAAAAGAAATGAAGAAATGTAACATTCTGAAAAAAGGGATTGCGGGTGTCACAGTATTGTCCATGTGCGTAGGATCTTTTGGCATGCTGGCAGCAGCAGAGGAAGCAAATGCGACAGGTCTTGGCGTGGTTGAAACAAAATTCGGACAGGTACAGGGTGTACCGGGAACCTTCAAGGAGGAAGTGACCGTATTCCACGGTGTGCCATATGCTGCACCTCCGGTTGGTGATCTGCGCTGGGCAGCACCGGTTGATCCCGAAAGCTGGGATGGTGTTTTGGTATGTGATACCGACGCGGCAATGGCTATGCAGTGGCCAAACGATATGGCGGCTGATCCATGGAAGACGGATTTCTATTATGGAGAATTCCCAGAGATCAGTGAGGACTGTCTGTACCTGAACATTGCCACTTCCGCAGTGACAGGTGATGAAAAGATGCCGGTTTATGTATGGTTCCATGGCGGCGGATTAAATCATGGTTTTAACTCAGAGGTTGAGTGTGATCCGGAAGTGCTTGCTTCCAAAGGAGTTGTAGTCGTAGAAGTAGGTCATCGTCTTGGCGTATTCGGATATATGGCTCTTCCACAGCTGTCCGAGGAGACCGGATATGATGCCAGCGGTAACTGGGGACTGATGGATGAGATCAAGGCAATTGATTGGATCGTGGATAATATCGAAGCATTTGGTGGAGACCCGAGTCGTATCACCGTAGGCGGACAGTCCGGTGGAACATCCAAGTCCGGTGCTCTGTTTGCGAATGATGAAACTGCTAAGAAGCTGAGCGGCGCAATCTGGCAGACCAGCTTCCAGTATGGCAGCAAATATAATGACGTAAAAGAAGCAGAGCAGGCAGGTGTAGAATGGCTGCAGGCTTGTGGTCTGAAGGGCGATGAGTCTCTGGAAGAGCTGCGCGCAATGGATGCAATGGTATTCATGGGCGAGGAGAGCGAATATGGAAAGGCTCCGCAGAGAATGGTATACGATGGTTACACCATTCAGTATCCGACAATTCTGGACGCATATGCAGCAGGCAATTTTGAAGGTGTTAGCATTCTGGCAGGTATTGATCTGGGCGAATTTACTCAGGACAGATTTGTAGATGTGAACACGGCTGATCTGTTTAAGGAATGGCTGAAAGAACAGGTTGGAGAAGAACTGTACGACAAGTACGATGGAGATAATCTGTTTGACGTAACGGATGAAAACGCGGTAGATACTGCACGCCGTCTGAACCATGAGCTGTTCTCAATTACAAACAATATGCTGATGGGCAAGAAGGTTTCTTCCGAATACAACACGGGCGATGTATACGTTTATTTGCTGACTCATTTTACTCCGGGACGTAATGAGGAATACTACTGGGCATGGCATTCGAGCGATCTGTGGTATACCTTTGGTTCCCTCCGCGATATTCCTGAGCAGCGCGATTGGGAAGAGTGGGATTGGAAATTAGCAGATATCACAACATCCTACTGGTCAAACTTCATAAAGACAGGTAATCCGAACGGCGAAGGTCTTCCTGAGTGGGTAAACACCAGCGCAGAGCACCTGGCTTATATGGATCTGGGTGATGAGGATACCATAGGTTCCGTAACAGACTTCTCCTCTGACGCAAATCAGATGGCAATTGAAAAATACAATGCAGTTTACGGCTTCTAACTTTAAGAATGAATCTAAGGGGCGCTGCAAAATCAATGTTAATAAGTTGATCTAAGAACAGGCTCCATAAAAAAGAGTAGATTATACATCCAACGTATAACCTACTCTTTTTTTGGGATTCATGACCGCCCGAAATCAATGGATATTGATTATTCTGCATTTAAAATCTCGGTATAAGCAGTAGTGTCGTGATCAACACAACCACTCTCAACATTGAATTTCATCATGTTATGAGAACCGATCTCGTAAGGAGCCCAAGGAAGTTCTTCTGTACTCGGGCTGCCGGTATATGCCAGAGAGACGAAAGCGCTTGAGATTGCATCCTGTACCGTGTAAGCGTCTGGATCTTCACCGTAAGCGATGTTGACCATAGGCTCATCGAGGTTATGGAAGATGAAAGCAAGATCTTCGCAATGGAATGCTGTGATACCGCCATTTACCGGAGATTCATAGTCGAACTCATACAGATAAACGGTATCGCCAAGCTCTGTAAGATCTGCTGCAACATCCCACTTGCTGTTCATAGTGTTGTTGTAGAAATACAGTTCACGATCTTCCATTTCTGGATACAGCTTGTTGAATTCAGCCAGGAGAGCTTCTGCCTTGTCACCAAAGCGTTCTGCCAGTTTCTCAGCAGTTTCAGCATCATCCCACTCATGATGACGGAAGTCACCGAATCGATAGGAAGAAACAGAACTTTCAGAGAATACGCCAGAAACGATCACTGGAATGTCTGTCGTAACGAATTCGTCCATAACAACTACGCCGTCAGCGGTTGGACCCCAACCGACATTGATATCTTCTGCTCTCAGCTGAGCCTGAGCTTCTGTAGCAGCAGCCAACAGTGTACGGTAGTCGATGGTCTGAATTTCATCGATCGTATCAGCAGTCAGACCAAGAATTTCAACGGTTCTCTCGCCAAGCAGCTTCGCATTCGTGTTGTCGGAGATTGTAGTGCGAGCACCGGAGATCATGCCAGCTGCATCGAACAGACCCTCAGCAGCAGGTTGACGCATCAGAGTAGCAACCTTAATACCGCCGCCAGACTGACCAAAAATTGTTACGTTATCTGGATCGCCGCCGAACTGGGCGATATTGTCATGGATCCACTGCAGAGAAGCAGCAAGGTCAGCTGCACCAGCATTACCGCTTCCTTCGTACTTGCCGCCGAAGGAAGACAGATCCAGGTAACCGATTGCGTTCAGACGATGGTTTACTGTCACGACAACAATATCGCCATACTCGGACAGCGCCTGTCCATCATAAGCTGTGGACTCAATCGAGGAACCGTTGGTGTGTCCACCGCCATGGAAAAATACGATAACAGGTTTTTTAGCCTCAGTATCCAAGCTCTGTGTCCAGATATTTAAATTCTGGCAGTGATCACTCTGTGTCCAGTAGCGATGTGGCCAAACAAACTCATCTGCCCCGACAGCTGTCTGATCTGGAATATATGAGATGGTTCCGTAGGTCTGTGCAAACTGATAGCCATCCCAAGGTTCAACCTTCTGTGGCTGCTCGAAACGATCTGCGTAAGCGTAGTCTACACCCCAGAAGCAGTAGGTATCGTCACGAGTAAAACCGATCAATTTGCCGCCTTCTACTTCAACGACTGGCTGAGTCTTCGCTGCTGCCGGATTCTCGGCAATAAGACCGCTTGCAAGCGCAGGAGTAGTAGGGACGATCATGCAAGCTGTCGTTAAGCATAACAGTTTCTTCATACTTTTTTTCATATTTTTTACCTCCGTAATTGTAGTTTTAGAGTCAAAAAACGTCTGTTTTTGACTCTAAAATCGGATAAGAACTTTGAACCTGGTATCAAAAAATTCTACTTTGCAATATATTCCCCTATAATGCCACAAAGTCTTATCCTTTTTAAAACGATGGAAATGATAGTCCGATCAAGTGTAAAGATGGAAATGTTGAGAGATGCCGACAATCGATTGAAACAATAGTAGATGTTGATTTGAATTGTTCAGCAATAATCCGAAATATCCAGGAATAGACAACTTCAATAAACGGAGAGGAAACCCTTCCATTTTTTGTGGGGACATACCGATATCATGACGGCAATGGTCTCTATGTCATTGTGGCTTACGAGGAAAAAGAAGCCTTACAGATGGCAGAAAGACTTTTCGAATCCTTGTCCTACACTGGAATCGGTGGGAAACAAGCAAGCGGTTTTGGAAGATATGAGCTGAAAATGGGGAAACGAGACGATGCTCTGCTCAGTGCCCTCAAAACAGGAAGAGACAAGAGGGACAAAGAGATCCGAGGAAAAGCAAAAAGGCAGATGGATGCGCTCTTCACGGCATTGCAAAAAAAGTATATGGAACGGGAATATCTGGACTATATGCTGAAGAATGGTAAAATAGAACTGGGACAATGGCTGAAACAACACGGATACCAGAAAAACGATTATATGAAATGGAAAAAATACGAGCTGGATGTAGGAGATTGTCTGATGAATCCCGCCAAGGCAACACCATCAACTGTAATGTGTCTGGACTGATTGTCAGTGACAGCGCACCGATCTCAGTTGAGCGCCTTATCTTAAGTCAAAAGATTGATTACACACTGGACGGAAAAGAAAAATCTCTGCCGATTCTGAGAGAGGCACTGGCGCCGGGAACCGACATCTATTTTGAGATCAAGACGAATGTCCATATACGATAGAATAAATTTTGGAAGCACTGGAAGAATTCCAGTAGATCAGTTATCAATATTTCTATTCCAGGTTCCATAGAGGGACGAATGAGAATTATTAAGCAATTAAAAAAGTTGATAAATACGATTAAATATGTTTGAATATACTCAAAGGAGTATATCATTATGAATACATCAAATATCACAAATTACAAACCAAAAGCCGTTGCATCACAAAAGTTTTACGAGTTTAGAACGAAACTTCAGGCAAAATGTAAGGAAAACGGTATTGAGTTAAGAGTAGTAGATAGATTTTATCCATCTTCAAAACGATGTCACAGCTGTGGTTGTATCAAGAAAGATTTAAAACTTTCAGATAGAATTTACAAATGTAAATGTGGTTATATCGAAGACAGAGATTTCAATGCTGCACTTAATTTGAAGGATGCTATCACTTACGAAATTGCATAGCTAAACGTAAGTATGTACCGAAGGCTATTTCGTGAATGAACGACTGTGGAGTGTACGAGAACTTGTGAGTAGTGTGTTACTTGTAACCACCAAAGCATACACGTTGAAGCAGTAAGTAAAATCCGTGAGGATTTACATTATCTCGATGTGACGCGTATATTTAATCACATTTTGAGTGGCAGATATCATTATGAAAGCATATCAGATTAAAATACAACTTAACCAATCCCATCCACCGATCTGGAGAAGAGCTGTCATTCCTGCAGGGCTTAGTTTCTCCCAGTTGATTGTGATTCTAAACGAGATCATGGGATGGAACGGATCACATTTAAGTTCCTTTCGATTTTCTAACCAACAAGTCACGATCGAAGAAGATGTCGAGTCAAATTTTGCAGATATGATGGACTTTGACGACTTTGAACTGCTGGAAGCTTCTGAGACACTGATCGATTCTTTTCTTGATTCTGAGAAAAAATTTCTCTATCTGTATGACTTCGGCGATGACTGGAAACACACCGTGACGGTGGAAAAAATCCTGCCAGATTATGAACAGGATTATCCTGCCGTATTAAAATTTAAAGAAAATACTCCTTATGAAGACTGTGGCGGTATCTGGGCTTATTATGACTTGCTTAACCTTCTGAAAAATCCTTCTGACCCGGAATATGAAAGTATGAAAGACTGGACCGAGAGCATCGGCTATCGCCCTTATTGCCTGGATGACGTGAATGAAAGATTAAAGCACTTCCGCCTCAGCGAAAAAAAAGGCAAGCCTTTGATGAGCTATGAGATTTATGAGGAAGTCTTTGAAAAGCATCAGCCTCTAAAACAGATTCGTCCTTCTTCAAAAAAAGGACAAATTGTCTCCCCTAAATCACAGGAAAATATCTCTTTTATGAATGAACACAGGGAAGATCTTGAAAAGCTTCTGAGAGATATGGAAGCTTATATGCAGACTTTTAACACACAGTTCTCTCAGCAACAACTAAATCTGCTTCCCAAAGATCCAAAAGATCTCACCGTCAGGGATCTGCTAAGTCAGATGACCAAAAGCCAGCTCACCTCCATCGCCCAGGCTCACTCCCTGAAAGGCTACAGCAGATATAAAAAGTCTGAACTTCTCGATTTTGTCTCCTCTGAAATTATGCGCGACGAGATCTTGAAACAGTACTTTCTCTATCTGGAAGATTCCGAGATCGAGTGCTTTGACCGTGGTCTTTCCAGTCCTCAGGACGTCTTGCTGTCATGGCCTGGTGATGAATTCTATCTGCAGGAAGGGGGCTACTGCATAGTGATGTATGGGGATGAGTGTATCATTCCCGCTGAAGTCTGGGAAGCTTACAAGAGAAACTGTACGGAAAGCTGGAAAAAAGAGCGGAAAGAGAAAAAAGACTTTCTCGACCATCTCAACGCAGCGGTTCTGCTGAATGGATGCTGCGATATTCAGACCGCACTTTCGATGTACGAACACAATACCGGCATTCGCAAAAAGGAAAGCGATGTCATCTCCGTCCTAAACACAGTATCGGAAGAAAAGGTTCAATTCTTTTTCGATCAGAATCAGATGATTCTTGACTATCTGGACGACGAGGAGATCATCTATGAGCTGAGAGAAACCCATAAAGGTAAGACATTCTATATGCCGACACCGGAAGAGGTAAAATCTCTGGCATGCGACGGATATCTGAAATTTGATCACCATATGGAGTGTCTGAAACAGTTTTTTATCCAGGTCATGGACAATGAGCCAGATTTTGCTGAAGATACCTGCATCGAAATCCAGGAAATCATCCGCATGGATGGTGAGTTTGAGGAAGTCCTGGAGCTCATCGAAGATTACAACGATGATATCAAATTAAACCAGAAACAGGTCAAACAGCTGCTGACCCTCATCCAGAATGTCTGGAACAACACAAGAAGGATCTCTCTGTGCGGTCACACGCCGGATGAGCTCTATAAAAAATCTTCACAGACAAAAGATTCTTCACAGACCGCAGCGCCAAAAATCATCGATTTCGCCTCATGCAAGCAGAATAAAATTTACCCGAATGACCCTTGTCCCTGTGGCTCGGGCAAAAAATACAAGCACTGCTGCGGCAAGGGAAAAAAATAGGCGTCAGCCCACGAATCTAGTGATATCGAACAAAATTGACAATACTGGAAACAATATTTATAGTAATCTTTCAGTCGCACTGGTAAACTTTCTTTATCCATTTTATACACATTGATTAAAGGAGGAAGAGAAATGAAGCGATTGAAATGGTTGGTCATGCTCGTTCTGGTATGCATGCTGGGAATGAATGTGTATGCAGAAGAGACCGCAGCAGAAGAAGAGGATCCGCATCTGGTGGAAGCAAGTATTGTGACTGAAGTACTGGAATGGGGCGAAACCGTGACGGCACTTCGTCTGGAATATTCCGAGGAGATTCCGGCGATTTCCGTTCCACAGAATATGCAGTATCCTGGCACAGTGACATATATGCTGGCAAACGACCGTGACATTGTCACCGTATATGTGAACAACAGTGGAATTAAGGATGATGTACAGTTAAAAGGAAAATATGTATTTTTAAACCTCGGTCTCGAGAGTGAAAATTATTTTTCCTATACCTCTTACGTGACATTTAATCCGACCGAAAAACGCAGAGGACAGATTCCGGAATTCCAGTTCTATCAGGTAAATGACATTGTAACCTGCTCAGGCAAGATCATTCCGGCATCCGCTCCAGTGGGAGATCATACCTGTTTTGTATCTACAACAAACGAAATTTGTGTGGGCATGGATGATTTCACCTATTTTGATTTTGAGGATGTAGGATATCTGTTGTACATTCCAGAAGGATATGATGCCAAAGATGACAGCCTTGAGGATCTGCCTCTGGTAGTGCATTTCTCAGCAGGCGATTTCAGCTACTCTGACTGGACGGGAGAATACCGTGGATCTCTGTTCACCCATCCTGACTGTGTAGTATGGGGAATGCCGGAGAACCAGGAAAAGAATCCATCCTTTGTTGTCACACTGGCATGTGAAAGCGATCCACAGTGGGGAAATATGGACTTTGAATCAAGCCCACTTCAGCAGAAATATTTCCGGATTATTGAGCAGATTATCCGTGATTACAACGTAGATACTTCCCGTATCTATGCAGTCGGATTAGCTTCCGGAGCAAAACCAATGCTGTCGATTGCAGAAGCACATATGGATCTGTTTGCAGCTCAGACTTCCACTGCATATGATCCGTACACCGTATACAAAGACAGAGAAGTGGCTGCTGAGAAGATGGCTATGTTCTTTGAAGAGATGCCTTGCTGGTGGTTTACCGGATATGAGGACAATTCCAGAACAGCAGCTCCGGGAATTGACACCTGGCTGAAAGGCGAGCGCCTTGCAATCGTTGCATCAGATGTTCAGGAAAAATATGGTATTCCTGTCTATGACGGCTATGGAGAGGAAGGCGAACTGATGTGGAACGGACAGCTCAGAGGAGCTGAGGCAGAGAAGCTGGCTCAGGATCAGATCGCAGCAGCAGAGGCTATGGGAGCTGACGATATGATGACTTCCTTCATTCCAGGCAGTGTGTGCTATGCCGCTCACTGGGGATGGAATGGCGCATACACAAATGTAGCTGTGCTCGATTGGGTATACGCACAGGTAAACGATGAGCCTTACGTTTTATCCGAGTAATAAAAAATAGAAATCACATAAACATCTATGGAAATACAATTCCTTGATTTTATCTTTACATTTTGATTTGTCCATGGTATAATGCCGAAAGTGGGAATGAAGTTCTCCCCTGGTCAAACCTAAACCGCAATGATGCTGATGACTTCTGCTGTAATACGCAGAAATCATCAGCTTTTTTGTTGTGATTTTCTGCGATAAAAGGAGGATTTTTTTATGTTGACAAGTATTGCTCTTATTTTTTTGCTCGGTCTGCTGCTTGGAAGTTTGTTTCAAAAATTGAAGCTTCCAAATCTACTCGGCATGATCTTGACAGGGATGCTGCTAAGCCCCTATGCCCTGAATCTGATCGATGATACCATCTTAAATATTTCTGCGGATCTTCGGCAGATCGCACTGGTCATTATCCTGACACGCGCAGGACTTTCTCTCAATCTCTCTGATTTGAAAGCGGTCGGGAGACCTGCCGTTCTCATGTGCTTTGTTCCAGCCTGTTTTGAGATGGTCGGGACGGTACTGCTTGCCCCCAGATTATTGGGCATATCCGTTCTCGAAGCTGCGATCGTCGG
Organism: Robinsoniella sp.; assembly: GCA_022788205.1. GTDB lineage: Bacteria > Bacillota > Clostridia > Lachnospirales > Lachnospiraceae > JAGZHZ01. The sequence continues at coordinate 4,357 of JALEVQ010000032.1, read as the reverse complement.
CAGCGTGATTGCCGCTGTTTCCCCTGCAGTGATTGTGCCGCGCATGATCCGGCTGATCGACGAAGGGTGCGGAAAAGAACACAGCATTCCTCAGCTTATCCTCGCAGGTGCATCCGTCGATGATGTGTTTGTCATCGTGATGTTCACAGCCTTTACATCCCTGGCTTCCACAGGGAATATATCAGCTGTCAGTTTTTTGCAGATTCCAGTGTCGATTCTCCTTGGAATCGCCCTTGGGTTCCTCGTCGGTCTGTTGCTGATCTCCTTTTTTAAGAAGTTTCACATGAGGGATTCCGTAAAAATACTGATCATTCTGAGCATCTCGTTTCTGCTGATCGAGCTGCAAAACCGCCTGGAAGGCATCGTGCCGATCTCCGGTCTGCTCGCGATCATGAGTCTCGGAATCATCATAAAACAAAAATATCAGGTCCTCGCCGTCAGACTTTCCTCGAAGTATAATAAATTGTGGGTCGCAGCGGAAATCATGCTGTTTGTGCTGGTCGGCGCAACTGTAGATCTGAAATACGCCATGACAGCAGGCGTAGCCGCGATTGTTCTCGTCTGCGGGGCACTTCTGTTTCGAATGCTCGGAGTCCTCACCTGCCTGATCAAGACAAAGCTGACCAAAAACGAACGTCTCTTCTGTATGATTGCCTACACACCAAAAGCCACGGTTCAGGCAGCCATCGGCGCTGTCCCTCTGTCGATGGGACTTGCCTGCGGTCAAAAAGTTCTGACCGTCGCCGTCCTGTCCATCCTGATCACCGCTCCCTTCGGTGCCATCTGTGTGGATAAATTGTATGGAAAATTGCTGAAGAAGGGATAACCTAATAGAATTGATTTATGAGACGGGCAATCCCGCACCGCTGCAAATACTTGGCGCGCCACAGACGGGGGATTGCCCGTTTTGCCCACTCTGGGGTGAGATTCTGGCTTAAGATTTCGCTTTAAAATTCCTTTTTCTGATTCATTCTCTCGATGATCTTTTTGTTCATGTCATCGTAGGAATTCCAATACTCTTTCTCGATTTTAATTCCGGTATAGCTGAAGATCAATTTGATCTTTTTCATAATCTGTTCGCCATTAAAATTTGTCAATTCTCGAATCGTCTCATCGGTGATCGAGACAATCTGATGAGCTGCAAGATTCCGGACAGATCCTTCCACATTTCGCAGGTCTTCTACGATTGTCACTAATCTGTTGTCCTGCGAAAATTTTTCGATCAACGTCTTTAAATGGTCTGAATAAATTATGCCATACTGGAAAGTTTTATAGTGATCTTTCAGTGTCTGTTCAATGACTGTCCCTGACAATGTCTGCTTGTCCCAGACCTTTCCTTTTTTTGTATTCTCAGCGTAATCCTCAATATTAATTTTACACTGTTTTTTCAGGATAATCTCAAACAAGTCGACGATCAGCGGTGTGATTCCCCGGATAAAATCCGCGTACTCTCCTCGTTTTAGCTTCACATCCAACGTCAAAGCATACTCAAAATATTTTCTGGCATCACTGCTTTTTACCGGCAGACAGTCACACTGCTCTTGCCTTAAAATCTGATCCACACTCTTAAAATCTAACAGTACACGTTTTTTCGCCATCTCGAGCAGCTTCAGATACCCTACCGTATACTGTCCCGGCATAGTCTCCGCCACATCCAGCGCAGCGCGATAATCATAGACCGAAATATGCTTTTTTATGATCTCTTCCTTTAAGTCCGGTCGCTCAATTATCCATACTCCATTGTCCGGTTCTGGAGCTGCGCCAGCCGATTCAGACAGTAGCGATATCGGTTATCTTTTTTCTGATTTTACAGCACTTCATACGACATATATAAGATCACTTTTGAAGGCTGATAGACTCTGCATATATGCAGCATAGAACCGTCTCGGCAGTTTGAAGAAGAGATCGGATCCGTGCCTCATACCGTTGAAACTTGAACATTTCCAAAAACCTCGATCACCTCCAACACTTCTGCCGGGACACTCGTCAGCATACCATTTCTATATTTCACCTGAAATCTGTTTTCCGAAAATCCTACCACAGCTCCCTGTTCACACACATACAAATAGCTCATCTGTTTCCCTCCTTACATCCTGCGCATTTTGCACTTTCTGATACTTGTCTCGAAGTTCTTTCATCTGTTTGAACCCCTCATGCAAAGACCACTCTCAACATGGAAAATCCTCTTTTTCCTGCGGGACATTTTCATTTATTTTTATAAGATACGAACGATCTGTTCATAAATACAAGTTGCATGCTCCCGGTAAAAATTCTGGTTACAGTGCATATGTCCAAAGATCCAATGTTTGTATTCCGTATTCTCTTTTATCTGCTGCAAATAGTCCGTGAGATCATTCGTTTCAAACTGACCCCTGCCTCCGTCCATTTCATGTAACAGGGACGAATATGGCGTATGTGTCAGGATATAATCCACCTTAAAATGACAACGTTCCAAGTTGTTCCAGCCTTGCTCTTTTTCTTTTTGAGACGGCAATTCCCGCTCCCACCATGTCTGATGGTGGATGCGATATTGTGCCCTTGGAATCTCTCTGTCCAGCACTCTTTTTTTCTGTTTAAAGCAAGGATCCGATGGCTCCAGAATTCCATCACAAATATCATGACTTCTCGCCCCGCCAAATGTAAAAAATGTATGATTCTCCAGGTTAAAAACCTGTCCACGCATAAGATGCAAAACCGATGGTCTTATTTGATGTACATTTCCGCCATGAAATTCGGTGACAGGCATTGCATCCAGTATATCAAAATTGTCATGATTTCCATCCAAAAACAGGGTGGTAAATGGCTTATCTTCCAGCCAGTCCAGATCATGCCGCTCTTCTTTCGAATTATCCCAGATACCAAAATCACCGCATATAATGACATAATCCTCTTTGCACATCTCTTTTTGCTCAGGAAATACCTTCGTGTTCAGTCTTGACATCCAGTTGCAATGGGTGTCGCCGGTTACATATATCATACTATATCATCTTCTTTCTTTTTTATATGATAGGTGTTTTAAACAATATCGCTGTTATTCGTGAAGCTATTTTACCATTTATCCTTTCCGCTGTCTCCTGCCACTCAAAATGTGATTAAATATACGCATCACATCAAGATAATGTAAATCCTCACGGATTTTACTTACTGCTTCAACGTGTATGCTTTGGTGGTTACAAATAACACACTACTCACAAGTTCTCGTACACTCCACAGTCGTTCATTCACGAAATAGCCTTCGGTACATACTTACGTTTAGCTATGCAATTTCGTAGGTGATAGCATCCTTCAAATTAAGTGCAGCATTGAAATCTCTGTCTTCGATATAACCACAGTCACATCTGAAAATTCTATCTGAAAGTTTTAAATCTTTCTTGATTCTTTTGCAACAGTGACATGTCTTAGATGATGGAAACCATCTATCTACAACTCGAAGTTCAATTCCATTCTCTTTGCATTTAGCTTCAAGCTTTGTTTAAATTCATAAAGCTTCTGCAAAATAACTGCCTTTGAAAGATGTCTGTTCTTCATCATTCCTGATACGTTTAGATCTTCAATCGTTATATGAGATGGCTTGGTTTTCACTATCTCTGCGATTATCTTATTGATGTAATCAGTACGAATATTATCAATTCTATGATGAAGCTTCTGTATCTTGAGCCTCTGTTTCTGTATATTTTTCTTTTGAGTGGGCTCTCCTTTCTTTATATTTTCATACTTTCGAGAAAGACTTCTCTGTTCTCGAATAAGCTTCTTTTCAAGCTTCTTTAATTTTGCAGATTTATTGATGTTCTTATAAGTCTTTCTATTAGAAACAACCGCAAAGTCCTTTAATCCAAGGTCAATGCCAATTCCTTTACTGGAATTATTGGCTGTCCTTCTATCTGGGATTTCTATGAGAACTGAAACATAGTATCTGTCAGCTTTTATTGAGACATGACCGCTCTTGATTACGTATCCATCTTTTGTTGTGGGAATATATCCTTTCTCTTTGATACGTACCCAGCCAAGTGACGGGATCTTGATTCTGTGTCTTTCACAACTGCAATCTTTTGGATTATTCCTTACAAAATACATCTTCACATCAGATTTGCCTTTCTTTTTAAACTTTGGAAAGGCACTCTTGTGATTAAAGAATCTTTTAAATGCAGTCTGTCCGTTATTTACTGCCTGTGTTACCGATTTTGAATAAGCTTCCTTAATCCAGGAACATTCTGGATGACTCGGAAGATACTCATTGTTAAGCCATACTCTAAACTGGCTGCTACTCATAAACTTTTGCCCATTTTCATGAAGCTCCTTATTATGAGCAAGATAGAAGTTATAGATAAATCTGCAAGTACCTATTGTTTTACGAATC
>JALEVQ010000031.1 GCA_022788205.1 Robinsoniella sp. | reverse complement strand
ATGATATTGTATTGAATATACATACCCACGACCATGAGTTACTTCCATATATTATCACCTCAAGATTATGATAATACATGTATGCTCAAAAATCCAGTATTTTCAACATATTAAGATGTATTTTGAATTAACATATGTATGCCAATTCATCCCATGACTAAAGTCACGGGTGTTCTTGACATATATTATAAAAGCCCAGTCTCAGTGGACGGTAGACGGGGCGCTTGCGCACCTGGCTGCACGGGCACTAGAGACGCTAACCCGAGCAGAAAAGCCACGCGAATCAAAAGAGCGGGGCGACATGCGAATACGGGAACGGATTGCGAGAGTGCCCCAGGCACGGAGCAATCCGGTGGGCTTTTATGATTGATAGTGACGCCGCCAGGCGTCATGTCCTTTTATTATAAAAGCCCAGTCTCAGTGGACGGCAGACAGGGCGCTTGCGCACCTGGCTACACGGTAAACTGGATCTGCCCTTTGTTCAATCTCACACATACCGTATCTCCTGCCTTCACATTGCCCTTCAAAATTTCTTCCGTCAAAGGATCTTCGATTCGATTCTGTATCGCTCTCTTGAGTGGACGTGCACCATATTTTTCGTCGTATGCTTTCTCCGCAAGTTCTGACTTCACCGCGCCTGTCACCTGCAGTGTGATATCCATCTGCTTTTTGCAGCGCTGTGCAAATTCTTTCAAAAGCAGAGAGACAATCTGACGGATATGTTCTTTGTTCAGTGAGTGGAAAACAATCACTTCATCAATACGGTTCAAGAACTCTGGTTTGAAAATTCGTTTTACTTCTTCCATGACCCCATCTTTCATGGTATTGTAATTACGTTTTTCATCGTCAACCGCCATAAATCCTAATTTCTTTGGCGATATGATCGACTGCGCCCCGGCATTGGAAGTCATGATAAGAATCGTGTTTTTAAAATCCACTTTTCTCCCCTGCGAATCCGTGATGTGACCATCATCCAACACCTGGAGTAAAATATTGAACACATCCGGATGTGCCTTCTCGATCTCGTCAAACAAGATCACAGAATAGGGATTTCTGCGCACTTTCTCGCTGAGCTGACCTCCCTCCTCATATCCTACATATCCTGGCGGTGAACCTACTAATTTTGACACGCTGTGTTTCTCCATATATTCCGTCATATCAACGCGAATCAAGGCACTCTCACTCCCAAACACCGTCTCAGCGACTGCTTTTGAGAGTTCTGTTTTTCCTACCCCTGTAGGTCCGAGGAACAAAAACGATCCGACCGGTCTTTTCGGGTCCTTCAGCCCAACTCTGCCGCGCTTGATCGCCTTTGCGACAGCCGTGACAGCCTCATCCTGACCAATCACACGCTGATGCAGTGTCTTTTCCAGTCGAAGAAGTCTTGCCGTCTCCTGCTCTGCAAGCTTTTGGACAGGAATTTTCGTCCACATGGATACAACCTCAGCGATGTCACTCTCCTCAACATACAGCTGATGGTTCTCCATCTTTTTCTGAAATCGCTTCTGTGCCTGGTCAAATTTTTTTTCTTTCTCAATCTGCTCTTGATTCAGTCTCGATGCCTCTGCGATATTTCCCTCCACCAGAGCTCTTTCTTTCTTTTGATACAAATCTTCGATTTCTTCGTCCAGCTCCTTCATCTGATCCGGGATCTGATATCCGCCGAGATGTTTTCTGGAAGATGCCTCATCAATCAGATCTATCGCCTTATCTGGCAAGAAACGGTCATTGATATAGCGGACAGACAACGATACTGCCGCTCTCATTGCTTCCTCGGTGATAATCACACCATGATGTTTCTCATACTGATTTTTCAAACCTTTTAAGATCTCAAAAGATTCTTCTTCTGTCGGCTCTTCTACCATCACAGGCTGAAAGCGACGCTCTAGAGCCGGATCCTTCTCGATATGTTTTCGATATTCCCCCACTGTGGTGGCACCAATCAGCTGCACTTCCCCCCTGGCGAGAGAAGGCTTCAGAATATTGGAGGCATCCATGGCTCCTTCTGCGCCTCCTGCGCCTATAATCGTGTGAATCTCATCGATAAACAAAAGAACATCTTTACTGTCCCTGACCTCCTGGATCAGCTTTTTCATGCGCTCCTCAAATTCTCCGCGGTATTTTGTACCTGCGATCATGCTCGCCAGATCTAATGTCAGCACACGCTTATCTCGGATCGACTCTGGAACCGTCCCTGCCACGATTCTCTGCGCCAATCCTTCCACAATCGCCGTTTTTCCGACACCAGGTTCTCCGATCAGGCACGGATTATTTTTTGTTCTGCGGCTCAGAATCTGAATAATACGGTCTGTCTCTTTCTCTCTGCCCACCACTGGATCTAACTCTCCGGCAAAGCCTGCCTCCGTCAGATCCCGGCTATACTGTTCTAGAATTGAAGTGCCTGCTTTTCCTTTATTGTCGCGAAAGGATGCCATCACTTCTTTATATTTTTCCTGACTTTCTCCCATCGCCTCAATAATCTGTGCCATCATCTTCGAGATGTCCACTTTCATGGTATACAGCAATCTTGTCGCTGCACACTCTACATTTTTTAATATTGCAATCAGAATGTGCTCTGTCCCAATTGCATCAGACCGAAAAGAAAGTGCCTCTCTTTTTGCGCTCTCAAGAATATAACGTGCACGCGGTGTGTAGAAATCCTCATCAAGCGGTTCCATCGTATTTTCGGGAGTAATCAGGCGTTCAATCATCTCCTCTAATTTTTCCGACTGCACTTTGCATTCTTTGAGCACAATGGCCGCTGTTCCCTTTCCTTCCTGCACAAGTCCCAGCAGCAAATCTTCTGTTCCGATTGATCCACGTCCCCTCTTTCTCGCTGCATTCTCCGCAAGATCCAATGCTTCTTTGGCATTCTCTGTATACTGCATTTATTGCTCCTCCTGCTTTTCATACTCTGAAAAAATTTCATCGACAAGCTGGTGTACCTCCTGGCATGTAATATTTTTACACCGTCCTCTTGCCAACACGACCCGAAGGTTCTTTTTCATCTCCTCCAGGGCTTTTAACTTATCTGCGTCCAGTGAAATCACCGCTCCCCTTCTGCGGTCGATGCTCACAAACCCTTCCTGGCGCAGCACTGAATACGCTTTATTGACTGTATGCATATTGATTCCGATATCCTCCGCCAACTGTCTGACAGATGGAAGCGCATCCCCTTCCTGTATAGAAGAATTTGCGATTCCCAGGATAATCTGGTTTCTCAGCTGCATATATAATGCTTCATCACTTTGAAAATCAATTTTAATAATCATATTCACACCTTCTCTAATCTATCTCTTCGCACACAACTGCTGTGATGTACTTTCTGATTAAGTTTTGTTATATCAATGATATAACAGTTGTCACTTTATGTCAAGTTTTCTTTCTAAGACTGTCCTGTGAGTTTCCCTCAGAAAGCGTTGGCAGCAGGCATACCCGACCTCCCAGCGAAAGCCCTGTGATAAAAATATGCCCCTTCCCTGAGCAATCGTTTTCTTTCTTCGACTTTCTGCTACAGGAGGGGGCATAACTTCATCCTCACAGCGACTATTTTGCGCTGCAGCGGTCTGCCGCAAAAATAGTGTTTTAAAAAAGGCTGTTTTCTTTTGTCCTTATAGTCGGATTGCTCCGTGCCTGCGGCACTCTCGCAATCCGGTGGGCTTTTATAACTGGCAGTGACGCCCTCAGGCGTCATGTCCGTTTTCTGTCATTACAAATCGATCATATCGACTTCCACATTGGAATGTGCCGGCTCTTTTGGCATTTCCGGCTGCTGGCGGCTCATTCCCTGCTGCCCGTTCATGGTGTTCTGTGGCTGACGCATCATGGAACCATTCATACCGTTTTGTGGCTGACGCATTGGCTGCTGTCCGCCCATTCCATTCATCGGCTGACCATTTGCTCCACTTTGTGGTTGGCGTACTGGCTGACGTTTTGCCGGCATCACTGGCTGCTCGCCGCCTGACTGGCGTTTCGTCGGCATCACCGGCTGCTCGCCGCTTGGCTGACGTTTGATCGGTGTCACTGGCTGCTCACCCGTCATCTGACGCTTTACCGGTGCCACTGGCTGCTCATTCATCGGCTGCTGTTCATATCTGCCGGTTTTCTTTGCAGCTTTTGCTTCCGCCTTTGCTGCTTTCGCCTCCGCCTTCGCAGCTTTCTTATCTGCTTTTGCCTGCTTTTTCGCTATTGTTTTATCACTGTCCTGCTGAGGATTTTTTTCAACCTGACGGAATGTCTCCTCCTGGTAATTTCCATTATTTACCGGTGTGACATACTTTGGAACACTTCTCCCCTGCTGTGGTGTATAGTAAGTGTCCGCAGCTCCATTTTTATCCTTCGCATGAGAATCGATATGATTTTCAATCTCTCTCAAATCTTCTTTCAAATCTTTATTTCTCAGCAGCTGGTTGACAATGACAAAAATCAAAATCACAGCAAGTGCGATCAGACCATAGATGATTTTCATCTGCATCTCGCTCGTCCCTTTGTATTCACTTGCCTGAGAAGCCAACAGTCGGTTTCTCGTCTCCAGTTCCTTTACCTGCTGATTTTCTGTCTCCGGAGCCTCTGTCTGCGGTGCCTCCGTCTCCGGGGCCGGCGCTTCTGTCTCATTCACCGCTGCCTGTGACTGATCTGTCGTCACATGCAATGTATACGGGAACGTCTCTCCATTCTCTGCCTGTACAGTGATGATTACCGTCGTTGTCCCGTCTTCCCCCAGCACTGTCCCGTCAATCGAGAGAATCTGGGCATTTGCGTTCGAAGGAACGGGATTCAATCTCAATTCTGTCGTTCCCGGCGCCACCGTGACATCGTATTCCCATGTCGAATACTCAAACTCTGGTGTCACGCTGCCATTCTCCACGCCCAGCGATGCCAGCGAGTTATCCCCGGAAAGATCCCCGGCAAACACTGTCATCGTCAAAAGCAGTGCCATCATCATTGCCGATGCAATCGTAATTTTTAGCTGCCTCCATACTTTTTTCATAATTTACTCCTTTGTCTGGCAGGCACTACGCTTCATCAATCGCTTTTCCAATGTCATGACGATAATATTTATTGTCAAAGTCAATCCACTGAACTGCATCGTAAGCGTTTGCTCTTGCCTGTTTCAAATCACTTCCCTTTGCTGTCACTCCTAACACACGTCCGCCATTTGTCACGATATTGTCTCCGTCTTTTTTGGTCCCTGCATGGAATACATAGTATCCATCTTTTTCTTTGAAATTCTCCAGTCCCCGGATCGGCAATCCCTTTTCATATTTCACAGGGTACCCATCCGATGCAAGAATAACGCAGACTGCCGCATTGTCTTCAAACTGCAGATCAATCTGATCCAATGTTCCATCCACACATGCTTCCATCACCTCAATGATATCATTTTTCATGCGCGGAAGGACAACCTGAGCCTCTGGATCGCCAAAACGTGCATTGTATTCCAGCACCTTAGGTCCGTCAGGTGTCAGCATCAGTCCAAAGAAAATGATCCCTTTAAACTCTCGACCTTCGGAAGCCATCGCATCGACGGTCGGCTGATAAATATATTTCTGGCAAAATTCGTCGACTTCTTTTGTGTAGAAAGGACTCGGCGAGAAGGTTCCCATTCCTCCTGTATTCAGACCAGTATCTCCATCTCCAGCTCTTTTGTGATCCTGTGCCGATGTCATCGTCTTGATCGTCTTTCCGTCGACATAGGAGAGCACAGACACTTCCCTTCCCGTCATAAACTCTTCGATAACCATCTGGTTTCCTGCCGATCCAAATTTCTTGTCCAGCATGATCTCTCTCACACCTTCTTTTGCCTCTTCCAGTGTGTTGCAGATCAACACTCCTTTTCCGAGTGCCAGACCATCTGCCTTCAACACAATCGGACATTTTGCCTGTTCCAGATAAGCCATCGCACTGTCTGCATCTGTAAAATTTTCATATGCCGCTGTCGGGATATGATACTTTTTCATCAAATCTTTTGAGAATGCCTTGGAACCTTCCAGGATTGCTGCATTCTTGCGAGGTCCAAAGACACGCAGTCCCTCTGCCTCAAACACATCTACAATTCCTCCGACAAGCGGATCATCCATCCCGATGATCGTGAGGTCGATCTCTTCCGTTTTCGCAAATGCTGCAAGCTTGTCAAACTCCATCGCCCCAATATTGACGCACTCTGCGTACTCTGCAATACCTGCATTTCCAGGAGCACAGAAGATCTTATCTACCTTCTTGCTCTGTGCCACTTTCCATGCAATCGCATGCTCTCTTCCGCCGCTGCCTACAATTAATACCTTCATCTTGTTTGTCCTCCAATATCCGTGCTGAAAACCACTTTTCCATCCTGCACAGTAACTTTACCGTTTGCAATCAGATCGATTGCCTGCGGCATAATCTTCCACTCGGCTTCCTCCATGACACGCTGCTGAAGTATCTTTGGCGTGTCACCTTGTCTGACTTCCACTGCTTTTTGCAGAATGATGGGACCTGTGTCTGTCCCGTCATCCACAAAATGGACGGTCGCACCGGTCACTTTGACGCCGCGCGCCAACACCGCCTCATGCACCTTCAGACCATAGTACCCAGTCCCGCAGAAGGACGGGATCAAAGCGGGATGGATGTTGATAATCTTGTTCGGATATGCATCCACCATAATCTTCGGGATCACCACAAGGCATCCTGCCAAAACGACAAGATCCACGCCAAATGACTGGATCGTCTTTAACAGTTCCTCATTAAACTCTTCGCGTGTGCCATAATCTTTCGGAGACACACAGATCGCCGGAATCCCGTGCTGTCTGGCACGCTCCAGCGCAAAAGCATTTTTATTGTTGCTGATCACTGTCTCGATTCTGGTGTTCGTGATCGTTCCATTGTCAATCCCATCTATGATGGCCTGGAGGTTTGTCCCGCCTCCAGACACTAACACTGCAATTTTTAGCATAATGTAACGCCCTTTTCTCCATTCTCAATATGACCGATCACATAGGAGGTCTCACCTGCGGCTGCGATTGCTTCCCTTGTCTTGTCCACATCCGCTGGATCGATGGCAAGTACCATACCGATTCCCATGTTGTAAGTGTTGTACATGATCTTCTCCTCAATGTCGCCTTCTTTTGCCAGCATACGGAACAAAGCCGGAACTTCATAGCTGTCTTTCTTGATCACTGCGCGAACACCTTCCGGGAGCATTCTCGGAACATTCTCATAGAATCCACCGCCTGTGATATGGCTGCAGCCTTTGATCGTGACGCCAGCTTCCTTGATTGTTCTCAGTGTCTTCACATAAATTTTAGTCGGTGCCAGCAGAGCCTCACCCAGAGTTTTTCCAAGCTCTTCATAATAGGTATCCAGAACTTCTTTTTCCATCTTAAATACTTTTCTGACAAGTGAGAATCCATTGCTGTGAACACCCGAAGAAGCAATTCCAACCAGAACATCTCCTTCTTTGATGTTTGCTCCTGTGATCAAATCTTTCTCATCTACAATGCCGACTGCAAATCCTGCCAGATCGTACTCGTCTTCCGGGTAGAAGCCTGGCATTTCTGCGGTCTCCCCGCCAATCAAAGCCGCATCTGACTGCGCACATCCGTCTGCAACTCCGCTGACAATCGTGGCAATCTTTTCAGGAATGTTTTTGCCGCATGCGATATAATCCAAGAAAAACAGTGGCTCTCCACCTGCGCAGGCGATATCATTGACACACATTGCCACACAGTCGATTCCGACCGTGTCATGTTTGTCCATGACAAATGCCAGTTTTAATTTCGTTCCCACACCATCTGTACCGGAGACAAGCGTCGGTTTTTCCATACTTTTGAATTTTTCCATGGAGAATGCACCGGAAAATCCACCGATGTTTGTCAGCACTTCCGGTCTCATCGTCTTTTTGATATGTTCCTTCATCAACTCTACTGATTTGTACCCTGCCTCAATATCAACGCCCGCGTTCTTATAATCCATTCTTTTTTCCTCCTGGTATAAATAAAAATTTTGTCAGGCAGATTATACAATCCGCCGCTTTATCTGAAGTGGAGCTTTGCCGCTTTATTTGTTCATGTATTCTTTATATCCGACTTGCTGAAGTCTCTCGTCTTTCTTTTCTACCTGTTCTTTCATCTCCTGTGAGTATGCTTTTAATCTCTCAAGAAGTTCCGGGTCAGAAGTTGCCAAAATTTTTGCTGCGAGAATTCCGGCATTTGCGCCCCCGTTGATCGCAACGGTTGCCACTGGGATTCCGGATGGCATCTGAACGATGGAATACAGGGAATCTCTTCCACCGAGGGAAGTGGTATGCATCGGGACGCCGATCACTGGCATCGGGAAAATCGCTGCACACATACCCGGCAGATGTGCAGCCATACCTGCACCTGCGATGATGACTTTAAATCCTTTTGATTCTGCTGATTTTGCATATTCAAAAAATACATCTGGTTCGCGGTGCGCAGAGATGATCGTCATCTCATACTCCACACCTAATTTTTCCAATATATCTGCAGCCTTACTCATGACAGGCATATCAGAGTCACTGCCCATAACAATTCCTACTTTTGCCATTGTATCTCTCCTTCATTTTTGGATTTTATTCTTGACTATTAATTGTACTCATTCTTTTTTGCCTTGTCAATCTTATTTCGACTTTTCCTCATTTTTCATGCTTTCCAAGGCTTCATTGAGTTCCTCCGTACCCTCCAGCACAAATTTCCCATTTTCAATGATTGGTATCGTTGTCCCGTCTCTTCTGACCACTTCTAAAATCTCCAACTCCTCATACGGGATTGTGATATCCGTGTGGCATCCAAAATATGCTTTTGAGACATCCTCTTTGCGCAGAATAGAGATCTCATTGTCTCTCGCGATGATCTCCTTTCCGTTCGGATTATAGACCTTTGTGTCCTCGCACCATGTATAGCATGTATCTCCCACCGCAAAATGAGGTCCCATCTTTTCCGCGATCAAGATCGGCAGCTTTTCCTCCATCGCATATTTTTTTGCTGCTGCATACGCTGTCGTGTTCGTGCCGATCGCAAACTCCCCGAGCGGAAGCGTATCATGGTAATTCAGAATATTTTCCAAAATATACTTTCTGTTTTCTGCCTCGTCCTCAAAATTTTTGCAGCTGTAGTCAACACTCTTGCCTTCCTCGAAAGTGACGCGCAAATCTCGATACTGAAAGCCATCGAGATAAACCCTGGTGACATGGAGGACACCGTCTGTACCTGCAAGTTTAGGTGAAGTAAACACCTCTCCGACTGGAATATTGACATCTGCAACACAGTTTTCAAACAAGGTCTCATGCGCTGGATCTTGCATTTCTTTCAGAGCAATCGTCAGTTCTGTCTCATTTCCTTTTTCTCTCACTCCTCTGACATGAACTTGAATTCCCTGATCGAGCGCATCGATGATATGCTGCTGAATCTCTGTATATTTTTGAGAGTCAAGTGTGTTAATCTTGATCACCTCATCGAAAATTTCCTTAAAATTTTCACCGATCTCTGGTACTGGAAAAGCGATGATCGTAAAGCTGCGCTGTTCTCCCTTGATATACTGATTGACGATTGTAGAAGACTCCCTGTCGTACAACACTGAAAGTTTCTGCTGCTTTTCGCTCAGGACAAACGCCTCTTTCTTTCTGACCGGCACAAAAATTTCTTCTCCAAACGTCTCCATCACCGCCGGGCCGCCCATCCCTGCCGCAAGGTCTTTGAACTCTTCATAGGAAGTTTTCAAAACACCGATTTTTCTATCAATCAGCAGCTTGTCCAGATAGATCGCTTCGTCAGCTTTGTGATCATAATCATACTGCTTGTTCGGGATAGCACCCATGTAACCAATCCGCGTCTGTCTGTGCTCTGCGCGGTAGATCACAGGTTTCAGTCCCAGCCGTTCAAAATTTTTTATCGCCTGTCGGATTACTCTCTCAAACCCCAAATGGAATCGGATATTGACGGTCTTTTTGATCGACAGATCTTTGCCTGTGATCTCAAATCCTCTGCGATATCCTTCTGTAAAGGTCTCTGCAATTTTCTCAATCGTCTCCTGTGGCAATTCATTCATATAGCGTGCCATATCAAGCTCATTTTCAGAGATGTATTCCCCGAAACGATACAGATAGCGCAGATCCCCAAAATCAGAATTGACGATCAGATTCGTGGCAAAATTTAAGGAAGGATCGACCGCTTCCCGCACCCGATAATTGACCGTCAAATCACTGTAATCACTGACGAACCAGTACAGAATCTGCTGAATTTCCCGGTAGGAAGGCAGTGTTTCCTGCTCGAAGTGATTGTAAATCTCTATAAATAATTCATTTAAAATCGTGATCTCCAGCAGACGCTCCTCAAATACATAGGGGATCATCTTTCGGATCTCCGTGTAAAGAAAACTCAGCAAGCCTCCATGGACACTGCCAAGCTTTTCTACTGCATATGCCGGATTCGCATAGCTTTTTTCATACTGTGCCGGCAGGATATCATGGTACAGTCTCTCATTGAGCTGCTGCCACTGCGTCAGAGTGAGTGTCTCCAGAGCTGCGGAAGAATCCATCTTTTCCACTTCCTCGATCATCCCGATAAATTCTGCTGTCTTCTGAAAATAATCTTCAAATTCTTCTGGAACGGTATGCTCGTCCTTTATCTCTCTGATCCGACCCATGGACAGCTCATACCGCTCCATGACTGCCTCATTTCTTTCCTTCATTCCATCACCCGTTCTTTCGGCGGATTTCTCCATCCGCCCTGTTTGCCTTACTTTAAATTTCCATTTTCTACATTTTTTCTGATCAGACCATCTGCATAGTCCCACAGATTTTTTGAGCCGTCTTTTGTCGTCACATTTCTGCTGCGCACCTGCTCTTCTCTCACTTTGTGCTCCTGCCAGCTGATTCCGCCTGAAGCGTCATTCAACATCAATGGCTGCACTTTGTCAAGGGTGTTGGCAAATTTTGACTCCGGCGTATCCGCAGCCTCAAATTCCTCCCACAAGCTTCGCATCTCCTCTGCCTGATCCGCAGGAAGCAGATGAAAAATGCGATCCGCAGCCTTTTCTTCTCGGGCTCTCTTCGTCTCATTTCCAGAATTGTCATATGCATACGTATCCCCGGCATCGATCTCCACAATATCATGAATCAAAACCATCTTCATCGTCTTTAATACATCGATCGGCTCATTTGCATGCTCACTCAGCAGCGCACACATCAGGGCAAGATGCCAGGAGTGATCCGCATCGTCCTCTTTTCTGCTCCCATCTGCCAGATAAGTCTGGCGGGTAATCTTTTTTAACTTATCTACTTCCAAAATAAACTGCATCTGCTGCTCTAAACGATCCATCTCTATTCCTCCTCATACCAGACCGACTATTCCAGTCCCAGCAAAATTAATCCAATCCATCCCGCGATCAGCACTCCATTCAAGATCGATCCAATCTTTGAGAAGGTATAAATTTTATTTTTTTCCTGAAAACTGCGCAGTCCACAGACAAGACCATATATTGTAATTATCATCGCTGTGATACCGATCGAGCCTAGGTATGCACCTCCGTTTCCTTCCTGGTAAGCTGCCGTATAAATCAGGGCAAGAAACATCACCAGCGCCATAATTCCCAAGACCGTCGATGTAATTCCTCTCTGGGAGTGTCTTGTCTCCTCAAAGGAATACATTTTTCTTTTAACCATAAACCTTTCTCCTTACAAAATTGCATACGGCAAAAATGAGGTATCCTATGATTCCCCCAAGCGTATTCAGCACCAGATCATCCACATCAAAAATTCCGACTTTCGAGATCAACTGAAGCGTCTCTATGGTCAAGCTGAACCCGAAAGTCAAAAAAAGAATCTGGAAGAATCCACGCGTTTTTTTCCATATCACAGGAAGAATGGAGCCAAACGGTACAAACGCCATCACATTGCCCAAAAGATTATATACAGCAAACCATCCCAGCTCTTCCCGATAAGTCCAAAAGCGCTCAATCTCCTGAAACAACACCAGGTTATACCGGTATTCTCTGTGTGCAGACACTCTTCCATAACTCTCTGCAAAAAACAGAAAGTAAGTCAGCAAAATCATATACACCAAAAACAAAAATACGCCTGCTGTTCGAATCTTTTTTGCAGTTTCTATCTTCACTCTGTCTCTCCTTATCCTGCTTTTATAACAAACGTCCTGCCTGCCGTCTACTGAGACTGGGCTTTTATAGTAAAATCTTTTTCCGGCAGGAAAGTAATCTGGCTCCATGGACAATCATAAGCACACCTGCCACAATTCCCGTCGTCAGTACAAGAATTCCGGTTGCGAGACTTGCCGCTCCTGATCCTGTCACTGTCTTATAAATTTTTTCATTCATAGACCTTCCTCCGTTTTTGCTTCAAACTATAACGAAATTCCGTGATCTCATCTCTAGTTTTCTGCACCATACTGCTCATAATATGCATCGATTGCTGCTTTTAAGGTGTCATCGATCACAACTTTTCCTTTATATTCCTTGTTGTACAGATGTTCCACAACCTCAGCCATCGTCACAATCGCAGTTGTCTTCAGCCCATACGTCTCCTCGATCTCTTTCAATGCGCTCTTTTTCCCTTGTCCGCGCTCCATGCGGTCTACCGATACCACAAGACCGATCGGCTGAACATCTCCCTGCGCTTTGATGATTGGAAGTGTCTCCTGAATCGAAGTTCCAGCCGTCGTGACATCCTCAATAATGACCACTCTGTCGCCGTCCGTAATCGGGCTTCCCAGCAGAATTCCCTTGTCGCCGTGATCCTTCACTTCTTTTCTGTTTGAGCAGTATTTAATATCCTTGCCATAAAACTCACTGATCGCCATTGTCGCTGCAACGGTAAGCGGGATTCCTTTGTATGCCGGTCCAAACAGTACATCGAAATCAAATCCAAACTTACTCTCAATCGCCCTCGCATAGTACTCTCCCAGCTTGCGCAGCTGCGCCCCTGTTCTGTAAAATCCTGTGTTTACAAAAAATGGGGTTTTTCTCCCGCTCTTTGTCACAAAATCTCCGAATTTCAGGACACCGCAATCCACCATAAATTCAATAAATTCCTGTTTATACTGTTCCATCTGATTTCATCCTGCCACTCAAAATGTGATTAAATATACGCATCACATCGAGATAATGTAAATCCTCACGGATTTTACTTACTGCTTCAGCGTGTATGCTTTGGTGGTTACAAGTAACACACTACTCACAAGTTCTTGTACACTCCACAGTCGTTCATTCCCGAAATAGCCTTCGGTACATACTTACGTTTGCGTTTCGCTATGCAATTTCGTAAGTGATAGCATCCCTCAAATTAAGGGCAGCATTGAAATCTCTGTCTTCGATATAACCACATTTACATTTGTAAATTCTATCTGAAAGTTTTAAATCTTTCTTGATACAACCACAGCTGTGACATCGTTTTGAAGATGGATAAAATCTATCTACTACCCTTAACTCTATACCGTTTTCCTTACATTTTGCCCGAAGTTTCGTTCTAAACTCGTAAAACTTTTGTGATGCAACGGCTTTTGAAAGATGTCTGTTCTTCATCATTCCTTTTACATTTAAGTCTTCCATCGTTATATAAGATGGTTTGGTTTTCACGATCTCTGCGATGGTCTTATTTATGTAATCGGTGCGGATATTCTCTATCTTATGATGAAGTTTTTGTACCTTGAGCTTTTGTTTCTGTATATTTGCTCTTTGAGTGACCTCTCCTTTCTTTAAATTTTCATACTTTCGGGAGAGACACCTCTGTTCCCGAATAAGTTGCTTTTCCAGTTTCTTTAATCTTGCCGATTTGTTCATGTTCTTATCCGTTTTACCATTGGAAACAATATCAAAATCCTTCAAACCTAGGTCAATACCAATTCCCTCGTTAGCGTTATTAGCAATCTTGGCATCAGGAATTTCTACAAAAATAGAAACATAAAATTTGTCAGCCTTGATGGAAACGGAACCACTTTTTATTACATATCCATCTTTGGTTGTTGGAAGGTATCCCTTGAATATATTTAAACATATTTAATCATATTTATCAACATTTTTAATTACTTAATAATTCTCCTTCACCTTGTCCTTGACATTATGCTTCAGCTCTTCATTTAACACCTTCCCCTGCTCAACTGTCAGCTCACCTTTTTTGACAAGCTGATCCACCACATCTTTTGCCGCATCTGGCTGCACGGGCACTTCTATCTTCCAGACACCTTGCGCGGATTGATAAATAAAATAAAAACAATCCCACTGATCCCCATCAAGATTGGATAAAAGCAGTACGGGATAATGTCAAATGGAGTCAGTGCCGTCAGACTGGCTGCTGACAGAAGCTGCGCTCCATATGGAATCAAGCCCTGCCCGACAGAAGTGAACATATCAAGAAGAGATGCCGATCTTCTCGGCTCGATTTCAAATTCTTCACTGATCTCTCTCGCAATCGGTCCTGCCATCACAATCGCCACCGTGTTGTTCGCAGTGCAGACATCCACCAAGAGCGCCAAGACTGCAATTCCCAGCTCCGCTCCTCTTTTTCCGCTGATCCTCTTCCTGATAAAAGACAGCACGAAATGAATTCCTCCATACTCCTTCACCAGCGACACGATGCAGGCGACAATCAGCGAAATCACCGTAATATCATACATTCCCACAATGCCGTCCCCGACTGCTGTGAACATGTGTCCGATCTCCATTGCTCCCGTAGCTACCCCCACAATCAGCGATAACACGGTTCCTGCAATCAAAATACCAAACACGTTAAATCCAATCAACGCTCCCACCAGCACGACAAGATACGGTAGCACCTGCCAGAGATTGTACGTTCCCAGATCCTCCGGCACATATGTGACATCTTTTGTCAAAAACCAGAAAATCACAATCGTGATCAGAGCCGCTGGAAGAACGATAAAAAAATTCTCCCGAAACTTATCTTTCATCTCGCATCCCTGCGTTTTCACCGCCGCAATTGTCGTGTCAGAGATCATCGATAAATTATCCCCAAACATTGCGCCGCACATGACTGCTCCGATACAGACTGCAATCGAAAATCCAGTCTTCTCACTGATGCCTGCTGCGATCGGTGCCAGAGCTGCAATCGTTCCCATCGATGTCCCCATCGAGAGCGAGATAAAACATCCAATCACAAACAGACCCACTACCGCAACATTGGAAGGCAAAATAGAAAGACCTAAAATAACCGTACTGTCTGCCCCTCCTGCCGCTTTCACTGCCCCTGAAAATGCTCCTGCTGCGAGGAAAATCAGGCACATCGTGATAATATTCTCATCCCCTGCCCCTCTTGCGATGATTGCCATTTTTTCTTCAAATTTCACTTCTCTGTTCTGAAAAAATGCAACCATCAAGGCAATCAAAAATGCTACAATCGCCGGCATACTGTAAAAATCTCCTGTCGCAATCCCAGAACCCAGGAAAATCACAAGAAAAACTGCAATCGGCAAGAGTGCCACAGCTCTTCCGTTTTCTGGCATCTTCATCTTTTTTTCCATTTTATATCCTCTCTTTCCCATTTTGTTCTATTCTATCACAGTATGGCATAGTATGCCAGAAATACCCGCCTGAAAACTCTGTTTATCCGAAGAAAATAGTCAAATATGGGATGATTTATAGAAGCGTTTCATCTGAAACTTGCCGGTGGTCAGGAAAACGATGTATCTTACCCGATTCTCAGTCTGGCACAAGCATATGTATACCGTGAACAATGCCAGCCTCTTGGTATTTACAAGGGACAGGGATTTGGCAAGTCAGCATTAGTGATTCTCTTACCATCCCAGGAAAAAATATGTCATCCCTCCGACAATTTTCCCCGCAGCAATCGCGATGATCACCAGACTGCTTCCCTTGATGATCCCCAGTCTTCTTGCGAACACAGGAAAGACATGATTAATCTCTGCCAATGCCATGATCCAGCCTCCCACATAGATTCCAGAACAAATTCCCATGACAGCAAGCCCTATCGTACCAAAGGGTACCGAAATTTGATAGACTGTCAACAGATTTCCAAAAATCGCCCCGAACAGAATACAATCCTCATACAAAAGAGCGTGCTTTGCGGTGTGGCTGATCTCGATAAACCTCGACAAAATTCCAAGCCCCACCATCAAAGCTACTACGCCTCCTGCCACCAAAAATCCACTGGAAAGTCCGATCACCGACAGCAACAAACTGGCTATCATTTACGATTTCTCCTTTCTGCCATCTGTCTCAATCAATGTTGTGTTGATATCATCTTCATAGGAACGCATCTGCACTTCAAGAGGCGTCGGATCTGAGGTGAATTTTTTTCGCCCGAAATGATTGAAAAAGATCAGAATGCCCAGTCCCACCCCGACAGAGTATGCGATCTCCAAAATCGTAAATCCATCTGATACCTTTCCCGTAAACTGCTCAAACAGCTGCTGGAACAACTTTGGAAGATCCACATCGTTGTTAAACGTCATGATACAGAATGCCGCACCAAAAAAAGTCAGCCAAGCGACAGCGATCGTCTTGGTCCACTCCCACGCCATCGGCGGCTGTCTCGATTTTTCTACTGTGACAATAAAATCGCTCTCTCCGATCACCTGAATCTCCACATTCGGATAAGATTCCTGGACCAAGGCAATCACCTCCACGACAGAGTGAATATACCTGCCAGGTTTTCCGTTTCCGCCGCTCGCCAAACTAAGCATTTTGATCTTATTTTCCAACTCTTTCTTTTCACTGATAATCTCAGCGATGTCTTTCAAAAAGACCTTTTCTTTCTTCGTCAGAACATTCTGATCGAACTTCATATAGACTGTTTCTCTGCTCATCCCCTTCTCTCCTCCGGCGAATCTTCCCAGATTTTCACAAGTGTCCCCTTCCGACTGGGGCTATTGTCCTGCTGCACCGTTCTGTACCTTACAATTCCAAGCAAGATCACAATCACAATCAAAAAGAAAATCAGGCCTGTCACCACCTTTTTCCCCATATGTTTCCCACCTTTTCTCCAAAATCTCACCTCAGAACCACTGTGGTACCATCTATTATCCTTCTTTTTTCTTAAATTATACCCTTTATGCCTGTTATATTGTGAAAACAAGGTGGGATGCTCTATTGCATTTTTGTCTTCTATCCAGCCTCCTGCCTTAATTTCGCCAAAATCTTCTTTTCCATCCTTGACACTTGAACCTGTGTCTTCCCCATCTTTTCCGCCACCTGCATCTGCGTCCTCTCCTCGAAATACCGCAGATAAATCAATTCGTACTCTTCCCGATCCAGCTTGCCAAGCAGCTGCTCCAGCAAAATTCGATCCAGCACCTTCTCATTCTCATTTTCTTTCTCCTCCAATCGATCCATCAGGCAAATTGCCGTCCCGTCTCCCTGGTAGATCGTCTTTGACAGGGATTCCACCTCCGTGGAAGCTTCCAGTGCCATCACAATCTCCTCACGTTCCATCTTCATCTCCTGCGCCATCTCTTCAATCGTAGGATCTCTCCTCAGCTTTCGCCCCAGTATCTCCCGTGTCTGGTACACTTTATATGAAATCTCTTTCAAAGACCGGCTCACCTTGATCATCCCGTCGTCTCTCAGGAAGCGCTTTAATTCCCCTGCAATCATTGGAACAGCATAGGTTGAAAATTTTACCTCGAATGATGGATCAAATTTATCGATCGCCTTCATCAGTCCGATACTTCCAATCTGACACAAATCCTCCATCTCATATCCGCGCCCCAAAAAGCGTTTTCCGATCATAAACACCAGTCCCATATTCTCCGAAATCAATTGTTCCCTTGCATCTTTATCCCCTTCGTGTGCCCGCCGAATTAATGCCAGGGTATCTTCCATGCAGCCATCCTCTCACTTTTTACTCTTCAAACTGATGAGGCACACGGTTGATCCTCTTTTTCATGACTACCTTCGTGCCCTTTCCTAACTCTGACTCCACATGAACCTCATCCATAAATGCTTCCATAAACGCAAATCCCATTCCTGCACGCTCTGCATCCTTTTTTGTGGTGTAGAGCGGCTCCATCGCCTTTGCAATATCCGGAATTCCGCACCCGTAATCAATCACCGCCACTGTCATCTCGCGGTCTCTGATCTGACATTCGATGCAGACCTTTTCCACTCTCCCCTCATACCCATGTATGATCGCATTTGTGACCGCCTCAGACAAAGCAGTCTTGACATCTGCCACTTCCTCCAGAGTTGGATTCAGCTGAGACAAAAAAGAAGCCACCGCCACCCTTGCAAATCCTTCATTGCAGGATCTGCTGTCAAATTCAATCTTCATTTCGTTTGTGTCCTTCATATATATCCCCCTCATTCTCATTTTGGCTGTCTGGGCAGACCTTCATAGATATCCATCACCTTATATACACCGGAAAGCGTGAGAATTCTTCGGATTCTCTGATTGACACGGACTGCAATCACTTTTCCTCCCATAAAATGGATCATCTTATATCGTCCCATGATCATGCCGATTCCGGAACTATCCATAAAACTTGTCTTTCCAAAGTCAAACACAATACTTCGGATATTTCTGCTCTGGATAATCTTGTCGGCGCCGATTTTGAGCTTTTCCGCGTTGTGGTGATCCAGTTCACACGGCATGATGATGGTCAGATTTCTTCCTGTCACTTTGAAACAATCTTCCATTTCTCCAATCCCCTTTCTGATTCTCCCCTGGTTTCCTCCTGTCAAACCACTGTATCCTCAGCTTTCTTCTATGAGCAAGAAAAGGAACTGCCGCAAAGAATCCTTTTCTCTGCAGCAGTCCCCTGTCTCTTGAGGTTTCTCTTCTGTTTTTCTAGATAAACTGTCTAATATCCATAGACCGTTCCATCTCCATAGCCTTCGCCATAGCCTGTTCCGTCTCCATAGCCTTCACCTCTTCCATCTCCTGTACCGCCTACTCCGGTTGTGTCTATCGTAGCTCCGCTCATGTCACCGCTGATAAATTGCTGAAGTTCTGCGGCGTGATCCGGGAATTTCTGGATTGCCTCCTGGAAGGTCTTGTTCGCGTTCTGTGTATCGCCCTTGTAATAATACGCCATTCCAAGCATATAGTAGCCATCATACTGGTCTGGATCTGCCTTGACCGCCTTTGTCAGCTCCTCGATCGCCTTGTCATATTCCTGCGTCACAATATAATTTCCGCCCGCAATGTAATATTGCTGATACAAAACGGTCTTGACCTGTTCATTGACATGGGTGTACAGCGATTTTGCCCCTGTCTCCAGCTGATCCTGGTCTACTTTCTCCAGCGCAGCCGCCGCCTGAACCTGATCCCCCAGAATCAGATAATCCGCTGCCTGCACAAGCGCCTCGTATCCTTCTGCTTTCCTGTTGGCAGCCTCCATCGTCGCATTGACCTGGTCTACCTGTGCCTGATACTGTGCCACCTCATCCTCCAGACTTTGTACCTTCGACACTTCACCGGCAAGCTTGGTGTTGACATCCGTCACCTGCTGATTGACCTGATCATGCACTTTCTGTGTGTTTGCCGGGATCGCCAAAAACCATGTCACAGCCACTCCCAGAACAATCCCGATAAAAATATTTAAGAAATTGGCCGCTATCGAGCTGTCCCTGAATGCCGCAGGCTGAATCAAGGTCTCATTGCCGCTTTTATATGTGATGGTCCCAGGTATCCTGCTCTCTGTTTCTTTCTCATATCGCTTTTTATGTTTGACATCCAGACTTGTGGTGATTCCTGTGGCCAGCTCAACTTCCTTCAGATAACGAAGCGTTGTCGTGTTCGTCGCATCGATGCGAATTGCTTTCTTTAACAGTTTTCGCGCCTTCTCATACTCTCTGCGTTTCAGATAAAGAAGCGCTAAAAGCTGGTATCCCTTGATCAGCTTCGGATTCTGTGTCAGAACTTTTTTGAGCTGAATGATCGCCATATCCTCATTGTCTTCCCTGCAATAGATCAGAGACTGATTATACTTGCGAATCGTCAGATTGATCGTGTCAAGCCTGTTTTTGTTCGACTGAAGCTTCTCAATATACTCATTCGCCGGATTATCCACCGGCTGAAGATTTTTGCTGATTACCCACTCGCTCAAAGCTGCCACCACTTCTCCACTCTCAAAATAGACAAGTCCCAGGAGATTTCTGGCATCAATGTTTTCTTTGTTAAATTTCAGACTGCGTTTCAGACACGCCACTGCACCGGACAAATCTCTGACCGTTGCCTTCTCAAGCCCTTCATTATACAGAAGGTTGGAAATCCGCACAATCCGTTTCAGCACTGTGATATCTGCCCCGCATCCGGTGCAATAATCGATTCCTGACAATGGGGTTCCGCAATAAATACAACGCATATTTTCTCCTTACTGTTTTTTCTGGTTTTCTTCCTGTAACATTTCCTTTAAGATATCTGTGATGTCAGTCAGATCTCTGCTGTAAATGGCATCCTCCGCCTCATTGACATCTAAACTTGGATGAAATTTTTTTAACTCCTCTTCATAATTAATCATAAGGTTTTATCACCTCTCTTTTCGTCTTTCAAGAATCTCTTTCAACTCTCCGACAAGATACAGGGATCCTGCACAGAACAGCATGCCGTCTCCTTTTTCTCTCATCGCCTCCTCGAATGCTTCCTCAATCACAGGGACTGCTGTCACCTTCGCCTTCGTGTATTTCTCAAAAATACGTTTCAGTTCCTCTGCCGGAACAATGCGGTCATTATGGATTTCCGTCACAACAACGGACGATAAATTTGTCCCCTCGCAGATCTCCTGGATCATCTTCTCGTAGTTTTTCTCCACAACCGCTGAGAACAGCATTGTAATTTTTCTGCCCTTCTCTAAATCCTGAACGGTCTTGACAAACTCCTGAATACCGGAAGCATTGTGACCTCCGTCCAGAATCACTCCTGGAAGCACGGTCTCCATCCTTCCCTGCCATCTCGTATGTGCAATCCCCTCCGTGATCGCCCTGCGGTCTATGCCAAGATGGAATCGCTCATTCAATACACAAAATGCTGTCAAAGCTACCGCACTGTTCATCACCTGATACGACGCCGCATATGGGACATGAACCTCCCAGCCCTGACATTGTCCATTTGTCAGGCGATAATCGATTGTCGCATCTGTCCTTCCAAGGATCTCACACATGGACAGATCAACCGGATATGCCGGCGCATTCATCTCTTTTGCCTTTTGCAGGATCACAGGCTCTGCCTTTTTTTCATTTGCATCATAGATGACGGGAACACCCTGTTTCAGGATTCCTGCCTTCTCCCACGCAATTTTTTCCACCGTGTCCCCGAGTATCTCCGTGTGGTCAAGGCTAATCGATGTCAGAACTGTTGCGATCGGATGCTCCACCACATTTGTGGCGTCCAATCTCCCTCCAAGTCCAGTTTCCAGGACCACATACTCTACATTTTCCCTCTCAAATGCCACCATACAGAGTGCAAACAAAATTTCAAAATAGGTCGGATGATAAAATCCGTCCTTCACCATGCTCTGGATGGCATCCCAAACTTTCTCATACGCACTCAAAAACATCGCATCGCTGATCGGCTCGTTGTTGATCTGAAATCTCTCATTGATTTTCACAAGATGCGGTGAGGTAAACAATCCTACCTTCTTTCCCGCATGTTCCAGAATCGACGAGAGATATGCGCAGACCGATCCTTTTCCGTTTGTGCCCGCCACATGGATAATCTTCATCCTTCGCTCCGGATGCCCCAGGCGTTCCATCAGTTCTACCGTATTTTCTAATTTATTCTTTTTTGTAAACTTCGGTACGCTGAGAACGTACTCTACTGCTTCTGTATAATTCACTTTTTTCACCTTTGCTTTTGTTTTTCTTTTCCCATTATAATATAGGTCATTTTTTTATGCAAATAATATCGTACCTTTTTCTATGACAATCTATGATATTATACACACCTTTTCGAAAAAAATCATCCTTTTTTTGCGATAGGAACTTTCCTCGGCAAGATTTTTCGACGCCGCTTTGCTTTTCTCTTAAGTATACTTCTTAATCTGCTCTAACAATTCCCTGCGCGTCTCTGAAAACAGCAGCTCTCTGTGATACAGAAAAAATGGTTCACATCCAAACTCACTGATAAACCGCACGGCCTCATAATTCTTTGAGATCGCTGTCACAAAAACCACCATCTCCTGACTCAGCCCGAACATCTCCTCAATAAATGCAAAGCCATGGTCGAGCGCCTCCAGACCTCCGTCCGCAAGCCTTCTTCTTTTGTCAACCTCTCCCTGAAACTGTTCTCTGATCCAGTCAAAGGCATCCTCATTTTCCTGAATTTGCTCCCTTTGCAGCCCTTCCTCATAATTTTGCAGGATGCGAATCAACCTTTCTTCCCTCTTTGCCTCTTTCTCCTCGACCAAATCCACCTTTTTCTTGATCTCCAAAATCCGCCCACGCTCCACATGGCATGCTCGCACAATCTCCCATGCTCGCTTCTCTTTTTCCGCCAAAACAGGTTCCTTCAGGCGTTTTAAGACTTCGTACAAAACAGATACCAGCTCATCTTGCTCGACTACCCCCTTCAGCATCGCAAGCAGCGCTTCCAGCAAATGGTTGACCACGCTAAGTCTCTCATCAAACGGTGCCCCTGCCAGCTTCTGATACGTCTGTCTGTCCGCAGTTCCTCTCAAAATTTTTACCACGTCATATTCTTTTTTATACTTATAATATAGTGCCAGGTACAGTGCAAAATCGTGCGCCGTCTCCTCTCTCTGGAGATACTGCACAATTAAATTTTCTGTCACCGTCTCTCCGATCTCTTCATAGGACCAGATCATCTCTGAGAGATCTTCCCATCCTCTCGCTGTCACAAAGCGCAGTCCATCCGCCGTGTTCTCAACACGGTAAAACTGATCCTTCTTGGCATCGAGATACGACAAAATCGCGCCGTGCACTCCATTTCGCTCCGCATAGGAACGCCACGCCTCAAAATTCACCTCAACCTCGATCTTTCTCATGCGGTCCATCGTCGCCATATCAAACTCGCGGACCGCCTTGTTGTATTCCGGAGGATTTCCAGCCGCGACGATCACCCAGCCGCCCGGAATCTTATGATTTCCAAAGCTTTTGTACTGCAAAAACTGGAGCATGGCAGGTGCCAGTGTCTCAGAGACGCAGTTGATCTCATCCAGAAACAGAATCCCTTCTTCACATTCGCTCTCTTCCATTTTCTCATAGATTGCAGCCACAATCTCGCTCATCGTGTAATCCGTGACCGTGTATGTCTCGCCCCGGTATGTCTTTTTCTCAATCACAGGAAGTCCAATCGCACTCTGCCGCGTGTGGTGCGTGATCGTGTAAGCGACAAGCCCTACATGGCATTCGCGTGCTGCCTGCTCCACGATCGCTGTCTTTCCGATTCCAGGTGCCCCGATCAGAAAAATCGGTCTCTGTCTCATATCCGGAATCTTATAATTGTCGAACTCATCCTTGCGCGTATACGCCTTCACGGTCCGGATCAGTTCTTCTTTTGCCTCCTGAATATTCAAATTTCTCCCCTCCTCAAATCTTGTGCTTCTATCAGGATTTTGATTGCCCAGACGGGTACTTCCACATCCTTTGGCTCCTCCGCAAGAAACACAAACGCCACTTCATAATCCGGTTTTTTCTTCGGGAAAACGCCATATCCATCTGTAAAATAGATCATCCCTTTGAGATTCTTAAGCTTCTTTTCCGCACGGAGACGTTCTATATTAGAAAAGACTGGGCGAAAATCCGTCCCTCCAAGACCTTTTGCCTCAAAATGCTCAAGATATTCCCGGAAACTCTTTTCATCTGTCACACAGACTTCCTCCTGGATCTCATTGTCGCACTGAATCATAAAAAGCCGCATCGCACCGAAAAAATTCCCCTGTTCCAGAATCGCCATTGTCTCTCCCAAAAACTTCTCGATCAATCCGCGGCTGCATGACGCCGAGGTATCGATAGCAATCACAAACTCCTCCAGCTTCTTTTCCTCTTTATATTCCAGAGGCTCCACAATCGGTATATTTCCATACAGAGCCATCCCGTACTGATAAAATCCATAGTCGAAACTATCTATGTCGATCTTCATCTGTTCTCTGATCGCCATAAATTTTTTCAAGAAATTTCGATAGTCATATTTCTTTCTGTTTGCCTGTCGAATCTGCATTTTCAGATTTCCGGTCTGACCGCCCGCCTCTTTCGAAAACATCTCTAAGCTGAGTATCACCTTCTGCCCAATCTGGCGCCATTTCTTTTTCTGTTCTTCCGACTCTCCCTGATCCTGTGCATGTCTGCCCGACTCTGAACCGCCGCGTTTCCCTGCCTCGTCCTCCTCGTGCGTCTCTGCGCAATACCACAGCGTGTGGTCATCCCCACAGAACTCGCATCTCATCTCTTCTGCCTCTTCCCGCGTGACATGCTCTCTGAGCCACACTTCTGCCTTCTCTGCCGTCACCGTCTTCTGGTGAGTGCAGAAAAGAGAGTACCAGCCCTCTCTTTTTTTTGATTTTCTCTCTGAAATTTTTCTGACGGAAAGCTGATCGATCGCAAATTCTGCCGCGAAATCACATGCAAGATTCCACCAGAATGGATCCCTGCTCTGTGCCTGGTGCCAGTGGAGAAAAATTCCATGGAACAACAGATGAAGATATCTTCTGTTGACCTCGCTTTCCTCCCTCTGATACCACAAAAACAGATCCTTTGGATGATAAAAAATCGCCGTCCCGTCTGTCCCGATCCCACAGATCCCTTTCTTTCTCACAAAGGCTAACTCTCCAAGTGCACAATCCAAAAACGGCATCTCCAGATATAACTCATTTCTCGCCTGGGTCAGAATCTTCCGCGCAATTTTTTCCTCTTTTTCTTCGCTATTTTCCTCTTTTTTCTTCGTCTCTGTGTATTTTTCTTCTTTCCCTGTCTCTTTTTTCTTCACTTTCGTGCTCTTTTCTATAAATCAAAACTTTTTTCCACCCTCGGAAAATGGTGATACTGATAGTCCAACAGATAATTTAGCGTCTCCGGTTTCTGTCCTCTGTTGGCAATATCAACAAAATCTTTGATATTTTCCGCGGTGATCCAGCCCATCTCACTGCATCGTTCCAGCCCCCGCACATTTTCCTGTCTGATCATGACCATCACAGCTGGTCTGAGTCGAAAATGGAGGTATTCCATCTCCTCTTCCGAAAGGCATCTGGGGTTTTCTGTAAATGATTCTGTCAGTTCCTTTAATTTTCGCTCTTCCTCATAGCAATTCATGCGTTTTTCCTCTCCCCTATCTGATTCATCAATCTCCTAAACACGATACAAAACATCACAAACGTCGTGGAAGCCGCCAGGAAATCTGCCACAGGCTCCGCCAAAAATACGGCAAATACCTTATCTTCAAAGAAATTCGGCAAAATATAGATGAGCGGAATCAACAGAATAATTTTCCTCAAACATGCCAAAAACAGCGATATCTTCGCCTGACCGACCGCGACGAATGTCTGCTGGCAAGAATTTTGCACCCCCATCACAAAGCTTGTCGCAAAATAAATCCGCAGCGCCCAGGACGCCTCTTCCAGCAGTGCCTCCGTACTTCCGAAAAGAGACACCATCGCTCTTGGAAAGATCATATTGAACAGCCAAAATGCGGTGGAAAATGAAACTGCGCAGCAAAACAACAGTTTAAACGCTTTTTCAACCCTCTCTCTGTTTCCTGCACCGTAATTGTAGCTGATGATCGGCTGTGCCCCCTGCGTCAGACCATGCAGCGGCATAGAGAGAATCTGCATCACACTGTTTAAGATTGTCATTGCGCCTACCGCGAGATCTCCGCCATACCTCTGCAAAGAAGAATTGAATGCAATACTCAGAAGACTCTCCGTGCTCTGCATCACAAACGGAGAAAGTCCCAGTGCCAGGACGGGAAGAATAATCTTTTTTTCCAGTTTGAAATCTGCCTTTCTGATCCTCAGTGTCGTCTTTTTCCCCGTCAAAAATCTCAAAACCCAGACTGCCGAGATTCCCTGCGACAACACAGTAGCATACGCTGCTCCCTTTACTCCAAGCTGAAAGCCAAAGATAAAGATCGGGTCAAGAACAATGTTGACCAGCGCGCCAATGACCACTGTCATCATGCTTGTCTTCGCATATCCCTGCGTTGTGATAAAAGCATTCAATCCCAGAGAAATCATCACAAAAATGGTACCCGAGACATAGATATTCATATAGGCAACCGCATACTCAATCGTATTGTCGCTTGCCCCAAAAATCATCAGCATGTTTCTGCCAAAAATCAAAAAAACTGCCGTCAAAATCACCGCAAGCCCGATCAGCACGACAAAACAGTTGCCAAGTACCTTCTGTGCGTTTTTCTCCTCTTTTTTCCCAAGATAGATCGCCGCCTGCGGCGCCCCTCCCATCCCCACAAGAGAACTGAATGCCATGATCAGAATGATGACCGGAAAGCACACTCCCACGCCTGTCAGGGCGAGGTTGCCGTTTTCTGCCATATGTCCGATGTAGATGCGGTCTACGATATTGTAAAGCATATTGATGAGCTGTGCTGTGATCGCTGGCAGGGCAAGCTGCAATAACAGCGGTCCAATCTTCGCCGTCCCCAGCTTATTTGTCGCTGATTCCATAAAAATATCCCTCGCTTTCTTTATACGAGGGATATCATATCACACTTCCTTTTTATCGACAAGATCTTTCGCAGAGCGGTATTTTCCCACTCTCTCAGTCCTCCACACTCTCCACAGACAGCCCACATTTTTCAAACAGATTGGCTGCCTCGTCAGAATCCAGATAAGACAAAAATTCTTCCGCGTCAGCCTTGCCATTTTCTGTGCTCCGCGCCTGATTTCTATCCTTGCTCAGACCGCTGTAATAGTACACATGATCGCTGAGCGCTCCACTCGGCGCTTTTGCGATCACCTCCAGCATTTCCTCTACCTTCGCCGCATCCGATCCATACACAATTCCAACTTCACTGCTCTTGGTACTCACCGATGCCATCACTGCGTTGGCATTTCCGACTTCACTTAAATCCATCTCCATGACCTGCTCATACACGCCAAAGTTTTCCAGAACCTCTCTCGACGCCTTTCCAAGAGCGGTCGTCTCCTCCGCGATCACCACATCCTGTGCCTCTGAAATCTGACCGAAATCTTTCACCTTTGTGTCCCCATTTTCAATCTGAATCAGTACAATCGGATCTTCCGCCACCACCTGGATGGAATCTCTGTCAATCTTATCCTCATCCGCCAAAATCTCCAGCATCTGTAGCGATGCACTCAAGTAGACATCACATATCTCATCCTGCTGAACTTTCTGATACAGTTCATCTTCCTCACCCACTGTCACCACCAATGAGACATCAGGGTGCTTTGCCTCGTACTCTTGCTTCATCTCATCCGCCATCTGCTCAAGAGACGCTGTCATAAACACATGGAGCTCCGTCTTTTGTTTCTCGGAAGAAGGCTGCAGTTCCTCCCCGGGACCTTGCAGCTTTGGCTGCGTCTCCTCCTGCCAAAGTTCTGGCAGATTCCATCTTGTCTCCCCTTGGCCAGGCTTTTGCTGCTCCGGTTCTGTCTCGCTCTCCACAGGTTGCTGCAAGTCAGGCTCCGTCTCAGCCGGTTCTGTCTCTGGAAGCTGCTCTTTTTTCTTGATCAGAGTTCCTAATCCCGGTGCATCCGGCTCTTGGTCAATATCTGGAACTTCCGGCTGTGTGCCGCCATTTCCGTCCCCTGTCTTTGTCCGGATCAGAGGGCTGCCATATCCAGGTTCCTCCGTCTCTGATTCCGACTCTTTCTTCTTCGTGATCAATGTCCCCTGTCTCGTCTCTGACTCACTCTCTTCCTTCGCGTCAGAATCCTTCCCAGAAGTCCCATCCGGACTTTTATCTGAATCTAGATCTCCATCTTCCTGCTGTTCCCCTGAGATATCCTGATTTCCCTTCTCACTGCGGATCTCTGTCGTTTTGGCGGTGTCTTCTTCCCCACCGCCTTGTCCGAATTTTTCTCTCATCGCTGTGTCTGCCGTATAAATCCACTCTGAAATTGGACCGCTGTCCTGAAAATCCTGATATACCCAGATGGTGCCTGCCACAAGGACTGCTGTCACAGCTATTCCCATTATTTTTTTCTTCATAAATATACTCCTATCTAAACCGCTCTGCACCATCTCTTTTACGAGTTCCCCTCAGGCAAAGCAGCTTTTTCGTATTTCTGGCTCTCCTCCGTGCGTTACCATTATTGTAGTGAACCTGAAGTCATTTGTCAATGAAAGGTCTTTTTATATTTTCTGAAAAAAATAAAAACACACCCCCGGAATCACT
This sequence comes from Robinsoniella sp., assembly GCA_022788205.1. GTDB lineage: Bacteria > Bacillota > Clostridia > Lachnospirales > Lachnospiraceae > JAGZHZ01. The sequence continues at coordinate 16,343 of JALEVQ010000031.1, read as the reverse complement.
CTTCCAACGATGTGTTTTCTCTTTCTATCTTTACATCTTACAGCTGAATCGTCACAAAAATATCGTAAATTGCCTTGATCGCTGCCTCAAAATCTTTGTTGCTGACACCGATAATGATGTTTAACTCACTGGAACCCTGGTCAATCATCTTGACATTGACATTTGCATGTGCCAGTGCTGAGAAAATTCTTCCTGCTGTTCCTCTCGTCGCTCTCATTCCGCGTCCCACAACCGCAATCAATGCCAAATCTCCTTCCAGATCGATTAAATCAGGTGTGACAATACGGTGAAGCTCAGCGAGAATCTTCTGCTCCTTCTCCTCGAACTCTGTCTGGTGAACAAAGACGGTCAGAGTGTCGATTCCGGATGGCATATGCTCAAAGGAAATGCCATTGTCCTCAAACACGCTGAGCACTTTTCTCCCAAACCCGATCTCCGAATTCATCATATCTTTTTCGATATTGATTGCGACAAAACCCTTCTTTCCTGCGACACCAGTGATCGTATATTTCGGCTGACGGCAGGTGCTCTCAACAATCAGCGTACCTGGATCCTGCGGTTTGTTTGTGTTGCGGATGTTGATCGGAATTCCCATGCTGCGCACCGGGAAAATCGCATCCTCATGCAGCACAGTAGCTCCCATGTAAGAAAGCTCTCTGAGTTCACGGTATGTGATCGTCTCAATCACCTCTGGGTTGAAGATAATTCTCGGGTCTGCCACCAGAAATCCTGAGACATCTGTCCAGTTCTCATACAGATCTGCGCGAACCGCCTTCGCCACGATAGAGCCTGTGACATCAGAACCTCCTCTTGAGAATGTCTTCACTTTTCCGTTTTCCATCGCTCCATAGAATCCTGGAATCACCGCACGCTCCACGCTCTGCAGTCTCGCACTGAGTTTCTCCATGGTCTTGTCGTCATTGTAGCTTCCGTCCTCGTCAAACACGATCACCTGTGCGGAGTCAATGAATTCATAGCCAAGGTAATGCGCCATGATAATACCATTTAAATATTCTCCTCTCGATGCCGCATAATCTTTTCCCGCTTTTGCTTTAAACTGTTCCTCAATCGTCTGAAATTCTTCGTCCAGGGAAAGTTCCAGATTCAGCCCATGGATAATCTCATCGTAGCGTGCCTTGATTGCTTTTAACTTGCTCTTAAAGGATTCGCCTTTTTCTGCCGCCTCATAGCAGCAATACAGCATATCCGTCACTTTCGTGTCATTGTCAAACCGTCTTCCCGGCGCTGACGGAACCACATATCTTCTCGCCTTATCCGCACGGATAATATCTCCCACTTTTTGAAACTGCTCTGCGCTTGCCAAAGAGCTTCCACCGAATTTCACTACTTTTTTCATGAAAGTTTCTCCTCCATCTATTTCTCTATCTCTGTATTACTTTTTTTCTGTCACCTTTTTCTGTGACTCTCCTGCACTTTTCAGATGTCAGGTTTCCTGCGAAGTCCTTTTTTATTCTGTCTCACGGAACGTAAGAGAGCCCTCTGCCGGATTCATAGCATCCACAATTGCAAGAGATTCCAGCTGAATTCCTCTTTCTCTGATGGACTTGCCTCCATCCTGAAATCCTTTCTCAATCACGATTCCGACACCTTCCACAATCGCGCCAGCTTCCTCCAAAATATCCAGCAGACCATTGACGGCACATCCATTCGCCATAAAATCATCGATGATCAGAACGTGTTCTCCCTCTTTTAAATATTTTTTGGACACGATCACATCATATATTCTCTTATGCGTAAAAGATTCGATCTTTGTGACATAAGACTCACCATCCAGGTTCACACTCTGACTTTTCTTTGCAAACACAACCGGAACATGGAAATACTGAGCTGTGATACACGCAATCCCGATACCAGATGCCTCGATCGTCAAGATCTTATCGATCTGCTTCTGCGCAAAACGGCGCTTGAACTCTTTTCCGATCTCATTGAGCAACTCAATATCCATCTGGTGATTCAAAAACTGGTCTACTTTTAAAACATTTCCCTCTTTTACAATTCCATCTTTTCGAATTCGTTCTTTTAAAAGCTTCATTTTTTATCCCTTTCTGTGAAAACAGATTTTGACAATCCTTCTGCCAAAGTACTTCTTTCATCTTTTCCTCGTGAACGATCTGCCGTGAAACGGACCTTCCGAATCCGCTTCTCCACGTTCAAGATATAAGACGCATTATAGCACATTCCCCAAAAAGAAGACAACTATAAATTCTACTATTTTATTGCTTTTTCTCGTTTTTTCGCATACTTTCCCTGCGAACCTCATCTGCTTTGCCTCCGCGGACATGTGCACAACCACCTGATATCCAAGTGTTTCAGTACCTCATAGATACTTCCGCGTGCCTTTACGGAACCTGTGCAAGATCACTATCCCGCTTTAGCATGAGTTCTCCGCGCAGCTTGCCTCCGTATTTCTGATTGATGTATTCCTGCATCCCTGGAATCGGCATAAGAGGGGATTCAATGATTCACCCAGACAATTTCGCTTCCTTCCTGCATATCATATTATGATGTTGGGGTCAAAAGTCTTTGACCCCCTGATACCTACGGATTTCTCCGCGTTTCACGCTCACGAAATCCTAAAAACATTCGAAATCCGCTCATTTTGTTCCAAAATGAAGATGAAATTATACTCATATCTGCGCTCTGTATCTGTATATGCCTGTTTGCTTTATATTGACATATTTTTACCCATAAAGTACAATAACTTTTTAAATAAATGTTGCCATCAGTCACCTTTTCTGGTATACTATCCGTGAGAGAAATTTTACACATTTGAAGATTTTTTTCTGTCATTTTAATTACCGCACAGGATTCCTATTCCACCACAAGCACCACAGGAAATTTGCTGCGCGAGCAGAGCAGATATCATTCGTCTCTCGAATCTCACGTAATTCATTTTATGATGACACTGAATCTTCCATATCCGTAAGCCAAAGGATTGAGTTTCCCCCAAAAACACTTGTGTAACTTCTCAGGGACTAACAGCGACGGGCGCATGGATCGCCCTCTATAGCGGCGCCCCAGAGCGCAGCATAGAAATGCTCGGTTATCCATAGCTGAGTAGTCCATGTACACCATCATCTATGATTAATCAGGAGGTATATATAGTGAGTCCGTTAAAAGCTTTTCAAAAATTTACAAATCGCGATTTAGACATTTTATCTGTTTTATGGAACAGTCCTGAACCACTGACAGCAACTCAGATCGTTGAGACAAATCCAACTCTGAATATGAATACAGTACAGGCGATTCTCAGAAAACTTCTGAAGAACCAGTTTATTGAAGTTTCTGACATTGTCTACAGTGGAACTGTCCTTGCACGGCGCTACAAACCGGCTATATCCGGAAAAGAGTTCGCCCTCTACAAACTGACTTCAGAGTACAAACAGTTCGGAAAAGACCTTCCGAAATCGTCTCTCATGGCTACGCTTCTTGAGGAAGAATCCGACAAGGAACGCCTGCGCCAGGACATCGATCAGATGAAAAAAGTTCTGGAAGATATGGAAAAAGAGCTGTAATCTAAAGCTTAGCATATTATTGATCCCAGCAGCCGCTCAAATTAGTTTTTAATGTAGAAATTTACATTCTGCGTGGAATGGAGGTTACACTACTTGCTAGATTTTCGCTTTTCCAGTGTACTGATATCAGTGGTCTGCTGCAATGTTTTAATCATTTTTTTGACGTTTATTTTTCGTCATGAATCGATTATGCTCCGCGTGGGATACAAATTGCTCAGCCTTTTTTCTATTCTCACAGCTGTCCGTTTGCTTTTCCCTTTTGAACTGCCAATTTCAACAAATATTCCATTCCCACAGGAGATATCCAGATGGATTACTTTTTTACTCCATCCTAGATTTGCTGTATTGGGCATAAAAGTTTGTATTTGGAATGTCATAGAAGTTCTGTGGGTGATCAGTATTCTGTTTCTTCTCTTTCGGTGCATCAAGACCAACGTCTTGTTTCACCGATTTATACAGAAAAATGGGATAGAGATCACCCACGAACCATTTTATGCCGTTTCTCTGGAAAAGGCTTGTCCCAGGGAAAAGCTCAGAGAAAAGATCCGCATCGTCCGGCTCCCTATGATTCAGAGTCCGACCGTATGCCGTTTCTTTTCTTACTACATATTGCTTCCTGACAGCTTGGAGTTCAGCGAGGACGAATTATATTTTATTTTTCGCCACGAGATTTCCCATATCGTCCACCATGACTTGTTGATCAAATTTTTTATTGAGCTGATCTGCATGATTTATTGGTGGAATCCTTTTTGCCATTCTCTAAAAAAGCAGACGGATCTGCTCTGGGAATTGCGCGTAGATGAGTCGGTCACAGCTTCTGACCCATCTGCAAAAATCGGATACTCCCGATGTCTGATCAGGATCGCCTCCCATATTGCAGAGGACGAGCCGATCCAGCATTGCCCTGGAATTTCTTTTTCTTCCAACAGCAGCCTTCTTCGCTGCCGTTTTGATCTGTTAATTCCAGAGAATCCCGTGAAGCCGAAAAAATATATGACACTGCTTCTGATTCCAATTTGTATGGTATATTGTCTTTCATACCTCTACATTTTTGAATCGCACTATGTACCACCTGCATACACGGAATCTCCAACAGTGACGATCCCTTCCGCTGACAATATGTATATGGTTCTCAACGACGACGGAACGTACAGTGTATACCTCCAGGGTGAATTTATTGAGACTACGGATTCCCTTGAATATTACCCTAAAGATTGCAGAATTTATGTAAGTCAAGAGGAGGCACTTAAACATGAAAAAAAATAAATTATTTTTCCGCACTGCAGCATTCGTATTATCCGCTCAAATTCTATCTGTCCCGTTCTTCTGCCAGGCGACAGCAGTATCGTCTGAATCTTCGGGCAATGTGATCGAGAGTTCCATCGCGCGCTCCGATGAGATTGGCTGGATTTATGAGACGAGAAACGGCAAGCTCTACAAATGTCTGTTTAACTTTACCACAGGCGAAGAAATCGGAGACTGGATTTTGGTAGGATAATCATCGAAAAAGGAGTTTTAAAGTTCTTTTGGAAAATCTGTTTTTCCCAAAGGCTTCAAAACTCCTTTTTTATATCAAATCATATCAAGCGCTTTTCTCTCCCCGCATTTCTTTTCCCACCGTGAGCAACATGGTCACAAAGCATGCGGTTCCTCCGATGAAATTCGAGATCGGCTCTGCCAGAAAAACTCCCATCGTTCCCAGTCCTGCCACTTTCGGCAGTAAAAGCGTCAGCGGGATTACGATCACAACCTTTCGCAGTGTGGAGAAAAACATAGCATATCTTGATCTCCCGAGTCCCACAAAAGTACACTGACCAGAAAACTGCAGAGACATCATAAAGAAGCCGAAAAAGTATGTGTGGACACAGACCACCGCTTTCTCAATCAATACCGCATCCTGATTGAAGAGGCTGATAAAGAACTCCGGGAACAGAAAAAGAATGCCCCAGATCACAGATGTATAGCCGATACAGGAAATCGAAGTAAATTTAATCGCCTGCCACACTCTTTTGTACTTCTTGGCACCATAATTGTATCCCATCACAGGCTGTGCACTGTGAGTCACCCCTGATACTGGCATCGAGACCACCTCGCGGATACTGTTGACCACTGTCATGATTCCCACATACAAATCTCCTCCATACTGCTGAAGTGTTGCATTACAGACGATCTGAACAAGTCCATTTGTCACTGCCATGATAAAAGCAGACATCCCCAGTGAGATGATATTTTTTACCCTCTCGACTTTCAGGCGGAAATTAGAAACCCTCAGCCGCAGTATTGTGCGTTTTCCTGTCAGGAACAGAAGGATCCATACGCTGGAGACAAACTGTGAAATCACAGTCGCAAGCGCCGCACCTTGAACCCCCATATCAAATCCAAAAATAAAAATCGGATCCAGAATCAGATTCATGATCGCACCCAAAAGTACGGTCATCATTCCCGTCTTTCCGAAACCTTGCGCATTGATAAAGCTGTTCATCCCAAGTCCTGTCATCACAAAGATACTCCCACACAGATAGATCGTCAGATACTTATCGGCGTACGGAAAGGTTTCTTCACTTGCCCCAAACAGAAAAAGCAGTGGCTCCTTCCACAGAAACCCCACCGTCGTCAAGACCACACCACAGATCAGCAACATAAAAAAAGAATTGCCCATGATTTTCTCGGCTTCCTCGTCATTTCCTCTCCCACGCTCAATCGAACTCAAAGGACTCCCGCCCATCCCAAACAGATTCGCAAATGCAGTGATGATGGAGATGATCGGCAGGCACAGTCCCAGCCCTGTCATCGCAAGTGTCGCATTCTTTGGTATTCTGGCAATGTAAAGTCGATCCACGATATTGTATAACACATTAATCAGCTGTGCCGCCGTCATCGGAATCGCCAGACTTACGATATTCTTGACGACACTCCCTTTTGAAAAATCATTCTTCGTGTCTATTTTTCTTCCCTCCCACATTCCACTCTTTCCTATAAACGGACATGACGCCTGACGGCGTCACTACCAATCAAAAAAGCTGCCCCGACCCACAGGGCGTCTGGACAGTTTTTTGTGAATTTCCTTTCTCAGTATATGCTTACTGTTTTCAAAATGCAAGCTCTTTTTTCGCCAAAACTTTGCAAAATTTTTCCCTTTATATGCCAGAACTTCCAAATCCTCCCACCATAAATCCCCGAAAATCGGGAGATACTATCTGTGTCTCACAAAAGACAGAAAGGGGTTTTTTTATGTCAAATCATGAACTTGCCATTGCCTTCGTACCGCCTCAGCAGTGGAATACCGTCTACGATCTGCCTCAGGCTTTCAAACATGGAACGCTCTTCCCAGATCTCGACAAACCATTCTATATCACAGAAAATCAAAATGATGCATCTGAGCCAAAACTGTTCCCAGGCTCTGAGAGTGATCCCTGCCAGAAAATGCTGGAACAGATTTCCCAAGTCAGCTTTGCGGCAGATGAACTGCGTCTGTATCTCGACACACATGAGCACGACACTCAGGCACTCGATATGCTTCGCACTGTTCTAAAGCAGAAAAAAGCACTGTTGTCCCAGTTTGCCACCGAATACTATCCTCTCACTTTTGCGAGCATGAGTGATTGTGGATGTGAGATTGACAACTGTTATTGCTGGTCAAAAGGACCAAGTCCGTGGGAAGGAGCGTGCTGCTAAATGTGGAGTTACGAAAAAAGATTGCAATTTCCAGTAAACATCACCAAAACGTGTCCCAAGACAGCTCAACTGATCATCAGCCAGTACGGCGGTCCTGACGGAGAACTCTCCGCCTCCATGCGCTATCTCGCCCAGCGCTATACCATGCCTCTCAAATCCGTCAGCGGTCTTCTGACAGATATCGGTACAGAAGAACTCGCCCATATGGAGATGATTTGCGCCATGGTCTATCAGCTCACGAAAAATCTCAGCATCGAGGAGGCAAAGGCAGCCGGTTTTGATGCCTACTATATCGATCACACCAGCGCATTGTGGCCACAGGCAGCTGGAGGCGTGCCGTTTACTGCCAAAGAATTTCAGTCAAAAGGGGATGCCATCACGGACCTGACAGAAAATCTTGCCGCTGAACAGAAAGCGCGGACCGTCTATGAAAATCTTCTTCGCATGATCACAGACCCAGAGATCAGAGAACCGTTAAAATTTTTGCGTTCCAGAGAAATCGTTCATTTTCAGCGTTTCGGTGAGGCATTAGAAAAAACAAAGGAGTCACTAGACTCCCAAAATTACTATTTCTTCAATCCAGAATTTGATAAACAATTCTGGAATCAGTAAAACGCATGTTCGCATCTTTCTCCCCAAAAGCATTTTGTTGTTTTTCGGGAGAGAGACACGAACGTGCGCATTCCTCTTTTAGATCTCATCCATAAGTAATACATTGATTTTCAAATACGTATCTGTACCGTCGATCTGGATCATTCCTTCATACTTATCCACTACATTTTGCATAATCTGCATTCCAAATCCATGCAATTCCTTGTCTTCTTTGCTGGTCAAAAAATCTGGATTCTCTCTGAGCGGATTTGACACCACACTGTTTTGTATCACAATCTGGAGATATGCTCTGTTTTTTTCAATCAAAAGATCCACCTTTTTTTCCTTTGTCTGCAATGCTGCTTCCACCGCATTGCTATAAAGATTTGAGAGAAGCATATTCAAATCATAGAGCTGGATCTTTTCAATGTCTACATTTCTTGCCGTGATGGTGAGCTGAATGCCTTTTCTCGCCGCCTGATCGTTCATCTGATTTAAAATGACATTGATACGGCTGTCCGCCGTATAAAACCGGAACCGGTCATATTGCTCATTCAAATCGTGAATCTTCTTCAGATACTCATGCAATTCTTCATAATTTTTCTCCAGCACGAGACTGTCAATACAAAAAAGATGTGCCTTGTAATCGTGTTTAAATTTCCGAAGAGAATCCTGCATCGTCGTCAACTGCATCATATATTGCTCCTGTGCCTCAATATAATTTTTCTGACTGATTTCAATCTGGAGCTTCTTCAAATTTGCCTCCGTCAGATAGACCACATAGTAAAAAAGCATCGGGACCACACAGCAAAAAACATCGAGCACCACATATACGATTCTGCTTCTTACGCTGCCTTCCGCTCTGCGGAAAATCAGTAAAATTGCAAGCTCGAAACTCTCAATCATCCCAAGTAGATACCAGTATCTCCGAAATTGATAATGGCTGTCGTAAATAGAATAATTCAGCAAAAACTTCACCGCAAACAGCAACGCAAGTTTCATTCCAATCCGCCGGATGATATACAAGATCAAAAAGTCTCGGTAGCCGAGAGGCGACAGAGTGTTGATCAGAGAGATAATCGCAGCACCAAAATTTTCCATGGACATCAGAATGACACACGGAAGCCCGCTAATTAACAGCTTCATACGTACACTTCCATTTTCACACAACACCGTATAGAGAAATGGAAGCAGAAAGAGAAGCAATGTCCAAACAACCGTTCGATTTCCTGTGACATAATCTGCCATCTGTGTCAGCGCAGTCATCACAACAGCGCCAATCATCCACAGATATTTAAATGTCTGTTTTTTTGTGGCAAAGAACTTGTGCAGAAAATAAATGCTCAACAAAGCATCCAGAAACTGACCGCATACATTGACCACTTCGCTCGCCATATAATGCGTGTATCCCATGCATTTCAACTCCATTTTCTTTTGTTTTCCCCGTATTGTATTTTCCTGTCAACGAATCAAAGCACTGCACAGTTGTTTTTTCAGCTCTGCTGCCATTCCTCTCCGTATGGGAAGTTCTGTCTTATCCAGCAATACGAGATGATCATGTTTCACTGCATACACTTTTTTGATATTCACGATATAAGATTTATGGCAGCGAATCAAGCCATAGACCTCTAATTCCTTTTCTAAACTCTTCATGGAACACCGGAGCAGTTTTTCTCCATCGCTAAGCACAATATTCACATATTTTTCCCTCGCCTCAAGATACCATATGGAATCCATCCAAAACATATGCTGATATCCCGCTTCATCCACAATGACGCAGCTCTGCTCCTGATTCTTTTGCTGCTCCAGCAGGCATACAATATCCCTGATCACGCGAGCCATGTCTTCCTGAAAATACGCCTTGCGCACAAAACAAAACGGATGGACACGAAAGCTCTGAAAGACATACTCTTCCTTCCCAGATACAAACACGATCATGGTCTGTGGATTTTTTTTGCAGATTTGTTCTGCCAGATCAATCCCATTGATTTGCGGCATATCGATATCGAGAAAACAAATATCGTACATTGTCTCTCGCGCACTGCTCATCATACTTTCTGCTGACTGAAACGTGCTGATACCACATGCTATCTGATATTGCGCTGCCTTTTTTTCGATATATTTTTTCATCGTAATCAACGATACATTTTCATCATCACAGATTGCAATCCTTTGAAATCGCATCTTTTGTCCCCCCATGATATCATTGATCCTTTTTCTTTTTATTGAAAACTTAACCGTCCCCACAGGCTTGGGTCTAGGTCGATTTTGCTTGTGCCGCACCAGCTCATCTGTACGCTTGCCTCTGTGTTCGGGTATGGATAATCGTTATCAGTGATGCAAACGTTGAAATTCACGGTATCCCCCGCAGACGGTACATACTGTGCAATGCGGTCATTAGAGAGATTTGCCCACGGAATCGCCGCTTCAAAGAGAAATCCTCCCTCTGTCGATGTGTAGGCTGGCTGATATCCCTCTAAAACATGAATATTCTCTTCCATTCCCTTGGAAGTAAAACGTCCCAACTGATTCCTCTCAATCATGGAACGGTCAATCGCTGTATACCAGTTCTGGTTGTCCATCATCAGATAGATCAGAAAATCGTTTGTCTCGTATACACTGCGCTCTGGATCTGCATCGGGATTTGTCGAAATATAAATCTTAAAGTTATCCTCCATGTTATGCTCTAAGATTCCAACCGCTCCAAAGTTCGATGCTTCCTTAGCGTCTGCCGCAAAATAAAGATTTTCCTCATCCCACATCAAATAGACCGTGCAGCTCACATCTCCTTCACCCAGCCAGAAGCTTTCATCACGGATAATCTGCGATGCGTCCTTGATTTCGATCGGTGAGGACAGATTCCATTCACTTAGATCTCCATCGACCGTGATCGGTGTCTCGGCACGGTAAGCTACAGTAGATGCCTGCTCTGCAGAAGCTCCAAGGCAACTTGCATTCAGGCACAGCAACAGGATTCCTGGGATCGATAATACTTTTTTCATAATCGTTTTTCCTTTCTTTTCCAATCATTCAAAGTAGGCGCTGCGTTTTCGGCAGCGCCCAAAAAGTTATCTTTTCCGTTTACTGTAGATTTATGATTATTCTACCACGATTGTCTGGCTTTCTTCTCCGACTGTAATCACATGCTCCCCTGCTTCCAGCGTTAGCTCAGCTGTGATGACACGGAACTGTCCGCCATCCAGAGCAACGAATTTCTCTGCTGCCACATTCTCACCGTCAAGTACCTGAACCGTCATGTGACCGTCTCCGCCGTTGTTCTTAGCCACGAAGGACACTTCGAACGGAACACCTGCCTGCTGGGTTGCATTGACTGCTACCTTCTGCATACTCGGTCCACGTCTTGTCTGAACTTCTACCTCTGTAATCATCTGCGGAACGCTCAGAAGACTCAGCTCAATGTCAGCCGGATTGCTGTAGCTGATGCCGTAATCTGTAGTCCACAGAACATCTCCAAGGTTATTCGGCATATCGATCGTCGGATTCTCTTTTGCCATCATTGCCATATACAGGCGTGTCTCAATATCTACACCGATATCATTCTGCAGTTCACCCCAGGACTTTGTATATTCATCTGAATCGTATGCAGTCTCATACAGGGTACTTCCTGCCGGCTCTTTCTCGCCAAACAGCATCTGGGCTGTCGTAGAAGGGGTCACATAGCGATAGAAAGAGCCTACGGAAGAACCGTGGTCTGGTGTATTTACATACGTCTGCATGATCAGTGCCTCAGAGCTTAGCACCTGCTCTAATCCTGGCTCGGAAGTTACCGTACCTTCAAACACAAGGATGATTGGTTTGCCTGCAGCCTGTGCATCCTCTACCATGAAATAATAGTTGTCGTCAAAAGTTGTCACATGGAAAATACATACATCTGCCTCTTCCATCGTGGATACGACTGTGCCAAACTGTGCGAGAGCCTCTGTGTCGCCCTCTTTGATCATGTCCGTAGAGCCATCTACATACATCTTTGTTCCTGCTGCGAGTGGAAGGATATTGTTCTCATTCTTCAGTAAGATTGTGGATTCCACCATCACCTGATCTTCCATCTCGGTGATCTCACTGCGGCGTGCTGCATTGATATCTTCATTGTTCATAACTGCAAACTGCTCTTCCTGATATGCCTCGGATCCAATCAAAGCGAGTGCATCTTCCCAGTCAGAATAAGGATCTTCAAACAGGGACAATTTAAATTTGTTGCGCAGAACGCGAGCTACATGCTCATTGAAATCTTCTTCGGTAACCAGACCTTCTTCCACTGCCTGGATGATGATATCCGGGAATGCACGATTCGAAACCTGCTCTGCATATGCGTCGATATCTGTGCCGAGAATTGATCCGTAGCAGCTGAACATATCAACGCCAGCATTCAAAATCATCGCATAGCGCTCTACTGCTGATAAAGTGGAAATGTCCACACCGTCGGATGTGATACCGGTATTACTCATGATACGGCTGATATCGAGCGGCCAGTCAAGACATACCACACCATTGTAGCCGAGGTCATCGCGCAAAATCGAGTAAGTATCTTTGTCCATGTATCCCTGTACGCCGTCTGTGACGCCGACATTGTTGTTTGTCATAATGTAATCTGTTCCGGCATCTACGACTGCCTTCCAGCCAACCATCCAGCTGTCAATCAGATCTGCAGGAGATTTTGCATTCACATAGGCATTGCGTCCGCCGCGGGCGATAAAGTGCTTGGAGTGAGCACTCCATCCATTGTCCTGGTAAGCGTTCGTCTCTGTCGCTGCCATCTTTGCGATATAGTTTGGATCATCACCGTAGAAGCTTCCAATCTCATTTCCATAGCCGTGGAATACCTGATGATATCCAATGGCTGCTGACTCCTTGGAATACTCGGAAACCAGATCATACAGCAGTTCTTCATCGTGTGTCACGCCGAGTGCATAGTGAGGCATATCGATCATGCCGCCCCATGTATTGTAGGAACGGTCTCCAGAAAATACCGCCGGGATGCCAAGACGGCTTTCCTCTGCGATACCCTGAATCGAGTTAAACAGATCCAGCTGATCCTTCGGATTTCCTGTCAGTGCTGCGATGAAGGTCGTCACATTCGTCTCCTTGATCTGGTAAGCCATAGGAATCACATTTCCTCCATTGACATCCACCACGACATCGGTTGAGTACAGACAAGTCTCCGGATCATCCACATACGGAACACCCTTTACGGTCACGCCGCTGTGAGACTGATCCTGGTCGCCGCCGAGATCAGAAACAGTACTTCCATTACTTCCGAAAACGCAGGCAAAAATTAAAGTGCCTGCTTTTTCCTGATCCGTCATCTTTGACAGAAGATCTTGGACACGCGTCTCATCGTCTAAACGCCAGTCTTCATAGACATCCAGCTCTCCGTCCTTGTCCAGATCACGGAAATACAGACCGTCTGCCTGAATCAATGCCTCTGCACTCTTACTGCTTAAGCGCACCTGCTCTCCCTGTGCCTCCACATAATAAAATCCAGAAGAGCTTTCCTTGATTGCTGATTCTCCCTCTGCTGCTGCCGCTGAAAGTCCCATCGAATTCAATCCCATAATCGCTGCCAGTATTAACGCTCTTTTCTTCATAACATCTCACCTTTCTACATCAAGTATTGATTTGCAAGTCTCTTCTCCTATCGATGAAAACTTGTCTCTGGAACTCTGCGCAAAATCCCTTTTTCCCTTCGCTTTTTTAAGCTAAGGCAATTATACTATCAAACATTTTTCTGTACAAGTTGAATGTCATGAAGTGCAAATTTTTGTCTTTAACTGCAAATATCACCTATAAAATTGTATTATACATCCATTTTATTATGCTATTTTGACAAAATCCTACGCTTCACAGTAAGATGTCAAAATCTCCGCCACTGCCCCAAAAAGGTCCTCATTTTCCGCAGCTACTTTCAACTCACTGATCATGGAAAGGCGATTTTTTCCCTTACATACCACCGCATAGATGGTTTCTTTCTCGCCGAAAGCAATCTCTGCCTGATTTAAGAAATCGAATACGCTCTCCTCGATCTGAGGCTCCGTCACCTTCAGCTCGGAGGTAAAGGCAATCTCAAGTTCTTCTGTGACAGCATGTTCTTTCACAGAGACTGTGAGCTGTTTTTTCTTGTCATCGTACACTTTTTCAAACGGAACATGAATTCCGCCACTTGTCACTTCCACTTCACAGTCGCCACAGGCACAGAATTCTATCTGATAACTGCGTTTTTGCGGAATCAGGGAAAGATCCCCCTTTGCTGACTCGATCACAAATTTCTGCCCACCGTCTTTGCCGTCTCTTTCTGCTTCAAAACAAAATTTCATGTCCGTAAAGACGCAGACTCCATTTTCATACTCCTTCGTCTCGTTGTCATCCTCATACATGGAGAAGACTCCGTCTGCCCCGGCAAACACGCGGATTTCGAGTGTAGAAGGATTCTTTGACGCTGCCTTCCCAGAGATCTCCTCTGTCATCGGAACAATCGCACCTGCTTTTGCGAGAACAGGAATACTGTTGATGTCGCGGTACATCTCCATCTTTCGCCCACCGCTGTAAACTCTGCCTGTAAAGAAATCGACATACAGTCCTTCTGGAAGCCACACCAAAACTTTCGCCATATTTAACTTCGGCAGGCGCTTCGTCGTGATCGGAGCCACTATCATCTCGCTTCCAAACCAGAACTGGTTTCGCACATGGTATGCTTCCTCCTCAAACGGATTTTGATAATACATTGGCTGCACAAGTGGCTGATCCTCCTGATAGCTTCGATAATTCATCGTGTACAGATACGGGATCAGCTGATGGCGCAGGCGAAGGAAGTCATTCATCATATAGTGGATTTCTGGCTTGAAACGCCATGGTTCTTTTCCATTAAACTCACAGCAGGTGCTGTGCAGGCGCATGATCGGTGAAAAGACACCATACTGTACCCATCTTCCCTCCAGCTCATCGTCCTTGTATCCCTGCATATGACCGCCAATATCATGGCTCCACCATCCGTATCCGACATTGGAGGCATTTGCCGTAAAATACGGCTGGAAATCGAGAGACTCCCATGTCACGACCGTATCTCCTGAAAATCCCACCGGATAGCGATGACTCCCGACACCGGCATATCGAGAGAAGGTCATTGGGCGCTTTCCCTCTCTTCCACTGTCGAGATAGTGATAATGGTTCAGCATCCACAGTGGGTCAAGACCTTCCACTTTCGTCGCTGTCCCCTGCTGCCAGTCCAACCACCAGAAATCAACACCGTCTTCCTCCTGCGGGTGATGCAGGTATTTAAAATATGCCTCCAGAAATTTCTGACTGCTGATGTCAAACTCTACTGGGTCCTCCTCCTCGTAATTGACGCCCATCTCTTTTGCCATGGCAAGATACTGATCCTCATGCCCCTGTACACCCTCGGCAGGATGAACATTTAACGTAATCCGCATCCCGCGTTCGTGAAGCCAATCCATAAATCCCTTTGGATCCGGGAAAAAGTCACGGTTCCAACTGTATCCTGTCCAGCCGCTTCCATATTTCGGGTCGATGTCTACCTTATGCCAGTCCATATCCACGACCGCCACACTAAATGGCACGTTCTCCTGCTCAAAACGGTTCATCAGCTCCTTATAGGATGACTCTGTATACTTATAATAACGACTCCACCAGTTTCCAAGGGCAAATCTTGGAATCATCGGCGTCTTCCCGCAAAGGCGGTAAAAATCCTTAAGGCAGCCCAGATAATCTCTTCCATATCCAAAGAAATACAGATCGATTCCGCCATTTTCTCTCGTCTTGATCCATCCGTCCTCTGTCAAAAGCAGTGTCTTGCTGTCGTCATAGACTGCAAACCCAAACTTCGACATCAATCCATGATCCAGCTCGATTTCTCCGTCTGCCTCATCGAGTGTCCTCGCGGTTCCTCTTAAATCCTTCACTTCATCCCCATAATACCATACACTGTGAAAGTTGCTGATTCCTCCCCTGATATGAATCTGAAGTCCGTTTCTGGAAAACGCTTTCTTATTGTATTTCAGATGAATCTTGTCGGTGATCACCTCCAGCATCTCTTCACTCTCCAGCACACGATACGAAGCTTTTGGGAAGTCACGATGCAGCACTGCCTGTGTCGGCTCATCGACAAACTTTCCCTCCTCCTGATATTCAAGGCGTATCAGCGCTTCTGTCAACACCGTGATACGGTATTTTTCTCCCTGAATGATATTTTCTCTGTCCGCAGCCGGGCTTGTCTTGATCTTAAAAACCTCTCTCATTTTTCCTCCTCCGCCGCCATATGCAGCTTTCCTCTAACGTTTTTTTCCGTTTCTACGATCCCGATTTCTCTTTCTAGTTTAACGATAAATCTGAATTGAAAATACCATATTTCAGAAATGATGTCAAGAATCAGGATAAACTTATAAAATTACAAAAGTGTTAAATGACATGAGAAAAAAGAATAGAATGCCCTATTCTCTTTTCTCGCCATATCTGATATATTCGTTTCAGAATGATTGTAATAAATGAAAAGGAGCAGATATGGCTAAA
>JALEVQ010000119.1 GCA_022788205.1 Robinsoniella sp. | reverse complement strand
CTCAGCACTTCCGGGATGCGGTCTTGTTCCACCACAAAAAAAAGAAAGGGAACCGGAAAAATTTCCTGACAGAAGGAAGGATCCACTTCCTCCATCGGCGCATGAAAAAACGTCGTCAGATGTCCGATCGCCATCTTTCTCGTCTTCTCTGTCCTTTTTCTCAGGAATTCTCCGATCTCTGTCAGTTTTCTCTCAAAGGTCTTCTTGTTCAGTTCCTGTTTCAAAATATATTCCTGTACGCTCAGGTCGATTGCCGAGCGTGCATAGTCAAACTCATCATAACTCGATAGGAAAATCACAACGGTGTCTGATTTTCTCTCGCGGATTCTGCGCACCAGCTCAATCCCGTCGATTCCGGGCATCTGCACATCTGTGATGACCACATCAGGAGACAGCCTGCAAAATTTATTCCACGCCTCAATCCCGTCGACCGCCGTTGCCACCAGCTGAAAGCCAAATTTTTCCCAGTCCACAAGACCTGCAAAGTGTTTCAGCGCAAATTTATTGTCGTCTGCCAATATCACTGATATCATGCTATTGTCTTTCAAATTTCATCCTCCCTCCCGCAAAACAGATATTCACTCCCAAGTTTGCCTGTTTTGGTTTTATTTTTTCATTTTAAGTCCATTTTTGTTGAAAGTCAATCTGGTCTGAATTCGATTCTGTTCAGACCACTGGCATGGCTGTGAGAGAGATACCCCAGGTTTCTGCATCGCCGAACATTCCCTGAAATTCGGCTGTGTTCTTGTAATAGGCACTGACAACGATCAGCTTGTTTTCTTTGCCGATTTGTTCTGCGAACTTTTGTATTTCCTCACATTCTTCCTTCGAAAGCTCTGAGATGCCTGCCAGGATCAGGTACATTTTCATGTCTTTTGTTGCGACAATGCATGTTTTGTCGCCATGCTCTGCCTCTTTGGATGCTTTCTTTACCTGAAAACGCATCTGGATATCGTCGAACATTCCGAGGTTTTGGCAGGAGACATAGATCATGGACTCCAGTATCCGGATTTCTTCCATAAGGACCTCACGGATCCCGGCAGTGGCGTATTTAAAGGAAACTCTGATTCTCTGGGCGGGCTTCTTTCTCTCTTCTATCTTTACATTCTGCAAAATGTGTTCCTGTGCGAGGGCGTGGATCACTTCCTGGATCGCTTCTAACCTCGTCTCTGGCTCTGTGCTTTTTTCATCGCCGCCTTCCATCTCCACCTGCGTGTAGAGGGTATCATCTTCTGCGAGATAGGATGCGACTCCTTCTTCGTTCTTTTTTCTCAGGCGATAATGGTGATGGAATGGTTTTTCGACTGCTTTTTTTGTCATCTCCTTGATCAGTGCGGCGAGTTTTGGCAGATCGGTCGTGAATGTGATCGGCAGATCGTCTTCTGGTCCCGGGAGGAGTAAGGAGTGAATCAGCCCTTCCTGCCGGCATTCTTTCAAGAATCCCTCTAAGCCTGCTGCCTTGAGTGCCGGATAGGGGATCGATTCGGTGTTCTCTTTGAGTGCTGTGCCTCTTGTCAGGGCAAGCCGGTTCTGTTTTTTCTCCTCTGCTTTTTTGAGCAGTGCTGTGAAAGAACGCCACACCTGGGTGCCTGCCTCCTGGTAGATCTTCCAGATATCATAGCATTTCGATGTGAAATCCATGTCATACGCCACGCCGCACTCAAGCTCCCCCGTTAAGCCTGACAGCTCGATCATCTCTTCCGCGCTCAGGTGAATCTTCCTATTATAAATCACCACGGACGAGTCGTTCTCCGGACAAATCTTCCTGTCTTTTATGGAGAAACTTGGCAGATGTTCGAATTTCTCTGTCATCTCTCGCTGTGCGCCTGTCCTGTCGAAGAAGGTCTTGCCGCCGTAGTGGCGGATTTGTCTGGCTGTCTTGACTTCTACTTTTGCGGCAATTCCCCAGTTTTCCAAAAATTTTTGGCAGAATGCCCGCTCTTCCTCCCATTCTGTCTCTCTTTCATCTGAAACCAGGATCAGACGGTCCGGTTCTAGGTACAGTGCGCCCAGGACGTTGTCGATGCGTGTTGTGGAGAGTGGTTTGATCAATGTGATCCGTTCTTTTTTCCCCTGGCGGTATCTCGTCAAGATCTGTGGGATCGCTTCTACGATATCTTGGTCGGACTGTTTGTAGTCATGGCAGGAATCGTATTCGCGGATGACTCTTCGCTCCCTCTCGATATCCTGAACAAGGCGTTCCATGTGGGAGGTCCAGATCTTCTTCTGTGTGCACAGCTCCCGCAGGGAGGTGAGGGCTCTTTGCCACCGTTTTTCTCTGTCCGGGTCTGCAAAATCTCCTCTTTTTTCGGAGTCTCGCACACTTGCGAAGACCTCTCTTATCTGTCTTATGGAAAACTCCTCCAGATTTTTCTCCAGCTCCTCCAGATCACGCAGGATTTTCTTTTTGGCGCCTTGCGCCTTTTCCCCTGCGATCTCGTGCAGTCTCAGGCTTGTCCGATCCAGCTCATCCAGCGCTTTTCTCTCTTCTTCGCCTGGATGATCCCAGTTTTCCCTGCGGAAGGTGTGGAGGCGCAGACCGGTGTCGGCTCTCTTGAGGCATGGGTGGAGGCGCCGGGAGGATTCTTTGTTTTTAAAGTCATTTTTCCCCTCAAAGGCATATCCGCGGATTTCCTCGTCGTCTCTCGGCGCATCCCATCCGTCGAGAATCATGTACGCAATCCAGCTTCTGTGTTCCAGCACGGTCAGCTGATCTAAGCGTGCCTGTGCCTCCTTGCTTCCGCTCATCACGCTCTGCCAGAACTCCTCGCCTGCCTTTGGGGATCGGATGTCCAGCCCGATCGAGCCGAATTTATAGGTGATCGAGAGGGCGCTTCGCATGGAGGAGTACATACTGTAGTCGTCCTTTTTGTAATCCTGCAGGATCTCTTCTCTGGAGGCGCGCTCGTGCTGCCCGCGGTAGTAAAATGTATGGACGGCCAGGGCGCGCGCTCCGATCTCATTTTTTACAAAGCGCTCATCGTAATCGGCACTTTTCTTTTTCAATGCGATCGCTGACAGTGTGATGGTTTTCTTTGCCTCGTCTCCCATCTCGATGTGCTGAAGCTGTGTTTTGTCTGCTCCCAGCACTGCGATCATCTTTTTTTCCGGGCTGCCCTGCCTCTCGTGTGCGCGCACCATCCTCTCGGCGAGTGCCTGATTTTTCTCCACTTTTTCCTCCAGGCATAAGACATAGCTGGAGTGTTCTTTGGTGATCATTTCCGGGATCTCGTTTTCTTCCAGATCGCAGTATAAATGAAACTCTGCCAGAGGCTCGCTGACCATCGTTTCATCGATCTCGCTGACGATCTCTGTGCTTGTCCTGGCTTCAAACTGCTCTCCCCTCTCGTTGACATTTCTTTGTTTCTCCTCAAAGACGGTGATCGTCTTTCTCAGAGCCGGGTTTTCCCGCATCATCGCCGCGAGCACCTCCCGACTGTCGGGTGCAAACAGGCGCAGAATGATCCTCGAATCGGTCATCTGGACGCACGATACGATCGCGCGGATCATCTGTCTTCGTATCTCATGGCTTCCCACGATCGAGATGTCGAGTTTCCTCTTCCCCTGCTCATATCCCGCGTAGTGGTAGACGGGATATTTCTCTAACAGGTTGTAGCAGGCGATGACATCGTTTGCTGTCTGAATCCGTTTCTTCGGGATGTAGGGCTGTGCGCCGAGGCGGCAGATCACCTCGTTGATGTCATTCTGGAGCTGTTCTGCCGAGGCATATCGATACAGGCGGCGCTCCGCCAGCGCTTTCTTGCAGATCTTCCACAAGGTCTCTGTGATCTTCTCCTCTTTGCAGCCTGCCCTTTCGCACTGCTGTGCGAACGTTCTTTTTGTCTCTTCCCCAAACTTCAGATCTTCCTTTGAGGGGCGTCTCCCCACAATCATCTCAAAGAACAGGATGCCCACGCAATAGATATCGGAGCCGACTCCGAGATAATTTCCTTTTTTCTGCTCGAAGAAGGACTCATCGCTGTCGATCAGCTTGCGCACCTGCGGTGAGAGATAGCACTCATTATATCGCAGGTCTTCTCTGTGCACTTCTTTTATGTGCCTGTAGTCAATCAGACTGTCTGCGTCGAAGATCTTTACCGCCTTTGGTCGCTCGATCCAGAGCATATTTTCCGGCTTAAAGTCGAGGAACAGATATCCCTGTTCATTGAGCAGCTGAATCATCTCCGCCACACGCACGATCGCTGCAAGTTTTTCCTCGAGGGTCTGGAATTTGTCTATTTCCATCCCTCTTCCCATGTGGACGTCGCTCAGCAGATAGTAGCTGTCTGCACATGAGGCGAGAAAGGATGGCTTGACCATGATCTCCATCGCCTCTGAGTTTGAAAGCTTGTTCTGGAGTTCGTAGCAGCACCGGAATTGTCCCAGCAAGCGCCTGTACTCCTCCGACTTTTTTGTCTTTTCGGAGATCTCTAACTTTCCGTCTCTTCTGGCGATCTCCATCGCTTCTCTTCGCGACTGTGGGTAAAATTCCTTCATCACCATCGAGTGGCTGTGTCTCTCATCCACCTGTACTTTGACCTGGTAAACGAGGCAGGTGCTGCCTGCCCCCAAAAATTTTTCTATCTTTGCCCGCTCCAGGCGCGTCTTGCCCTCAGCGTCCACTCGCTCAAGCTCGATCTGTGTTCCGTTTCTAAGCGGTTCTCTCTCTCCTGTCGTCATTCATTTTCCTCTCCTCTTTGGTCCTTTGCGATTGCCCACAGAGCGCGCAGAATGTTGATGGAATCTGCCGCTGACAGGCTTAAAAATGCCAGCAGACAATCGTATGGATTTCCCATATAAAACGGCTCAAACCTGCATTCTTTGAGGACATTGTCCATATATTCCTCAAAATCTTCAAAGTGAGACTTGTCGAACTCACCGTACACTCTGCCGTCGTTTCTCTCCTCATAGATCGTTTTCATCTCCGCCTCATAGGTCATGAAGAGCAGCGTCATCAGACAGTCTCTCTCCCTCTCATTTCCTTCTCCCCCGAAGCGGTTGATCACGTTATTGTCGATGATCGTCTTCTGGAACCAGTCCCCGAACAGATCCGACTCGATCATCTGATCGCTGATAGTCTTGTCGAGCACTCCCCGGTTGATCGGGTCATGCAAGAAGCGCTGGAAGAAGAGATCTTTGATGTTAATCTCATCTTGTTCGCTGCGGCAGACAAGCTCTCTGCCGTCCTTGGTGCAGAAAAATTCGGTCCCCTTCGGGAAATCGGTCCCCACTTCACAGCTGATCGTGATTTTTCCCCGGATTTCTCCATCTTTTTGTCTCTCAAAGTCAGACGTTGCCCGGATTTTTGAGACTCTCGCATCTTTTTTGCGCAGCGAGAAGCTCTGTCCCTTCTGGATCTTTGTGTGCTCTGCTGTCTCATCGTCTGTCCTTTCCTGGATCACGTCAATCGTAAAAGTGCTCGCCTCTTCGTTCTCTTGCTCCATGTCATCGTATTTGATCGGCTTTCGGTTACAAATCTGCCTGATGTTCTCTCCGGCATTTTCTGTAAAGCGAATGCTTCCGGTGTCGGCGACCTGAAGCTTTCCGTTGATCCGTTTTCCCACGGGCTTTCTGCAGACTACCTCAATTTCCTCAGAGGCTAAGGTTTCGGCTGTGACTTCCTCTGTGCTCTCGAAACGGCAGCACTCTTTCCCGTCGTCCCAAAAAAACTGGGTGCCTTTCGGGATCCCGCATCCAAAACTGCACTCGGCGATCAGCATCCCTTTATCCTTTCCCTTGGAATCCTTGAAACGCTGGACTCCTTTTTTTGTCTTGACGCTGGCAATCTCCCCTGTCACCTTCTGCCCTTGCGCAAGCTGCACCTCAGCCCCTGGCGGAATCAGCTTTCCTTTTCCTCGTTCTTCTGCCTTTTGTTCTGTCAGAGATTTCACCGGGATGATCACAGAGGCATATGGCTTTTGGGGAAGGATTTCTTTTTTTGTCGTGTAAAATCTCAACCTGTTTTTCTCTGTGTCTTCCTTGTTTTTGTCGAAGAGGCGGTAAAAGACGGTGTTCTTTTCCAGTGTAATCTCCTCTTTTGGATCGTACCACACCTCAATCATGCCGGATGCCTCACTGTTTTTCTTTCGTCTCGCATCCTGTTTCTGTTCTTTTTCTGACCGGCTGTACCCCTTTAACTCTTCGGCGTACATCTTTTTTACCTGGTACATCAATTCCCTGAACTTTTTCTTCGCCGTCCTCTCGGTACAGATCAGTGTGGAGTGCCATCGCAGAATCTCTTCGACCTGCGCATTGAGTACTTTCATCTTGGGATCGTCATACAATGTGTCAATCTTTTTCTCCTTGAGAATTTTCTCGGTCGTCTCACGGATCGACACCGTGTTGGAGATTGTCTTTTCTTTCCCGGACAGAAAGCTTCCATCGCCATTCCCTTTCTCTTCTTTTTCTTCCTCTTTGATCCTCTTGTAATCTTTCTGCAATGCCAGAAAACAAGCGTACTCTTTCCCTGACGTGCCATAATTCAAGACGAGATACAGCAGATATTCTTTTTCATTGTAAAAGTTGACGCCTGACCGGTAAAACACTTTGCACAGAAAGCGTTCCATATCTTCGAACGGCAGCTGCAGTCCCAGCGCTGCCTCGTACAGAGAATTCTCACTGAAGTTTAAGATCAGATTTTGAATGTATTCCCGGGACCGCTTTTTCTGCGGCAGACCATTTTTCTGGAACGTATCTCCCACGCGATCCACCAGGTCCTCCCAGATCTTCTCACATGCCGGATCTTCCACACTTTTTCCTTTCTTCTTCTGTTCCAGATAGGCAAACAGTCTCATCTTTTCTCCCGTCTCCGGCATACAGTGGAAATACATCATCAGATAATTGACGATATACTGGAATCTCGGGATGATCTTAAATTTTCTCACCACATCGCTCACTGAAGTGCTGTCTCTGTTCTCCAGCAAATCTTCAAATGTCCAGGGCACATCTGGCTCATGCAGCATTCCGAGCCATTCTCCCTTCATCTCCTCACAAAATAATGTTTCCCCTGAGTGAACCTCGATCTGTCCCATATCTCTCATCCTTTCTCTTTCGTTTCCACATCGTATCTCTATCTGATCAAGGATACCGCATGGTGTTTTTTATTCTTTTCACGAATTGCTTGTATTCATGTTCATATTTTTGGTGTTTGAAATTCCAAGGGCATGTGCCGCCTCCAGTGTCTTATAGACTTTGATCGTCGGTGCAAGCCATACCTGACCTGTTCCTCTGTATACATTCACGAGTCCCTCGCCGCTGACTGCCGATCCGATCAGGGTCTTTGCACTTCGCTCCACCGTGAAATCCAGGCTTGCTGTGCGCAAGACGGCAAAGTTTCCGTCCACCTTCAGCGTGTCATTGTACAGGTCGATGACATCGATCTCTGACATCGGAACAACAGACTCCAGGATCACGATTCCCGGTCCTGTCAGCTGCTGCTGGTAGAGGCTCTCTCCCCCTGCGACTGCCGATGACAAGTTTCTCTGTGCCACTGCCCGCACACTGACGCTGCCCTGTGCGCAGTAGAACATGCCGTCATCGATGATGACAGACTCTCCCGGGGCAAGCTCTAAAACCAGAAAATGGCGGAAGGAAGGCTCGAGAACCAGCAGACCTGTTCCGGTATATTCCGGCTGTGCCATCTGCTCTCCCGTGACAGCCCCGCGCACAAACCGTCCCAGCGCATTGCCCAGCGTGACACCGCTGACCATCTCAATATTCCCCTGGAAATAGCTCATCGCTCCCTTCTCAATAGTCACCTTTTCACGGTTTAGATACAGCGCGATCTGTCTGACGCGAATGTTCTGCTCCTCCATAAAATAGACCTGCTGAGCCATCGACGCGTTTGAGATTCCTAAAAGTTTCTCATACTCCAGCACCTCCACACGCAGTCCGCCGCTCTCATACTCCTCAATCACCTTGATATTCTCTCTTGTACCTGTCGCTGTTTTCATATCACTTACCTCCTTTTACTACAAAAGCCCAGTCTCAGTGGACGGCAGACAGGGCGCTTGCGCACCTGGCTGCACGGACACTAGAGATGAAGAATCTCACACAGCTTTCTTGAAAACGCCTCTATTTTTTCCTCCACCGGCTCCTCGCTGATATCCGTGTAATCATGACCGCGCAGATAATAGCTGAAAATCTCTGAGTAATCAATCTTTTCCAGCAAAATGGGATACAGCAGCATCTTTCCTTCATTCTCACAGTAAGCCGCGTTGTGCAGTTCTCGTCTCACATCGGCGGACTGCTGAGAGGCTGTGCTCACGAGAATGAGGAAGACTGACGATGCCTGGATCGCCTTCACAATCTCTTCTGCGTAAGATGGGTTTCGAATCTTTCTGTGGTCAATCCACACTTTCACTCCGCGCTTCTCCAAATGCTCTGCGATACTGTCAGCGATCGCCTGATCTCTATGGCTATAGCTGATAAAAACCATCTTCTGTGCCACTTTTCCCAGCGATTCTTCCATCACCTTGCACATAAAATCATATTTTCTTCTGTTTCTCTCAAAAAACAGGATCTTCTTCAGCTGTGGTATGTAATGGAATGCGCTGACGCATTCTGCCCAGAGAGGCAGGAAGATGCTCTCGTCATCCATCCCCTGATTCCCTGTGCCCAGAAGAGGGAGCGCGATCGTCTCAATCGCAAATCCTCTGGCGTTCGCTCTCGAGATCGCAAAAAAAAGCGTCTCAAACAGTGATTGCACAGAGTTGCGATAATCACTCATTTCCACACAGCCAATCCGCAAAAACGGCTGGTCTGCAATCGGCTGGGAGATCCACACCCCCAGATCCTTCAAATCTAACTCTGGGTGTGCCGCCAACTCTCTCACAGAAATGTGAAAGCTGCGGTACAGACATCCGATCAGCGATGTCCTTGTCACCATGTAATCCCCTTTGAACGCAGAACAGATGAGCAAGTCCGCACAGATTCCAAGATTCTCAAAATTTCCGCATACAATCTCAATCTCTCTTTTCTGTCCTGTCTGCGTCGTCAGCTCAAATCGATTTCTCATATCCTTCTCCTCATTTTCTTTTTCTGATGTTCTGTCTTTGTTCTGACTGCTTTGGCGAAGTCAAAAAGCTTTACTATTAGTATACTTGAAAAATTTCAGATTGGCTATACCATATCGCTGTCTTTCCCCAAGCGGTGCGGTATAAAAAAATCCTTTTCCAAATCCCCCATTGTTCGGTAGTAGGGTGGATCTGAAAAAGGATAAAAAGTCCTCTGCCCCCGCTTCTATCTCTGTGACATAGAGGCGGGGGATTTGCTTCTAAGGTTAAATTTCTTTTCGGTCAAACTCGATCACTGAGACTGCTAGGTTGAGAATCCCCAGCACTCCTGTGACCGCTATCGCCCAGAGATACTCTTCTATCTTCCCGGCGCCTGAGAGCAGATTTCCTGCACCCAAAAGCTGTGTCGGAAGATACGTCCCAAACTTTGGAACCATCCCGGCAAAATAACAAATCAAAAATACCGCACCTGCTGCAATCAGAACCGCGGAATTGCTTTTCAGAAATCCGGAAGCTGCCAGCATCAGTGTGATCAGCCAGGTTCCTGCAAGATACAGACAAAACGCCGCAAACAGCGGATGATGTGCGATGCCGTTATCCCAGAAATACCAGTTATATCCGTATGTAATCGCATAACACATCCAATAGCAGATGGTCCACATGCCAATCGCCATGCTGGTCTTTGCCAGCACCACTTTCCATCTCTCCATCCCTTTTGTCAGGATAGGAATCAGTGTCCCTTTCTGACACTCGGAGGTCATCGTGCCACTGAACATCAACAAAAATACAACCAGCGCCATCGGCACATTTTTATAAAACTGTCCCCAGGAAGTCAGCGCATCGACCTGCACCTCTGAGATGCTCATGCCCATCTGCGCAAAGCTTTCCTCAAACATCTCCATCATCCACGGGATCAGTTTTGCGATCGCCGGATTCATGATGCCGAACAACACAAAGACGACAAGCAAAATCCACAGCTTTCCCGTTCGCACCAGTTCCATCCATTCTTTTTTCATAAATGCCAGAAATGCTCTCATCTTCCCACGACCTCCATAAACAGATTCTCCAGCGTCGGCTCGATCATCTCTATGCGCTGTAAAAAAATCCCCTGTTCCAGACAGAACCGCATCATCTCGCTCATATCTTCTTCCGTTTTTCCCTCGTATACGAATTCTGTTGTGCCATTCTGTCTGCCCTCCGGAAAGCGCTCACGAATCAGAGCGACGTCTTTTTCCCTGCACACTTCCACGCAAAAGCCGCTGCCCTTTCTCATGTGCTTCACTTCCTCGAGTGTGCCGTTCCATGCCAGTTTTCCCTCATGAAGCAGGGCAATCTCATCGCAGATCCGCTCCACATCCGACAAAATATGGGTCGAGAAGAGGATCGTCGTGTATTCCCTGACTGCCATCAAGACATCCAAAATCTCTTTTCTCCCTGCCGGGTCGAGCGCCGAGGTCGGCTCATCGCAGATCAGCAGTTTTGGATGATTCAAAAGTGCCTGGGCAATCCCCAGCCTCTGTTTCATGCCGCGTGAAAATCCATGGATTCGGCGGTTCGCGTCCTCCAGACCCACCAGTCTGATCATTTCCTGTACCCTCGGCTTGATTTCCCGCTTTTCCATCCCTGTGATCTCCCCACACAGCGTCAGGTATTCCGCCGGGGTCAAAAAGCCATAGAATTCCGGCACATCCGGCAGATAGCCGATATACTGATTCGTCTTGTTCTGTCCATAGTGCACCGTCTCTCCGTGCACTGTGATCTCCCCTCCATCCGCCTTTAACAGTCCCAGGATCATCTTCATCGTTGTCGTTTTTCCCGCTCCGTTTTGTCCGATGAATCCATAGATCGCATGCTCCTTTACGCTAAAGCTCAGATCCTGTATAATTTTATGATTTCCAAATGATTTCGACACATGCGAAAGCGTCAGCATATCCATCCTACTCTTCTTCCTTTCCCAACACCCAGTACAAAATCGGTCCGACAAAATTCATGCCGACAATCACGACAATCAGCCACAGAGCACGGCTGCCTCTCTTATAATGTGAGTGTGTCAAGACATGGCGCAAGGTCACGCCAAGGAGCGCAAGCTCCCCGACAATCAGCGGTATCAAAAACGGCAGTATCTCCCTTATCTCATTGATCTTCATCTCTTTTTCCTCCTTCTGTTCGTCTCTCTATATTCTCATTATATCCAGAAAAATCGCCCTTCTCAATGGATTAGGGCGATACTTTGAGATACAAAATCAACTGTAAGGAAACTCCGTCTTCATTTTATCCCTCACGGAAACCTTCCATGGCTTTTTTGATCCTCTGAAATTCTTCTTCCTGCTCCAGGATCGCAAACGCCGGGTGATGCAGTGTCTCCGACAGGCTATCGCAGACTACTTTGCGATCCCTGGGTGCCTCGGATCCCAGATCCAGTCTCTCAATCCAGGCGTCCAGTGCGTCAAAATAAGAATCCCCATGCAGCTTAAACTGTTCTTCCCCTCTCAGCAGATATCTCACAAGCTCCTTGTAGCTTTCCAGACGCTCCAATGCTTCTCTTGTTTTCCCCTGCATACAGAAGACAATTGCCGCCTGATACTCAAAACCTGCCGCTATATTCGGGTGAAGGTGCTCCAGATCAAACGCCTCAGACACACAATCGATGCGGTGGATCGTCTCCTCGCACCGTTTTGGCTGGTCAATGCAAAGCGTCAGATCCTGTGATGCGCTGTTGACCAGGCTGATCAGATGCAAAAATATGCTGATCTGCGAAAAATTCTTCGCCTTTTCCATCTCTCCTGCCATCTGATACGACTGAATCAAGACAGCGTCGCTCTGAGCCCAGAGTCGATACGGACTTAAGATTTCCTCCAATGTCTCCGCCGCTTCGCGCGCTTTCCCGCACTGCATGTCAAACACTGCCTTCAGGATCACGGCATCGTTGCAAAGCCCGACATCCTTGCAGTCTGAGAGGATGTGATCACATAAATTCGATGCTTCCTCCAAAATCTCTCTCTGGCGCTTTGGATCCTCCGCCAGCATAAAATGATTCAGCCACAGCACACAGATCTGAAACAGAAATGGATAGCAGGAATAGTACTTCTTTACCATCACTCTGCTCTTTTCCATCGCCTCCTCAAACGGCACTTTTCCAAAATCAGCCGCCAGGTCGCGATAGATTTTCTGGATCTGTTCTCTGCTAAGCTGCGGCTGATATCCCAGCAGCTCATCGACCGAGACATCAAAAAACGCGGCAAGCCTTGGCAGCATCAGAATGTCCGGCAGACTCTGCTTCGTCTCCCACTTCGACACAGAAGCCTTCGTCACCCCCACAAAATCCGCCAGCTCCTCCTGTGTGATCCCTTTCCTGCGGCGCAGCGAGATAATATTCTCCGAAAAATTTAACATCTCCATCTTCCCCCTCCATTCCTTCTCACACCTTCCTTACAGTGAGAGCAAACATGCTACATAAAAACATCCTTTTCCTTTTTCCGGTTGCTTTTCAGGAAAACCGTGACCTGGTTGGACGAATCACATGTCGCCAGCAAAACATCCTCCACCTGGCTTGCTCCCTGTCCCTTGATCTGATTGCGCAGCCATTTCTCATCGTTGCCCGTGTGCTTTAGATTCTTTTCCATGATCTTTCCGTCCAGGATGACATTTGCCACCATATAGTCCTGCTCAGGGTACAGATTCATGTCCGATGGGGTCACCGGGCGATCCGAAGCCTTGGGCAGAAAACTGATCTTTCCATTTCCCTCCAGAATCGCCGTCTCAATCTTAGACACATCAAAATACCCGTTGACTCTGCACTGGACTAAAAATTCCGTGACATCGATCTTTGCCCTTTTGAGATTTTCTCTGTAAAGTTCCCCGTTGCTCAGCAGCACCAGCGGCTTTCCCTCGATCAGCCTTCGCGCCTTGATCGATTTTGATCCAAGCCACGACAGCAAAAGTGCCGCCAGTGCATAGACAATCATTGCGATCAGCGGCTGAGTAAAACTTTCTTCCAGCGAAGTCGCCATCTCCGCCGCGATAGAACCGATCGTGATTCCGTTGATATAGTCAAACATGCTCATCTGGGACATCTGGCGGTATCCCATCAGTTTTGTGAGAATAAAAATCGCGACAATCGACCCCAGCGACAGGGCGATAATATAGAATACTTCTGACATAAAACCTACTCCTCTCATCCGCGTTTGTTGGTTCTTCCCAGTAGTATTCTAAAAATGTTACAAATTTATGCCCTTTTATACCCTCTTGGCATCCCATAGCGCCATTCTGTGTCTCATAAGTGGTATCCTCGACACATCTCATCACTCTCACTCTTGCACTTTTCTACCTCGGCCATCTCTCTTCTCTGAAAGGGAATGGCGCAAATGGCTGGTGCGGCTCTGTCTGATACCAGTAAGCCACAGATGCCACATCATCCTGGCGCTCAAAATTCCCTTTATAGCAGCTTCCGATCTGCTGGACCGTCACTCTCAGATCCTCGTCAAATAAGATCGGATCTGCCACATGCCAGCGGTAGAAACCGCGCTCCGGCAAGGTGTCATTTTGATAGTATGGGCTTTGGATATAGGGATCCTGGCTGGAAAAATACGGATATCCCATAAATGGCGTATTGTAAGTCTGTTCTGTCGTCTCTCCGTCTCTCTGACGCGCAAAACTCCATGCCCCGCCAAAGTAGTCTTCCGTCCCTGTGCTGCAGATCGTCGGGTACTCGTCATCTCCATCCAGATAAAATTTGACTTCTCCCTCTCCCCACCAATATCGCTCCAGTGCAGTCAGCGCAAGGTAGGTTCCCACATAGTGTCCCTTTCCCTTGACACCATCCAAAATCGTGTAGTCTTTCTGAAGCTGTGTCACTTTCTCTCTGCGCCACTGTGCGTGAAAATACAGCACTTCTTCTGGCATCTCCTCATAGAGACAGTAGTCAATCTGGTAAAAGAAAGCGGGGATCGCTTCTTCGTGTTGATTTTCCAGCGTGATCTTTGCCGACGTTCTAAATGGCATCTGAAAATAGCTGTTGAATCCGCGTGTCGGATTGACAGCGATCGGCAGAGAATTGACCTGACAGCTTCTCCCAAATCCACAGCAGAAAAAATCTCCCAGCGGAACCTCGACCGAAGGCTCTTCCTCGCCATCCCAGTACATCCGAAGCACCAGATTCCGAAGCACATAATCTGCATGTTCCGTGCGGTCTGTCACTGTCATCCAGATATGCTGTATCACACCTGCCCCTTCGATCTCGCCCAGTGTCACGACCGCGCCGGGCGCAATATTTTCCAGGCATGGGGAACCCTTGCGCGATGGTCCCAGTCTGCTCGGTGCCATTCCTCCCTTTCCTTTCTCTCCGCGCGGATTTTCCGCATTGATTGCTCTGCTCTTTCCATTCCTTGCAAGCGGCAAGATCCCTAATCCTCCCAAAAATACCATTTTCATCTCTCCTCTGTCTTTTCCTCTCTGATTTCCATATGGATCATCCATAGCTCTTTCTTTGTTTCTTTTTCCATTATATCTGCTCTTAAATTTCTCTGTCAATATTTCACAGATTGTTTTTCAAAAAACGTTTCTCAAAAAATCTGTAGTTTTCCGTAAGTTTGCACCTGATCCCTGCGTGGAATTGGTGATGTCAAGAATCTGCACACTTATCAAAATTCTTCTTTTGTCTTTGACAAAAATCATTTTTGTGGGTCAAGAATCTTTCTTTTTCTTTTCCTCCCAAAATGATATCATTCTCTTATCAAATACATCATCAAAGGAATCGGCGGGCGGATCTTGATCGGAGTGGATCTCCGACCTGATCGCCCCAGCCTTTTCCAAAAAGGAGGAAACCTATGAAAAACACTCATCTGAAAAAACTCTTAACCGTCGGCTCTGTGACGACTTCCCTGTTGTGCCTTGGCATGATGTCCTATGCTTCTGAGGGCGCTGATCTCGTTCCAGGTGTCACTGTCACGGAAGATGCTGATTCCCCGACTGGCTACACCGTCACTTTCGTGTATGAGGATGCAGACGCCAAGGAAGTTTCTCTAACTGGTTCGTTTGCTTTCTATTATGACGAGGAGTCCGTCCGCGGTGTGACGCCAGAGACTTCTTTCTCCCCTTACGAGTGGCAGAATGGAATGTTCGAAGCTGGAGATGAAGCTTACACAGAACCGCTTCAGAAAGTAGAAGGAACCGATTACTGGACCGTATCGATGCCGCTTCCTTCCGGTCATTATCAGTATGTCTTCCACGTAGATGGATCAGAAGAAAAATTA
>JALEVQ010000104.1 GCA_022788205.1 Robinsoniella sp. | reverse complement strand
AACAGATCCAAGACACAGAAGTTACATCAAATACAGTAGCAGGGAAATGCTTGGAACAGTGTATTACAAGGGTATTGCAGGGATTTCCAGCATGCAGGGAATGACGAGAGAATTTAATAACGAAACAGTTGCCGGAAATCTTTATAGTTTCATGGGCAGCAAGGAAAAGGAATATCTGCCGCATGGAGTTACTGTGAATGAATTTCTGGAAAGGCTGGATCCGTTAGAACTGGAAGAAATACAGTCTGATATCGTCTATAAGATGATCCGCAGAAAGACGTTTGATGATGCAAAGGTTCTTGGGAAATGGCTTGTTCTTATAGACGGATCAGAGCTGGATGAAGGAAAAACGAAGAAGAATGAAAACTATTTAAGCCGTTGTTACAACAAGGGAAAGGACAATGAATTTATAAAGTATCACCGGAGTATTCTCGAGGCAAAGATCTATTTTGGAAATAATCTTGTATGCAGCATAGCAACAGAACCCATTGAGAATTCTGCGGAATACAACGAGAAAAAACTCAGTGAAGAAGAGATTAAGCAGGATTGTGAGAGCAAAGCATTTGTAAGGATTGCTGCCAAAATAAAGAAACGTTTTCCAAGACTGCCGATCTGCATTGTCGCGGATGGTCTTTATGTCAGTGAAAAAGTACTGAAGATCTGTAAAGCGAATAGCTGGGATTATATCATACGCTATAAGGAAGGATGTGCGCCAACCATCGAGCAGGAATATAAGGCAATTCCAGAGAAGAATAAAGCAGGCAACGCAGAGTATGTCAATGGAGTGATATTTAAAGATTTAGATGTCAATGTCCTCAAATACAGGGAAACGAAGAAAAAAAGAGGAGAATCTGTCACAACAGAGTTTGCCTGGATTACAAACATTGAAATCACGAACAAAAATGCGCAAAAACTGGTGAAGGCAGGACGGAGCAGATGGAAAATAGAGAACCAGGGATTCAATCGGCAAAAGCGCTGGCAGGGAAATATAGAGCATGCCTGCAGCTGGAATGAAAGAGCACAGAAGAATCATTATCTGATGGAACAGATATCGGATTTCATGAAGCAGCTTTACGAATATTTTTACCTAAAGAAAAACGAGATAAAGAAAACACAAAAAAATATATCTTCTGAATTGTTAGCAAGCTTTGGACTGCAACTAACAGAAACAGAAGATATACCAGCACAGTTGAATAACTCAGTTATCAACTGAGTTAATTGTAGCAAAGAAGGTGATGCCTGCCAAGAGGGAAATTAAAAAAAAATAAACAAAATTTTTGTCATAGGGATTTCTGCAAGCAGGCGATGTGGATAACTCGTCAAAAAGCAGAGAGAATTGTGCAAAAATGTATTATCATAATTTTGGCAGGCTATAAGTCAAATTTACCTTTCAACACTGACAAGATCAGAAAGTAATTGCTTTTTCTGTACAGACAGAATATACTGTAGAAGACGCTATAAAAATTTTCAGCGCTATGTCACAGCAAGATCCCTTGACATAGCATAAACAAGCACGGGCTCACAGTCATCGGTGAGCGCGAATCTAAGAGAAAGAGAGGTAAGATTTATGAGATATGATACGATGAGAGCAGCAGGAAATTTCAATAAGGATCATCTGAAAACGAGAATCTTTACCTCGGCGCATTTTCTTTTTGATCAGAAAAAGAAAGTGATAGAAAAATCATTCCATATCTGATAGAGGATATCTCTCACATGATATCTGAATTATGATCTGATTAGCCGTGGTATTTGGTCACGGCTTTTCTTTTGGCTATTCAAAAAGTATACCACATTGTCGAATGCCCTGGGCACAGACGGTGTGTTCTTCGGCGAAAAGCCGTGCCTGTAAATTCTCAACAGATCATCCTGAGTAGTGAAAAAAGAGACAAGACGAAAGGATTTTATTTATGAAAAAACAAAAACTATCGCATTATTTGGTGCGATACTGGTATTTCTATGCGATCGCGATTTTTTGCATGGCGGTCCAGATTGTGCTTGATATGCTTTCACCGCAAGTGACAAAGCGTATCATAGATGATGTCCTCGGGAAAGGACAGAGCGAAATCTTTCCGGGACTTTTGCTGATTATTTTCGTGGTAGGGGCAGGGAGATGTGTTGCTGGCTACTGGAAGGAATTCTTATTTGACTGTACGGGTTTTCGGATAGGGGTAGATTTCAGAAGGAACCTGTTTCTGCACATTCAAGGTCTTGGAGCGGATTATTTTGACAGGACAAACACAGGAGAGCTGATGTCGCGCCTGAAAGATGACGTCGATAAAATTTCAAATGCCGCAGGATATGTGGGAATGCTGATGATAGAAGTGACACTGCACACTTGCATTGTGCTGACCTGCATGTTCCGGATGAGCCGCAGACTGTTTGTCATTCCTTTAGTTGCAATGCCCTTTATCGGGATCATGGCTGTTCTGCTCGAACGGCGCCTTGATAAGACGTATTCTGACATCAGTGAGGAAAATGCTGTCTTGAATACTGTCGCGCAGGAAAATTTATCAGGCGTGCATACCGTGAAGGCATTTGCCAGAGAAAAATTTGAGATTCAGAAATTTCTTTCCCATAACAAGCGCTATTATGAGTTGAATATGAGCCAGTCAAAAGCACTTGTGCGCTATCAGCCGATCTTTAAGATGATGACCTATCTTCTGCCGATGGGGGCGCTCGTGTGCGGCGGAATATTTGTGATCGATGAGTCTATGACGCTTGGCACGCTCGGAGCTTTCGCAGAATACTGCACCAATATTGTGTGGCCGATGGAGATGCTGGGATGGCTTTTAAATGAGATGGCAGCCGCTGTGGCATCCAACAAGAAAGTGCAGAAGATTTACAGCCAGGAACCGTCCATAAAGGAAATCAAAGAACCAGTCCCTCTGCCGGAAATCAGAGGGAAGGTAGAATTTGATCATGTTGTATGGAAGATGGGAGGAAAGAACATACTAAAAGATGTCTCGTTCGTGCTTCCAGAGGGAAAGACGCTCGGAATTATGGGAGAGACGGGATCGGGAAAAACGTCGATCATTCAGCTTTTGCAGAGGTTTTTTAATGTGACGGAAGGGGAGATTCGTCTTGATGGCGTCCCGATTCAGAAACTGTCTTTATATACACTGCGCAGTGCCATCGCGCCTGTCATGCAGGAAGTATTTTTATTCTCTGATACGATTTCCTCGAATGTGTCGCTCGGATGTGAGGGGAAGATAGACGACATGACCATACAAGAAAGTTTAGAGAAGGCGTGTGCCTGGGAGTTTGTGGCGCATCTCGAAGAGGAGAAAGAGACAGTGATAGGAGAGAGAGGTGTCGGGCTCTCAGGGGGACAGAAACAGAGAATCAGTATGGCAAGAGCTTTTGTGCGCAAGGCCCCGATTCTCGTATTGGACGATGCAACCTCTGCGCTCGACACTGAGACGGAAAGACAGATTCAGAAGAACCTAAGCCAGATGAAAGGCAAGACAAAGATCATCATAGGTCATCGTATCTCATCCGTGTGCGGTGCCGATGAGATTTTAGTCCTTGAAGATGGGAAGGTGACAGAGAGAGGGACACATAAAAGTCTTCTGGAAAAGAAGGGATATTATTACAGAACATACCAGGCACAGTACGGTGATGCCCTGAGTGACAGCGGAAGAAAAGGAGATGGGGAGAGATGCCGATCAATATAGTAAAACAAGATGAGATAAGCCTCAGTGTGCCAAAATATAAAACACTCGCGCGACTGCTTCGATATCTTTTGGCATATAAAATCCAGATTGCAGTGGTTCTCGTCATGGTATTTTGCGGTGTGTGTGTCAGCCTGATCAATCCGCTTTTGATGGAATATGCAATCGATGAATGTATTCAGAAAAGAGATGAGATCAGACTTTTGCAGACGGGAATGGCAGCACTGCTTCTCAATCTCTTTATGCTAATCTGCATGAAAGTGCGAATGTATTTGATGGCAAAAGTGGCAAACCGGGTGCTGTTGACTGTGCGCCAAGAGTTGTATACACATATCCAGACGTTAGGATTTCATTTCTTTGACAGCCGCCCGACGGGAAAAATTTTGGCGCGCATTATAGGGGATGTCAATTCGCTGAAAGCAGTGCTGACGGACAGTGTCACCACGTTAATCCCGGATTTCATCACAATCTGTGCAGTGGCAGGTATCATGCTGGCAAAAAATTGGCAGATGGCTCTTGCGGCGCTTTGTGTTCTTCCTTTCATGATCGCTGGTGTGTGGTTTGTACAGAAAAAGGCACATGCCGGATGGCAGACATATCGGATCAAGGGCTCCAATCTCAATGCCTTTCTCCATGAAGATATCTCGGGAATGCGCGTGATACAGGGATTTTGTGCGCAGGATCAGACAAGACAGACCTTTGATCAGCTGCAAGAAGAACACCGCGCAGCTTTCGTCAAAGCGGTGCGTTTTGGCGATGCATTCGGTCCAATCGTAGATTTGTGCTGGGGGCTGAGCACGATATGTCTGTATTTTGTGGGAGTGACGAAAATACAGGATGGAAGTGCCGGCATTGGAACTTTGATTGCGTTTGGAACCTATATTTCCATGTTTTGGAGACCAGTGATGAATCTGAGTAATTTTTACAATCAGATGATCACAAACATCGCAGGGGCCGAGCGAATTTTTGAGATTATCGACACCAAGCCTGAGCTTGAGGAGGACAGAGAGGCAAAAACGATGCCGAAAATCCGAGGGGAAGTGACCTTCGATCATGTCTCTTTCTCTTATGAGCGTGGTGCGAAAGTGCTCGATGATGTCAGCTTCTGTGTAAAACAAGGAGAGACGGTAGCACTGGTGGGTCCCACCGGGGCAGGCAAGACGACGATTGTTCAGCTGATAGCGCGTTTTTATGATGCACAGTCCGGGATTATCGCTATCGATGGCAATGACATAAAGAAAGTGACACTGGAAAGTCTGAGGAGCCAGATGGGAATCATGACCCAGGAGAACTTTCTTTTCTCTGGCACGATCCGTGACAATATCTGCTATGGAAAACTTGACGCTACAGATGAGGAAATCATAGAAGCGGCAAAAGCGGTGAAGGCGCACGAGTTTATCATGAAGCTGGAAAAAGGATATGATACGGAATTAAAGACGCGCGGTGCCGGTCTGTCTGTAGGGCAGAGACAGCTTCTCGCCTTTGCGAGAACGATGGTATCCATGCCCAAAATACTTATTCTCGATGAGGCAACCTCCAACATCGACACCAACACAGAATTGTTGATCCAGCAGGGAATTGAAAGAATGCTTGAGGGAAGAACGTCATTTATCATCGCCCATCGCCTTTCCACCATCCAGAAAGCAGACCGAATTTTTGTGATTGATGATGGAAAAATCAAAGAGCAGGGAAGCCCTTCCGAGTTGATGGAGAAAAGAGGTGCTTATTATCAGCTCTACATGGCGCAGTTTTCGCAGGTTTCCGCAGATAATGCGTGATGAGAGGAGCGTATATAGAAAGGCACTTTCCACAAAAACAACAGAATGCTTTTGCGGAAAGTGCCTTTCTATACGTTCTATATCTTTGAGTCTCAGAAAATGTTATTGCTGTACGCAAATCATGACATCGGCGGAACAGGGGTCGGTCTTGCAGGGTCGAATACCTGAGAGGCATCGAACAGATCAGAGAGTAATTCCGGATTGTAATACATGCGGTATCCATCCAGATTTCGGCGCCCCATGCGGAAATAGTTGTCGCGCAGCTGAATCCAGTATTGATGCGAATCAACGTTGCAGAAGTAGTTGAATCCTTTGCTTTTCAGAAATTCGAATTTCGGATGTCCCGTGTAATCTTCCACACCTGTGATATCCGTCCCGAAGGCAAAAATGATTTTATCACATTCTCCGACAATCGGTTTTACATAGGTAAGCCATTTCTCGGTATCTTTCTTTAAAGAATCCAGATCACGATATCCGACATTGAGATGTCCCCAGGTATGGCTGGCGAATGCCCAGCCATTTTTTTTCATTGCATCTGCAACTTTTGTAGCCTGTGCAACTTCCTCATCCCAGTTGAAATCCGGATGGTTATTCAAAAATTCGATCTGATCCGGGTCGAGATTCGGGTCATTGATATCGCGGTAGACACCGTCGGTGCGGTAGCCAAGTACACCGTTGTATCCGGTCAAGGCGACGATTCCCTTAGCGCCTCGGTAAGAAAAATCAGGGTGCTGCTCGACGAAGCGGTCGATCAAAGGCACCATATCGAAATCTCCGACAGTGACAGAGCCATCGGTCTCCACATATTCGGCCTTCACGTCTCCACTTTCATCGATGACAAGCTTTGATGCCATGCCGTCTCCATCCATATAATGGTAGTAGGAAACATCATCCTGAGACAGAACGAAGGCTTTCTTGCCTGGAGGAAGCATAATCTCGTTTGCTGTCATAATGCCCTGCTCGTTTACAGAGGCGATATCTTCCAGGCGTACCATCACAAACCCTTTTTCGTACATACTTTGGGTAATCTTATTAAACTCGTCTATGGTTGTCATCACTTGATTGTACCCGCCCGAGTCACTTTCACCGTCGAACGCTCTGGAAGGATCTTTGATGAGAGTGTGGTAGAAAACGTGAGTGATCTGATCGATCGGATAAGCAACACAAGTATCTTTGGTCGCCTGATATTCGGCAACTTTCCGCTGCAATTTTGCGTTGGTCCCATAATTGTCAGAAGTTTTGAGAAGATCCATCGCTGCATCATAATCATAACTTGCGGCCAAAACGTCGGCCTTGGCAATCAGATCTTCGTCAGCCGAAGAAGAAGTGGTTGTCTCAGGGGTAGTTTGCGGTTCTTGTTTTTCGGTGGAAGGCTCAGAGGATGGTTGCTCCGAAGTCTCAGGCATAGGCGACTGCTCTTTTGAGGAGACAGACTGATTGGGTTCAGCCGAACCTTTAGACTGGTTGTGTGCCTTTAATGCAGCGGTGATGGCAAGAATCACGACGACGACAACGACAAGTGCTGAGATAGAACAGATAATTCGCAGTTTGCGCACTTGTGCTTCTCGCTTCTTTTTTTTGATCAGCCTGGCACGTCTCCTCCGCTCTTCCTCGGTCAAAGGTTTCCGAGAACGTGGGGTGTTTTCATTCATTTCATTTTCTCTCCCTGAAATATTATTTTTTCGAAAAACGTTTCTTTTATACGCTCTATTCCAATGATACAAAAAGAAACAATTTGTCAAAAATTTGTGAAATATGTTCAGTTTCATTCTATTTTTTTTTTCAATGTTTGTCAATTAAGTTTCTATTAATTTATATAAAACTGGAAGAAGACGAAAAAAATGGGATTTTTGTTATATTTTCGACATTTTTTAGAGAGGTAGGAAGGATGATTTGAGTGCGTTGGTTGACGCAAAAAGGGAAGTGACAGAGACAAGATGAACATAAAATTTTGAGATTTTTGTCTCAACGTTCGGTTTCACAAAGGAACGGTATTTTATGGTCTGAGCCGTAATGTAATGTTTGCGGATGGGGACTCATGACAGAGAAAAAGGAAAGCGCGCTGTTAGGCGCTTTCCCTGATGTGCTCAAGAAAGAGCTGTCTGATTTTCGGATATTCTCCGAGACCTTTTAAGACACAGGACACTTCGATTCCAGCCTGCTCAAACTGACATTTCCAGGAATCAGGATCTTTGCCTGCCATATCATTTTTTGCATGGTCTCCTGCCACAATCATGAAAGGAGCGAGCACAGCGCGGCGAGGTTTCAAAAGTTTGACTTGGCGTAAAAGTGATTCCATGGAAGGATATGCCTCGACCGTTCCCAGAAAGATTCGAGAATATCCACGATCCTTGAAAGTATAGTCGAGTGCTGCATAGACGGTATTGGCATAGTGGGTGGTACCGTGCCCCATGAGAATCAGAACTTCATCGTCACGAAGAGAGGAGCCTAGATCCTCGGCGATCGCATCTACGACAAAATTGTTGTCGCGTGTGGAAGTCAAAAGTGGGGCACCAAAGCGGATGCTCGAAAAATGATGCGAATAGGACAGGACATCTTCTTTCATCAGATCATTTTCAATCCCGTTGATTACGTGGGTTGGCTGCACGATCAGTTCTGAAATACCGTCATGGATCATCTGTTCCATTGCTTCGCGGACATTAGAAATGTGAATGCCGTCACGGTCAAAAATTTTTTTGATGATCATTTTGCTTGTCCATGCGCGGTAAACTTTAAAATCCGGATAGGCAGCGGCAATATCGTGTTCAATCGCATCGATGGTAACTTCTCTGGTGTCATTATGGCTGGTTCCAAAGCTGACAACCAGAATGGCTTTTGTAATTTCTTGGTTCATAAAAAAACCTCCGTTTTATAG
The DNA here is from genome assembly GCA_022788205.1 of Robinsoniella sp. Lineage (GTDB taxonomy): Bacteria > Bacillota > Clostridia > Lachnospirales > Lachnospiraceae > JAGZHZ01. The sequence continues at coordinate 22,924 of JALEVQ010000104.1, read as the reverse complement.
TTTGAAAATGATGAGAACTCTCTTCACAAGACCGCAGGCGAAAGCAGGTGAGAAAAAGAGAGATCTGGGATCACCGGGAGACAAACGGCATGTGAAAACAGGTTATCATCTATAAATTCACTTGTCAATGAGGAGTTGGAGAAAAAACGCTTTCTCGGTTGAAAGTTGTGGGGAAATATCCTTTGATTTAAAGATACTTTGTGCTATGATAGAAATGCTGACAGATTGTCTAGGCGTGTTTAAAAAACAGGAAAAAAGATGAAGGGATGTACCTGAATGAGTATACAGATGATAGGAATTGATCATAGCAAAGCGAATATTGATGTGCGATGCATATTTTCATTTACGAAGAAGCAGATGGCGGAAGTTTTGCCTAAAATTAGGGACCAAAAAGGAATTCATGGGTGTGTCATGATTTCGACATGTAACCGTATGGAGCTTTGGGTGAGTTGCGAGGAAGAATTATCGTTCTCTCTGTGTGAACTTTTGTGCAAGCTTAGAGAAGTGCCATTTGATCTTTATGGACCTTATTTTACAGAGCGCAAAGAGAAGGAAGCGGTGGCACATTTATTTTCCCTCTCGTGTGGTTTAAAATCAAGAATTTTAGGGGAAGATCAGATTATCACTCAGGTGAAAGATTCTCTTGCCTTTGCGAGAGAGCAGTATGTGACAGATAATGTGTTGGAAGTTCTATTTCGCATGGCAGTGACAGCGGCAAAAAAGGTTAAGACAGAAGTGACTCTGGCGATCGCAAATCAGTCGGTAATCCATCAGGCGATTCAAGTGCTGCGCCAGAGAGGATATGAGATCGCCGGAAAGAAATGTATGGTGATTGGAAACGGTGCGATGGGAAAACTGGCAGCTTCCACCTTGCAGCAGGCAGGAGCAGATGTCACAGTGACAGTCAGACAGTATCGCAGCGGAATCGTCGACATTCCAAGAGAATGTAAGAGAATTGATTATGGAAACAGAATGGAGCTGTTTCCGGAATGTGACATGGTGGTCAGCGCCACGGCAAGCCCTAATTATACGCTAAAGCGTGAGTGCGTGGATCGAGTAGAGGTCGCCCATGAGATGATTTTGCTTGACCTTGCGGTTCCGAGAGATATTGAGCCTTCCGTGGGAGAGGTGGAAGGAATCCAGCTGTTTGACATCGATGACTTTCATATCGATATCCAAAGTGGACAACTTCAGGAGAATATTGAGAAGGCACAGAAAATTCTGGATGAACAGATGGAAGAATTTTATCAGTGGTATGAATGCCGTGACGTGATTCCAAAGATTCAGGAAATCCGGGAAAAGGCAGTAGAAGATTTCAGCTGGAGAATGCAGAAAATTGTGAGAGAATTACCTGTAGAGGAAAACGAGAGAGAAAAGCTGAAGGAACAGATGAACAGTGCGGCAGGAAAAGTGATCGCCAAATTATTGTTTGAATTGAGAGGAAAGGTCAGTCAGGAAAACTTCCGGGAATCTATAGAGGTCCTTTCTGATCTCTACGGGGAAGAAAAATCTTGATTCTCAAATTTCAACATGATAGAATAAAAACAGAAACAAGTTTAATGAATGAGGAAACTGGGCGGATGGGCTCAAAATCTTAAAAAGCAGCAAGGCGCTCAGTTTTGCGAGCGAAAGCAAATGTGGAATGCGAATGCTCCGTGAGGCAAGAAAGCTTATGGTTGGCAGATGGATACAGACAATGAACGATGTAGTCTGGGGAATCCCTTTAGTAGTTTTACTTCTTGGAACGCACATCTTTTTTACAATTCGGACAGGATTTATCCAGAAAAAAATAGGAAAAGCAGTATCACTGCTTCGAAAAAATGAAGATGGGCGCATAGGGACAATGCGCCCAAGAGAAGTATTCAGCGCAGTAGCCGCCTCGATGCTCGGCACAGGGAATATCACAGGTCTGGGTGCCGCGATCGTTATGGGCGGTCCAGGGGCGCTATTTTGGTTTTGGATGACAGGAATCTTTGGAATGGCGACGAAATATGCAGAGACAGTCCTGGCAGTAAAGTTTCGCGTCAAAGATCAGGATGGAACCATAAAAGGCGGTCCGATGTATGTGATGGAGAGAGGACTGAACAAAAAATGGATGGGGAAATGGTATGCAGCAGTCGGGGCAGTGGCAGCGCTGGCAATCGGCGGTGCAATTCAAATCTGCTCGGTGGCAAATGTTGCAGATGTCGATATACGGATGGCACTCGTGGGGACAAATAATTTCTTTACAGAAATTGTGGAGCAGTACCCGTGGATCACGAAAGCGATTATCGGCGTTTTGGCGGCGCTTGTGACAGCAATTGTGATTCTCGGAGGTCTGAAAAGTATCGCTGCAATCTGCAATACGGCGTTTCCGTTCATACTGACTGTTTATACAGTAGGAAGTGTGTTAATTCTGATAGCAAATCATGGATGGATTGGTCAGGCTTGCTCGCTGATTTTGAAATGTGCGTTTGGAAGCACGAGAGCGGTGGCAGGAGGAATCGCAGGAGCCGGTATCTCGAAAGCGGTGCGGTGCGGTACCATGCGCGGAATGTTTTCGAACGAGGCGGGAATTGGTATTTCAGGTATCGTGGAGGCGAACACAAAGAGCAGCAATCCGGCGTGTCAGGGAATTATCTCTTTATTGGGAACATTTATCGACACAGTGGTGATGGGAATGCTTACAGGTCTTGTCATGGTGACTGGCATTTTGAAAAATGGGATATCGATCAGCGGAGTGTCAGAGACAGAAATTGTCATCAATCTGTTTAAACGATGTACGAGTTTGGAGCGCTTTTTGTTCGTGACAGGAATTATCGTCTTCGCCTATCTGACCATTCTTGGGTGGTCTTATTATGGGGAGCAATGTGCAGAATATCTTTTCGGGAAAAAATCGAGAGAGATCTACCAGATGATATGGCTCATTGTGCTGATCACAGCACCGGTCTGTGAGATTCAGCTTGTGCGAGAAGTGGCAGACTGCCTGAATGGGCTGCTCGCTATTCCAAATCTGATCACTCTGATACTGTTGGCACCTGTTGTCATAAGCGAGACAAAAGAATACAGGTGCCATCCGGATCAGAAAAAAAATAAAATTTTTGAGGAACAAGAAAAAGAGAAAAATCATAGTATCTATATTTAAAAAAGTGATGAGAGTGCTCCCTCCTCTGCACGATGTGCAGGTGGTGGAGCCATAAATTTTCCGGAAAATCATTTCTTGACAGAGAGAAAAATACATGTTAGAATAACTAGCGTATAATTCCATATGGCGAGATAAGTGTATCGACAAGTCAGGAGAGTTGTCGATTGAGAGGGAATCAGGTGAGAATCCTGAGCGATCCGGTCACTGTATTTAGGGAGTGATGTCTCATTCAAAAACCATTGTAGCGTCAGCGCTGCGAGAAGGGAGAGGCAGAACGATGATCTATAAGTCAGGAAACCTGCTTATCACGTAAAAAGGTTGAGACTTCCGAGAAAAGTTTTACATCCTATCTTTTCTACCCACATAGATGAGATATTTGTCTGCTTTTCAGAAGCAGGCATTTTTTATGGAATGACTGCGGCAGGCGAAGACCGCAGAACCTTGGATACGGTAATTATGCGAAAACATTAAACGGCATGGTGAGGAGTCCCGTCATTGCTGAAAGCCTGAATGTAACCAACGGATTCGTTTTTTCCGCAAGAGAACGCTTCCTATCCTCGACGGTTCAGTCTTTTAGAGAATGGCGGGACAAAATCATCCTTAGAAAAGTTAAGAATCTTCCCCGAAATTGGAGGGAACAGAAATAAATCTAAAACAGAAAGCTGTCACAAAACAGAAAATGATTTTTGTGACAGCTTCTTTCTATTCAAAAGAATCCCAGATAAAATTTTAAACGTGAGAAATCACATATTATGAGAATTTTGCCTTGACAAAAAAGTTAGTCAATGCTAATCTAATGGTGTTAGAGAAAACTAACTTTGGAAAAGGAGTGAAAAGCAATGAAACATCATAAGTTTTGGTCGTGGGCGATGGTATTTTGTCTGGGAATGACAATCTATACCGGTTATAAACACAAGTGAAAGAAAAAGTGAAACGGAGGAAAATTAAGATGACGACAGATTTTATGAAAAAAGTAGCATTATTTGCAGGAGGAGTATTGTTTGGAACAGCAGGCATCAAGGTACTTGGCAGCAAAGATGCAAAGAAAGTGTATGTTCAGACGACAGCAGCAGCGCTCAGAGTGAAAGAGTGTGTGATGAATACGGCAACTTCTATTCAGGAGGAAGCGGAAGATATTCTCGCTGAGGCAAAAGAGGTCAACATCAAGCGCTCTGAGGAGGAAGAAGTGTTTGAGGACGAAGCAGCAGAAGAAGATCAGGAGAAGGAAGCGGAAACATGCGAATCATAATACGCCATGAGATCAGAGGACGCATCCGATTTTCGACTGGAAAGAAGATGAGTGCTGAACAGGCAGATATGCTTTTATATTATCTTGGGTCTCTAAATGGAGTAACCTCGGCGAAGGTATATGAGCGCACAGGTGATGCGGTGATCTGTTTCGTGGGTGACAGGAGAGAAATATTAAGGCAGATTCAGAGATTTTCGTTTCGTGATCAGAAGATCCGGGAGCTTGTCCCTCAGAACACGACGAGAGAATTGATGAATACTTATCAGGAAAAGCTGACGATGAGGGTTGTGGGACATTATTTTTGCAAACTGTTTTTGCCAAGATCCATTCAGATTTTAAAGGCAGCATGTCAGTCCCTGCATTTTTTGAAAAAAGGATTCGAGTGTCTGAGAAGAAGAAAACTGGAAGTTCCGGTTCTGGATGCGACAGCGATCGGAGTGTCCATGGCACGCGGTGATTACAAGACAGCAGGCTCCGTGATGTTTTTGCTGAAAATCGGCGAGATCCTTGAAGAGTGGACACACAAAAAATCAGTCGCAGACTTGGCGCGGAGTATGTCGTTGAATGTGGAAAAAGTATGGCTCAGACAAGGGGAGAGTCAGATTCTCATTCCAATTCGTGACATAAAACAAGGAGATCAGCTTGTGATTCAGGTCGGAAATATGATCCCGATCGATGGAATTGTGGTCGAGGGAGAAGCGATGATCAATCAGTCTTCCATGACAGGAGAGAGCACGCCGGTGAAAAAAGAGAAAGATGCCTATGTCTATGCGGGAACTGTGTTGGAAGAGGGTAGTATTGTCATTCAGGTAAAACAGACTGTCGGTTCTACACGGTATGAAAAAATCATAAGTATGATTGAAGAGTCTGAAAAACTAAAATCCTCTCTTGAAGGAAAAGCAGCGCATCTTGCGGATCAGCTGGTGCCATATAGTTTTCTGGGCACGATTCTGACGTATGTGCTGACGAGGAATGTCACGAAGGCAATTTCGATTTTGATGGTGGATTTTTCCTGTGCGTTGAAATTGTCAATGCCGATCGCAGTACTTGCGGCGATGAGGGAATGCCAGGATCATCAGATTACAGTAAAAGGAGGAAAATTTCTGGAGACAATCGCAGAGGCAGATACCGTTGTTTTTGATAAGACAGGAACATTGACGAAAGCGCAGCCGAGCGTCGCACAGGTAATTCCGTTTGCGGGATGTCAAAGAAATGATATGCTCCGTCTTGCGGCATGTTTGGAAGAACACTTTCCGCATTCGATGGCGAATGCGGTTGTTGCTCAGGCACTGAAAGAAGATTTAAAGCATGATGAGATGCACACAAAAGTGGAATACGTCGTTGCACATGGAATCGCTTCGAAAGTGGATGGTCAGACGGTATTAATTGGAAGCTACCATTTCATTTTTGAAGATTCCGGATGTAAAATTTTAGAGGAAGACAGGGAAAAGTTTGAGGCACTCCCGAACGAGTATTCTCAACTGTATCTTGCCATATCCGGAGTACTCTGTGCGGTGATCTGTATCGAAGATCCGCTCAGGGAAGAGGCATATGGTATTGTAAAAGCTTTAAAGGCACAGGGGATCAAAAAGGTAGTGATGATGACCGGAGACAGTGAGCGAACGGCAAAAGTGATCGCAGAAAAGATTGGAATTGATGAATACTACGCAGAAGTTCTGCCTGAGGACAAGGCGAATTTCGTGGAGAAAGAAAGAGAGGCAGGACACTGCGTTGTCATGATCGGGGATGGAATCAATGATTCTCCGGCACTGTCAGCGGCGGATACAGGAATCGCAATCAGCGAAGGAGCACAGCTTGCACGCGAAATTGCAGATATTACAATCTCAGAAGATGCGCTGCATCAGATGATTATCCTGAAAAAAATCAGTGATGGACTGATGAGAAGAACAAGAAAAAATTATAAATTTGTCATCGGATTTAATTTAGGATTGATTTTACTGGGACTCGGAGGTGTGATTGCACCGGGAACTTCTGCGTTTTTCCATAACATATCGACCTTGATGATCAGCATGAAGAGTATGACAAATGTTTTGACAGAGGAAGATCTCTTGACAGTGATCCTTTAAGTTTGTTTCAGCGCAGAATTGTTTTCGGACCTTATGCGGGAAAGGAGAGAAGCTATGGGAACAGTGATTATCATTTTAATCTTAATTATGATTTGTATTATTGGTGTGAAGAGTTATGCCAAAAAACTTGCATCTGGATGTTGCGGGGCGAGTGGCGATCAAGTAAAAAAGATAAAGGTCGCAGATAAAAATCGGGCACATTATCCTTATCTCGCAGAAATGAAGCTGGATGGGATGGTGTGCGGAAATTGTGCAAAGAGGGTCGAGAACTGTCTGAACGCGATTGAGGGAGTGTGGGCGAGTGTTGACTTAGGAGCCCAGAGTGCCAAAGTGCGGATGAAAGAGAGGGTAGAGGAAGAAAAGTTGCGCAATGCCGTCAACAGTGCGGGATATACAGTTCTCAAAGTGGATTTTCAAGCTTAAAGATGTGTAGTTATTTTCATATAGGATCATAGGAAGGATTGGCGCAAAAAGAGGATGGATGAAAAAAGTTTCATTGATCTGACTTTTTGCGGCAGTCTTTTTTTTGTGAGAAAAAACTTATGCCTTTAAGTGAGAAGAATGGTATGATAGAGAAAAATATGAGCAAAGTATTTCAGGGGAGGAGCGATTTAAAATGATTACGATCAAAGAAATGGCGGACCTGGCAGGAGTCAGTCCTACTACAGTATCCAATGTCCTTCACGGAAGGACGAGAAAAATGTCGAAGGAGACGCTGGAGAAAGTGCAGAATGTGATTCGAGATTCAAACTATGTTTCCAATATGGGAGCGAGGCTGCTTGCCAACCATGGATCGAGAATTATCGGTGTCGTGCTGGGATATGATCATCGCGACCAGATCAACATTATCCAGGATCCGTTTACCGGCGAGCTGATTGGAGCTCTAGAACATGAGATCAGCAGACAGGGATATTTTATGATGTTATATCGAAATCCAAACGTAGAAAAATGCCTCCAGATGGCGATGGCGTGGAATATTGAAGGTTTAGTCATGATCGGATTTACGGAGGAGACATACTATGCATTTCGTGAGAGACTGTCTATTCCGATTGTGACGATCGACCACTATTTTCAAAAAAAGGCACTTGATTTTCGGAATGTGGGTTTACAGGACTATGAGGGAGGGTACAGTATGGGACAGTATCTGATTTCCCAGGGACATAGGAGGATCTGTTTCTGCGGAAACTGGATACCGATGGATTCGATCGATGAGCAGAGATACCAAGGGTTTCTCAAGGCAGTGGAAAATGCAGGTGTTGAAAAAAAGGAAATTTTGAGGATGGATCTGAGCACAGACACAGATTTGAGAATGCAGATGATGGCACGGTTTGCAGAGAAGAAGTTTGATGGTTGCACTGCACTTTTTTTTACTTCTGATTATATAGCGATCGAGGCGATCAATCTTTTTTATGATATGGGGATTCGTGTGCCGGATGATATCTCGGTGGCAGGATTTGACGATATTCTATCGGCCAAGCAGATTCGACCACAGCTCACGACGATTCACCAGAACGTGTCAGACAAGGCAAAATGGGCGGTTTGCCAGGTGATTCGCATGTGTAAGGGCGATATTTTGGGATGTGAGGATATCCGCCTTCCAGTGGAGCTGGTGATACGCGGAACCGTAAAGAAAATAAGATAAAAGACAGATGATGCCCTCGTATTCGCATATCGCTCCGCTCTTTTCAATCGCGTGGCTTTTCTGCTCATACGGGTTAGCGTCTCTAGTGTTCGTGCAGCCAGGTGAGCAAGCACCCTGTCTGCCGTCCACTGAGACTGGGCTTTGAAAGAAAATGGTATTTGGATATATTGTATAAAACGTATAAAAAATGGAAAAAATCTTATTTAAAATGATGGTGTTGCGCAACACCTATTGTAAAAACAGGAAGGCTGTGCTATGATTCTTTGTAACAGATGCGCATAAGGTAAAAAATTGCAAGAAAAATGTGGTTTTGGAAATAACTGTAAAAAGAGAGTATTCAGGAGGATCAGACAATGAAAAAAGCATGGTGGAAAGAAAGTGTCATTTATCAAATCTATCCAAGAAGTTTCTGTGACAGCAATGGAGATGGAATCGGCGACTTAAATGGAATTACGAGCAAACTGGATTATCTCAAAGAGCTTGGAATCGATGTAATCTGGCTGTCTCCGGTTTACAAATCTCCAAATGATGACAACGGATATGATATCAGCGACTATCAGGATATCATGGATGAATTTGGAACGATGGAAGACTATGACCGCATGTTAGCTGAAGCGCATAAGCGTGGAATTAAAATTGTGATGGATCTGGTGGTAAATCATACATCGGATGAACACAGATGGTTTGTTGAGAGCAGAAGTTCAAAGGACAATGCAAAGAGAGACTACTATATCTGGAAGGATCCGGTTGATGGAAAAGAGCCGAATAACTGGGGCTCCTGTTTCTCAGGGTCAGCATGGGAGTTTGATGAGCAGACGGGCATGTATTATCTGCACCTGTTTTCAAAGAAACAGCCGGATCTGAACTGGGAAAATCCTCAGGTCAGAAAAGAAGTATTCGATATGATGACATGGTGGTGTGAGAAAGGGATCGATGGATTCCGCATGGACGTGATCAGTATGATTTCTAAGGATCAGAGCTTCCCGGACGCACCTCTGAACGGCGGGCTGTACGGAGATTCCGGAAAAGTGGTCTGCAATGGACCGAGAGTGCATGAATTTTTGCAGGAGATGAATCAGAAGGTTCTCTCGAAATATGACATTATGACAGTCGGAGAGTGCGCAGGTGTGACGATCGAGGAGGCAAAAAAATATGCAAACTCAGATGGAAAGGAATTAAATATGGTATTCCAGTTTGAACATGTTGACCTTGACATGGGAGAACACGGAAAATGGGGAGATCAGAGACCGAAGCTGAGTCAGATTAAGAAAGTGATGTCGAAATGGCAGACAGAACTGGATGAAGTGGCATGGAACAGTTTGTTCTGGTGTAACCATGATCAGCCAAGAATGCTTTCCAGAATAGGAAATGACAGTGAAGAGTACAGAGAACGCTCCGCAAAATCACTTGCCACCTGCCTTCACATGATGCAGGGAACTCCTTATATCTATCAGGGCGAGGAGTTGGGAATGACGAACGCTCCTTTTGAGACGATTGACCAGCTGCGCGACATCGAATCGATCAACGCATATTATGAGATGAGCGAGGCAGGGATCTATACAAAGGAAGAGATGATGCGTTTCATCCGCTACAAAGGACGTGACAATGCCCGCACTCCAGTACAGTGGGATGACAGCGAGAATGCCGGCTTTACGACAGGAACACCTTGGATTATGGTGAACCCGAACTACAGACAGATCAACGCAAAAGAAGAGCTTGCGAGACCAGATTCTGTCTTCCATTATTACCAGAAACTGATTGCCCTCAGAAAGCAGTACGATATTATCGTATACGGAAAATATCAGCTCTTAGATCCGGAAGACGAGCAGGTTTATGCTTATATCAGGACACTGGGAGAGGAGAAACTCCTCGTTGTGTGCAGTTTTGTGAAAGAGGAAGTAAAATTTGATGTCCCGGAAATGTTTGCAGGAAAAGATGCAAAAGTGCTGATCAGCAATTATGAAGAATCGGATGTGATGAAAAACGGAATGCTGCAACCATATGAGGCAACCGTTTGGATTTTGAAAAATTAGAAGCGCCGGGAAGCGGAGAAGAAAGAGAGAACAGGCATGATTAGAAAATACACATATGGAAATCCAATTGAGACGGATGCAGTCGTAGAGAAAAAAGAGACCCAGACAGGCAGTCTTCCATATTTTTCGGTGGAAAAGACAGAGACAGTGAAATTTTCTTATATTATGGACCCGGCAGATGTGGTGTACGGACTGGGAGAAAATGTGCGCGGGATCAATAAGAGAGGATGGCTGTATGAGAGCCGCAATGCGGATGAGCCAAATCACAGAGAAGACAGACATTCTCTGTATGCTTCCCACAATTTCCTTTTGATTGACGGGAAAGATCATTTTGGCGTATTTATCGACTATCCGGGGATCCTGACATTCGACATCGGATATACAAAATTAAATGAACTGGTGATCACACCGCGGGAAGCGGATCTCGATGTATATATCATTGAGGGAGAGAGTAAACTTGACATTGTAAAGCAGTTTCGCCAGATGATCGGGCGCAGCTATATCGCACCGAAATGGGCTTTTGGATATCAGCAGAGCCGCTGGAGCTATATGGATGAAGAGGAAATTCGCGATATCGCAAAACAGCACCGGGACCGCAAAATTCCGCTGGATGCAATCTATCTGGATATCGATTATATGGAGCGATACAAAGACTTCACCGTCAATCAGGAGACATTCCCTAATTTTGCAGAGTTTGTCAAGGAGATGAAAGATCAGAATATTCATCTTGTGCCGATCATCGATGCCGGTGTGAAAGTGGAGGCTGGATATCAGACATACGAGGAAGGTGTGGCGAACAATTATTTCTGCAAGAATGTAAAAGGCGAAGATTTCGTAGCTGGCGTATGGCCGGGAGATGTTCATTTCCCAGATTTCTTAAACCCCGATGCGAGAAAATGGTTTGGACACAGCTATCAGTTTTTGCTGGATCAGGGTATCGAAGGGTTCTGGAATGATATGAACGAGCCTGCCACCTTCTATACGAGGGAACGAATTGATGAGATGATGGAGGATGCATCAAACAGAGAGTGGGATCTCGATTATTTCCTGGATTTTAAGGACAAGGTGAGCGTGATCGCAAATAATCCTGAGGATTATAAGAAAATGTTCCACAACATGAACGGTGAGAGGATCAGCCACGAAAAAGTACACAATCTGTTTGGATACAATATGACCCGTGCGGCAGGAGAGGCATTTGAAGAGCTTTGTCCTGACAAGAGAATTCTGATGTTCTCGCGTTCTTCTTATACAGGAATGCACCGCTACGGCGGAATCTGGACAGGGGATAACCTTTCCTGGTGGCAGCATATTTTGTTGAACATCAAGATGATGCCGTCCTTAAATATGATGGGAATCCTGTATACAGGAGCTGACATGGGCGGATTCGGAGCAGATGCGACAGAAGATCTGGTAATGCGCTGGATGGAATTTGCACTCGTTGTTCCGCTGATGAGAAATCACTCTGCTTTGGATACAAGGCGCCAGGAAGTATTTCGGTTTGAGAATGTGGATGCATTCAGAAAGTTAGTGGAGCTGCGCTATGGGCTGATCCCATATCTCTACAGTGAATACATGAAAGCGGTTCTTTACAATGATATGTACTTTAAACCATTGTCGTTTGTATACACAGAAGATCCGTTTGTATCGCAGGTAGAAGATCAGCTTATGGTGGGCGAAAGCCTTATGATCGCGCCGGTATATACGCAGAATGCAGCGGGTAGATATGTCTATCTGCCAGAAGAAATGATGATGCTGCGTATGAGAGGACTCCATGATTATGAGTGCAGAAAGATGGAAAAGGGTCACCACTATGTGGAGGCAGATTTAGATCAGGTACTGCTTTTCCTGAGACCGGATCATTTGCTGGTGTTGGGAGAGGCGGCACAGAGTGTGGCACAGCTAAACACAGAAGAGTTCAAGGTGATCGGATTTGTCAGAGAGAAGGCAGAATACGTTTTGTATGATGACGACGGATATGGAAAAGATTATGAGAATTGTTCGAATTATACCACAATCACGGTGGATAAGACAGGAACATGGAAGACGGAAGGGGGAAAAGAACTGAACTTACAGATCGAATTATATGATACCACAGGCAAAAGAATATGATGTTTCATAGTTAGGTGATGAGATGTTGGGGCAAAAGTCTTTGCCCCCTGATACCTGCGGATTTCTCCGCGTTTCACGCTCACGAAATCCTAAAAACATTCGAAATTCGCTCATTTTTCTACGAAAAATGGCTGCTTTCTCATGTTTTGGGGGTCCCAAAGTCATGCTTTTTCATGCAAGCATGAACAGCATGACCTTTTAAACCTGGTATCATGATAAATCATACTCTAAAATTTGCCGAACAGAATACATTTGGAATCATATGATAGATGGTAGTCGATAATGGATGGAAACATCAAAGTAGCTTGTAAATGTTTGCGTTGTGATAAAAGTTGATTGTCTGGGAAAGGGAAATCTTGTCAAAAAAATGGGTATGTGTTAAAATGGAACCGTTTGAAACTGGATTTTCCAGAAAAATTCCCTCTTTTGAAGAATGAAAGAGGGAAGAAGAAGACAAATAGTAAAAGGTTGAAACAAAGTGGGAGAAAAGCAACATGATCACGATTAAAGAAATGGCAAACATGCTGGGAACCAGCACAACTACGGTGTCGAATGTCATACACGGCAAGACAAGCGAAGTTTCACAGGCCATGGTTCAGAGAGTAGAGCAGATGCTTGAGGAGTATGACTACGTTCCAAACATCAGCGCACGAAATCTGGCTCAAAACAAATCGAAAATCATCGGTGTTGCAATGAAAGCAAGAAAAGATAAGTATGAAAATTTTATGAAGGATCCATTTACAGGAGAACTGGTGGGGTCGATAGAGGCAGCGATCCGTGCTAAAGGATATTTTATGATGATTTATATTGCAGAGGACATCATGGAAATCTTAAAGTATGTTTCTACCTGGAACGTGGATGGACTTATATTGCTGGGAATGCTGGATGATGAGTCGATTAAAATCAGAAAAAAATATAAGAAACCAGCGGTGTATATTGACGGATATTTTTATGACAACGTAGTGGAATGCGTGAATATCGGGCTGGAAGACAAGAAAGGCGGATATGATATGACGCGCTATTTGATACAGTGCGGTCATCGAAAAATTGCTTTTCTTGCAGACAATTGCATCGGTGTCGATTACGAGCGGTTTATGGGATACCGCCAGGCACTTGAGGAAGAGAACATTAAATTTGAGGAGGAAGATTTCATCATGATCCGCCCTGGGGAAGGCGAGATTGCGTCAAGTTTAAATGAAATCTACCGATTGGCAAAAAAATATACTGCATTTTTCTGTGTCTCTGATTATTATGCGGCTATGGTGATGAACTATCTCAAGGATAAAGGGATGAAAATTCCAAGAGATATTTCGATTGTAGGGTTTGACGACAATCTTTTTGGCAGGACGGTCAGACCGGCACTTACCACAGTTCATCAGAATGTAAGCAAGAAGGGAAAAATGGCAGTTGATATCCTGGTTGACATGATCCATGGAAAAGAGCCGGAGAACAGGAAGACACATCTTCCGACAAGACTTGTGATTCGAGATTCCGTGAAAAAGTTAACAGGAGAAGAAAATAAATAAGACGAAATAAAAGCAGGAGCCGTTAGATTTCAGGTCAGAGCTAGACTGAGATCTAACGGTTCTTTTTTGAGGTTTTTCTCCAATGTCAGCAGAGAAGTCTGGGCGAGTGATGGGGAGTTTGTCTGAAATATCATTGTGAAAAATTGATCAATAATAATAAAAAAAGGAAAAACTTATGCGCGTATGTTATCAAAAAAAAGTAAAAAATGAAATATAATCATAAAATTGCAGAGAAAGAACATATGTTTGGTAAAAATGGCAATAAAAATAAAAAAAATATAAACTTTTTCGTCAAAAGTGCTTGCATTTTTTATAAAGTAGTGGTACTATTACTTACATGAAAACCTTATGCGCAAAAGGTAAGCGAAAAAATCTTTTTATGTATAACGTGCACAAATGGCAACAAGATGAAATGCAGAAAGTGAAATTTATGAGGTGAAAGAATATGAAAAAGAGAATTGTAGTAGCAGTCTTGACTGGAGCAATGGCAATGTCTTCTATGACAGCATTTGCATCAGAGGATCCAATCCGTTTTGTAAACACAAAGATCGAGATCGATGCACAGCTGAAAGCATTTGCAGAGAAATATGAGGCAGAGACAGGACAGGCTGTAAAGATTGAATCCTTCGGCGGCGGCGTTGATGTTAACGGAGAATTGAAGAAATATTATGCGGCAGGAAATATGCCAGATATCTTCGCATTTGCAAATGACTCTTACGTTTCCTTCAAAGATTGGCTGGAAGACTTAAGTGATGAGGAATGGATTGAAGATACAGATTACGAATTCTACGGAGATGACGGATGCGTTTATGGTATGCCATTCGCTCTGGAAGGAATCGGACTTGCTTACAATAAAGATATCTTAGACAAAGCTGGAATTGATCCTTCTACATTGACAAATATCAATGCTTACAGAGAAGCATTTGAGAAGATCGACAGCATGAAAGACGAACTGGGCATCACAGCAGTTTGCTCTGTTGCAGCTGAATCAGGACAGATGTACTGGTCAACAGGTAACCACATGATGGCAGTTTATATCTCACAGGGTCTGGATCGTTCTGACAAGAGCATCATCGAGATGGAAAAAGCAGGACAGATCGACGAAGCTCGTATGGGACAGTTCGCTGACTGGGTAAAATTACTGTTTGACTATGCTGATCCGAACGTTCTGATTTCTGGAACATATGATGACCAGCTGGCACTGTGGGCAACAGGCAAAGCTGCATTCATCACACAGGGTAACTGGATTGATCCATCTCTTCCGGCATACAATGCAACATTTGACTGTGGATTAGCACCAGCAGCATTCTCAGAAGAAGACACAAACGGTATCTTAGTAGATGCTCCTTCCTACTGGGGAATTTACAATGAGAGTGATAAGATCGACGAAGCAAAAGAGTTCTTAAATGCCCTGATCAGCAGCGAAGAAGGACAGGAGATCCTTGTAAAAGAAGCAGGTATGGTTTCTCCATACTTATCTTGTGAATTAGAGCCTGAAACTCCTCTGGCAAAGAGCATGATTCCTTACATCAAAGAAGGAAGAACCTATGCTTGGGATTGGTTAAATCAGAAAGAGGGAATCGCTCAGAACGCTACAGGCGCTATATTTGAGTTGTATGCAAAAGGTCAGATTGACAAAGACGGATTCGTTTCCATGATGGCAGACGAAATTGCGAACTACTAATAGCAAATTAAATATGGGCGACTTGTATAAGTCGCCCATTTTGTGTCTTTCAGGAAGGAGGAAAAAGCAGTGAAAAATAATGGAGGAAAAAAGCTGTTTTCCACGGTGGCATTGATTGTCGGTATCGCAGTTATGATCTTTTCACTCATCTTTGATGTGATATCGTTGAAGGATGCGAACAAGAAGGGAATCCCTGGCTTTATTCTGAAGGAAGTTCAGGAGCAGGTAAAAAATGCAGAAGGATCTGACAATTATGAAGCAATCATAAAAGCACTGGGAGTAAAAGCAGATAAAATTGATGATATTGAGAATTTTAAAAATGTGACAACGGAAAAAATTCAGGCAACTTTGAAGGAACTTGGAAGCGGCAATACAGCGCTGAAGGCTCAGCTCAAAATTTATGATTACAGAGGCTGGATGTTGATTGCGGGTGTCATTCTGGTTATTTTGGGACTGTATTTTATGCCGACCAAAAAACATCGAAAAATTATCAACATCTTATTCCTGTTCCCTCTGATTTTTGCATTCGCAGTGACTGTGCTGATCCCGTTTGCATGTGGTATCTTCTATTCCCTGACAGACTGGGACGGTGTGAAATTCACAGAATTTGTGGGACTTGGAAACTATATCACGATGTTTAAATCACAGGATTATGTATACTCGTTTGTAGTAACCTTTATCTACACAGTGATCAACATGATCGCAGTAAACGTGGTGGCATTCGCTCTTGCGCTTCTGTGTACCTCAAAGGTAAAAGGACGAAACTTCTATCGTGCAGCATTTTTCATCCCGAACCTGATCGGTGGTATCGTATTAGGTTATGTTTGGCAGTTTATCTTTAACAAGGTATTCACAACAATCATCCCGGGAAGTATGTCAATGCTGACAGATCCAAACTTAGCGCTGGCAGCAATTTTGATCGTAAGTACATGGCAGTATGCAGGTTACATTATGATGATTTATGTGACGGGTCTCCAGGGCGTGCCGAAAGACATTCTGGAAGCTTCCAGCGTAGACGGCGCGAATTCCTTTGTCACTCTGACAAAGATCAAAATGCCGATGATCGCCAACACATTCACGGTATGTATTTTCCTGACCCTGGTCAACTCATTCAAACAGTTTGATTTGAACTTGGCAATCACAAATGGTGCTCCGAGTAGAATCCTGAACGGAAAAGCAGTTCAGTCTACCGAGTTCCTTGCGTTGAATATTTATAACACTGCAATCGGAAGAAACCAGTATGCACTTGGACAGACGAAGGCGGTTGTATTCTTTATCATCCTTGCCATTGTCTCTCTGACACAGGTTACGATCAGTAAGAAAAAGGAGGTTGAAATGTAATGAAAGCAGAAAAAACAAGAACATTGATTCTGGAAATTATTGCGATCGTCTTTGCATTGATTGTGTTATCTCCGTTTATTCTCGTAGTGATCAACTCAGCGAAAACAAGTGCGGATATCGTCATCAGCCCAATTTCCCTGCCGGAAAACTGGGGACAGATGATCACAAATATGAAGAATGTTATCAATAATGAGAGCTTTAATTATTGGAAATCATTTTTCAGCTCTCTGTTTATCACAGTTGTCAGCCTGGGACTTCTGACTCTGTTCTCTAGTATGACAGCATGGGTTCTGGTCCGCAATAAAACAAAATGGTCCAACACAATTTTTATGTTATTTGTAGCAGCTATGGTTATCCCGTTCCAGGTAGTTATGCTTCCTCTGCTTTCTACATTCAGAGAGACATCTAGTTTCCTTGGAATCCAGTTGCTTCAGAGTTATAAAGGTTTGATTTTTGCGTACTTAGGATTCGGAGGTTCGATGTCAGTCTTCATTCTCCATGGATTCATCAAAGGTGTTCCATACGAGCTGGAAGAGGCAGCATGGATCGACGGGTGCAGCCCGGAAGGAACTTTCTTCCGCATCATCTTCCCTCTGTTGAAACCTATCCAGGTGACAGTCCTGATCCTGAATGGTATCTGGATCTGGAATGACTACCTGCTGCCATCCATGATGCTTGGTCTGAACGGTGAGATTAAAACTTTGCCGGTTGCGGTAAGCAGTTTCGTCGGATCTTATGTAAAGCAGTGGGATTTAATCCTTTCCGCAGCATTCCTTGCGATGATTCCTATCGTCATTCTGTTCATCTTTGCTCAGAAACAGATTATGCAAGGTATGGTGGAAGGTGCTATTAAATAACAAAAAGATAGTGATGACTACGGGGCAGCTCTATAAAAAAGAGCAGGAGTGGAAACTCTGCACATCCGTATGAAATTTGAGGGAGTGCCGCAAACAGAAGAAATGATAGTTGCGTCACTCCCTTTTTTTTATAATAAAATGAGGTGACGAGATGAGAGCAAGTGGTATTTTATTGCCGGTGAGCAGCCTTCCATCAAAATATGGCATTGGCTGTTTTTCAAAGAGTGCATATGAATTTGTGGATCAGCTAAAAAAAGCAGGACAAAAGTATTGGCAGATTTTGCCGCTCGGTCCAACCAGCTACGGAGATTCGCCTTATCAAGCCTTCTCGACTTTTGCGGGAAATCCATATTTTATCAGTCTGGAAGATCTGATAGAGGAAGGTGTGTTGACAGCGGAGGAGTGCGATGCGGCAGATTTTGGAGATGATCCGAGAAGTGTGGATTATGGAAAATTATATGAAGCGCGTTTTCCGCTCTTGAGAAAAGCATATGAGCGCAGTGACATCAGCAAGAATCCGGATTTTGTAAAATTTATGAATGAAAATGGATATTGGGTTCGCGACTATGCGCTGTTTATGGCAGTCAAAGGACTGTTTGGAGGAGTCAGCTGGGATCAATGGCCGGAGGATATCAGAAAGAGATGGCAGTATTCGATGGAATACTATCAGAGAACACTATACTATGAAGTTGAGTTTTATGAGTATGTACAGTTTACATTTTTTAAGCAGTGGTATCGCCTGAAAGAGTATGCAAACAGTAAAGGGATTAAAATTATCGGTGACATCCCGATCTATGTCGCTTTTGACAGTGCAGATACGTGGGCGAATCCGCAGCTTTTCCAGCTGGATGAAAATTATGTGCCGACAGCAGTGGCGGGATGTCCGCCAGATGGATTTGCGGCGGACGGACAGCTGTGGGGAAATCCACTGTATCGCTGGGATTACCATGAGAGGACAGGATTTTCCTGGTGGCTTAGCCGGCTTGCATCTTGTTTTAAGATGTATGATGTTGTCAGAATCGATCACTTCCGTGGGTTTGATGAATATTTCTCGATCCCGTACGGGGAGAAAACGGCGCACAATGGTCACTGGGAGAAGGGACCGGGGATGAAATTGTTCTGGAAGGTTCGCGAGTGTCTCGGAGAGAAAGAGATCATCGCTGAGGATCTTGGATATGTGACAGATTCCGTGCGCCAGCTCGTGAGAGACAGCGGATATCCGGGCATGAAGGTGATCGAGTTTGCCTTTGACTCCAGAGATACAGGAAGCGCCAGCGACTATCTTCCGCATAATTATACGGAAAATTGTGTTGTATATACAGGGACACATGACAATGAGACACTGACAGGGTGGCTGGATGATATCACACCGCAGGAGAGAAGGATGGTGCGAACATATCTGAACAATTTCAGAGATGCGCGGGAAGAGCTGTACTGGGATCTGGATTGTCTGGCAATGTCAAGTGTCGCAAAACTTTGCGTCATCCCGATTCAGGATTATTTCGGATACGGGAAAGAGGCGAGAGTTAACCGCCCGTCAACTCTAGGAACAAACTGGAAGTGGAGAATGCTGGAGGGCGAATTCAGCGATGAGATGGCAGAGAAAATTCTAAACTTAACGATGTGTTATGGAAGATTCTATTGAAAAAAGTGTTGAGTTTTAACTTTCTGAGTGTGAAGAAAAAATAGATAGGGTGCCGCAAACAGAGAAAGCTCCGATTTTGTGGCACCCTTCATTTCAAAAAAGGGCTCTTCCCTTTATTCTATTTCGAGTACAAGTGCCTGATAATTCTGAAGTGTGAGGATGTTTCCATTGATCTTCACATCAGGATAATTGTTGATCAGGAGATTTTTGACGGATGACGGGAGTGTGACATCCTGCTCGGCAGTCTGATAATTTCCGATGACAAGCAAAGTTTTCTCATCTGTCTTCCGGTAATAAGCCATCAGATTATGTCTGTCTTCCAGAAATGGAATCAATTCTCCATATACAACAACATCTTTATACTCTGGATCCTTTCTCAGAGCAATCAGTTTTTTGTAGTAATGGAATACCGAATTCTCGTCTGCCTGTTCCGCTTTTAAGTTGATTGTGGTATGGTTTGGATTTACTTTCAGCCAAGGAGTGCCTGTGGTAAAACCGGCGTTTTCACTGTCATCCCACTGGAACGGAGTTCTCGCGTTATCACGGCTGAACATGGAGACAGCTTTCATTGCCTCCTCTGTGGAACAGCCAGCGTCCAGCGCAACCTGATATTCGTCCTTGGAGGAGATATCATCGATATCATCGATCGAGTTGAATTTGATGTTTTCCATGCCGAGTTCCTGTCCCTGATAGATAAATGGCAGTCCTTTCAGCATAAAGTTCATGGTTGCAAGCATTTTTTTGCTTGTATCAAAACATTCTCCATCCGGGAGATAGCGGCTGACACCGCGCGGCTCGTCATGATTCTCGATAATGTTTGAAATAAAACCGACTTCTCCGATTTTTCGCTGGGTCTCAAAGCAGCAGCGTTTGTAATCATCTGGCGTGATGCGTGGCTGATCATACCAGCCTTTGTCACTCATGCCCCAGATGGTCTCATTGAAATCAAACATGGTGGAGAAGTATCCGTCATCTCCGATGAAATCAGGAAGTTCTTCCGGTTTTTCGTTGAAGACTTCTCCGGCTGTGAAAGCGTCATATTTTTTGAAGGTTCGATCACGCATCTCTCCCAAAAAGACACCTACGCCATGTGCATCAGCAAGCATAGTCTGAGGGCGGCTCAATCCATCTTCACGGTCAGCTGGATAATCTCTGAAAGGCAGCGCTTTTTTGATGTTGATGATGGCATCAATGCGGAATCCGCCAAGCCCTTTGTCAAGCCACCAGTTGATCATCTTATACACTTCTTCGCGCAGTTCAGGGTTTTCCCAGTTTAAGTCAGGCTGTTTTTTGTGGAAAAGATGGAGATAATATTTGTCAGTCCCCGGAATCTTTTCCCATACCGGACCGCCAAAGTAAGAGCGCCAGTTTGTCGGCAGTTTTCCATCTTTCGATTCTTCAATATAGAAATATTTTCCGTATTTTCCATCTGGATCTTCCATGGCCTTCTGGAACCATTCATGTTCATCGGAACAATGATTGACAACGAGATCCATCAGGATTTTCATATCACGCTTCTTTGCCTCAGCGAGGAGCTGATCCATATCTTCCATGGTACCGAAACGAGGGTCAATGTTATAATAATCAGAGATATCATATCCCTGGTCAGCCAGAGGGGAACAATAGATTGGAGAAAGCCAGATGATATCAACTCCGAGATCTTTCAGATAATCTAACTTGCTGATGATACCCTGGATATCGCCGATTCCGTCACCATTGGAGTCGCAGAAACTTTTTGGGTAAATTTGATATGCTACTTTTTCATGCCACCATTTTTTCTTCACAGTAAAACCTCCTGTCCTGTGCATAGTAATTAGAAAAGCCCACCGGATTGCTGCGTGAGCGCGCATCATAATGTGTATCTATCTGGAGGGAATACATTTAGGGTACCCCACATAATTCATATTGATGTTTATGAGACCAGATTCTAAAAAGAAAAAATGCAGACCCAAAATACAGGAAAGAATTTTTTAAAAATGACAGAATAACAAAGTGGGGGGAAAACTGTCATTTGGGAAATTAAAAAATATGGGAATAAAAAACTGTAATTTGGTATCTGCCGCGGAGAAAAACGGTGATTTCTCTCCGTGTTGGTTACATTATAATGTCCTCTTCCAAAAAAATCTTTTGAAAAAATGATCAAAAAATATACTATTTTGACTTATATGGAGTCTCACGAAAATCCTTTCGGAGGGTTTAGAGAGGATGATAAATTTTTGCGCAGTTTCGACGGCGTTGTTGAAGTCGCTTTTTGAAATTCGCGCAGAAAGTTGCTAAGGTTATTGAATCCACACTCAAAACAAATCTCCATAATCTGCATATTTGTATTTTCGAGCAGAAAAACAGCTTGCCGGATGCGAAAATCATTGATATAGGTGACAGGTGAGCGCCCGATTGCTTTCTTGAAAAAACGGCAAAAATATTGTTCATTCATATTCACAAGGCTGGCAAGATCACGGATATAAATTTTTTCACGATAGTTCTCCCGGATATAGGTCAGCACCTTTTTGATCGCTTCGATCTTGTGATCCTGCTCAGGAGTGATCGAAGTCAAAAGATGGCTGGACGAGAGGTAGGCAAGGATTTTCAGAAGGCATGCCTTGATTAACATTTGGGCGATTGCCGAGTCTGTCACCAGCTGATGGGCACTGATCAGATCGGGCTGATTTCCGACAAAAGCATGGACGATTCCCTGATATTCGTGAAGGACAGAGAGATAACATGGATGGTCGGGATAGAGAAAACGCGGCAGAGCTACCTGTCTGTTCATCAAAGGTTGGATAAACTGATTTTGTACAGGGTCGAAGGACTGAAAACTGAGAATGACAGGGTCAAAGACGATGGCACTCTCATGAAAGCCGGGATCCGAGGTGGCATAGTGAAGTTCACCGCTGTTGAGAAAGCAGAAACATTCTGATGTGATATCAAATGGTTCTGTGTTAATTTCAATATGAAAATTTCCTTTTGAAAAATAGAGGATCTCCAGTTCGTCATGCCAGTGATGTTTGAGGAGAAAATCGTTCTCTGCGGAGAATTCCTGGTAAAAAGCACATGGGAAGGAAGCCGTGCCGTGATGCTTTTTTTCTTTTAAAGGAGAAATACGGTTGTTGGTCATAAATACCTCCAGATGATGTTGGAATCGTAGGTGTCGCGCCATTTGTGTCGCATGAAGGGTCAGGTTGACATCTTTTCGGTGTATAATCAATGTATCATATCAGGGGAAAGGTCGCAAGGGAAAGAGGAAGAGCTGTGTGCGAAATGTTTGAGCCGCGGCGAGTTCTCGAGAATAGGATGCGAAAGCAGAATAGGAAGATGGAAGTGACAAAATTGGAAAAATTAGAAAAATAGAAAAAATTGAAAAAATAGGGTTGACAAATGGAAAAACATTTGGTACAATCTCTATTGTCAGTTCGGTAAACCGAGTGGAAGAGCCGATGAGATGCCCAGATAGCTCAGTTGGTAGAGCAGAGGACTGAAAATCCTCGTGTCACTGGTTCGATTCCGGTTCTGGGCACTAAAAAATATGCGGGTGTAGTTCAATGGTAGAACACTAGCCTTCCAAGCTAGATACGTGGGTTCGATTCCCATCACCCGCTCTCAAAAAATATGCACGAGTGGCTCAGTGGT
>JALEVQ010000008.1 GCA_022788205.1 Robinsoniella sp. | reverse complement strand
AATCTTTTAGCGATTCTATCGCGTTCTCTACTCATGCGGACTCCTTTGCGACAAAGTTTTTCTTTTATTTTACACTGTCTGCTTGAAGTCTGCAGTATATTTGTAAATTTAGTGCGAATTATTTTTACCTTTCAGAGCTGTGATCTTGTCATTGTAAACGGATATGACGCCTGGCGGCGTCATATCCAATCATAAAAGCCCACCGGATTGCTCCGTGCCTGAGGCACTCTCGCAATCCTACCTCGTATTCGCATATCGCCCCGCTCTCTTCATTCGCGTGGCTTTTCTGCTCATACGGGTTAGCGTCTCTAGTGTCCGTGCAGCCAGGTGAGCAAGCACCCTGCCTGCCGTCCACTGAGACTGGGCTTTTATAGTAAAAGAATCTTTTTTACTTTTTCTTGTCAGATCCTCCCAGATCTGGTATAATAATTGCCGTGTTCAGGCGCCGCCGCGAAATCACTGCAAATTCTCGCCGGTCCAGACACAGACAGTTCGTAAACCATCCTGTCTTTAAACAAAACTAGGGACTTGTGCGGAAGAAATTCCGTCTGTTTGTGCTGTGCCCTGGCGGGGCACTTTTTTTATGCCCTCTTCTGGACTCGCACACAGATCAGCAGGTTCCCCATCGAAAGGAGAATCTGAAATGCAGTATCAAACATCTACAAACGGGTCTCTGACCCACACACAGAAACTGACCATCTCTGGAATGGTCATGGCACTCTACATCGTCATTGTCGGCGCAACACAGGGGATTTCTTTCGGAGCTTACCAGATCCGTATCGCGACGAGTCTCTATGCGCTCGGATGGCTCTACCCATTTCTCGTCATCCCTCTTGGACTTGCAAATATGCTCTCCAATGTACTGTTTGGCGGTCTTGGTCCTCTCGATATGATCGGAGGAGGTCTGGTTGGCGTTGCGACTACCTTTTTGATCACTGTGATCCGAAAGAAAAAAGGAAATGTCTGGCTGGCAGCGCTTCCTATTTTTCTGATCCCAGGTCTGGTTGTTCCAATCTGGCTGTCTGTCCTGCTCAACATTCCGTATCCGCCTCTTGCATTCAGCGTATCTGTAGGTCAGATTATTCCGGCTATCTGCGGTGTATTTTTGATCCGTATCTTAAGCCGTATCGTATCAAGAAAGGAGATCCTTGTATGAATGGACGTTCAAAAGAAGAATTGAAAGGTGTCAGCCTTCTGGGAAATGCAAAAACATCCTATAAAATGGACTATGCTCCGGAAGTGTTAGAGACATTTCCGAATAAACATACAGAGAATGATTATTTTGTCAAATTTAATTGTCCCGAATTTACCAGTCTCTGCCCTATGACAGGGCAGCCTGATTTTGCCACCATCTATATCTCTTATGTTCCTGGAGAACGCATGGTAGAAAGTAAATCTTTAAAGCTCTATCTGTTCAGTTTCCGAAACCATGGAGATTTTCATGAAGATTGTGTCAATATTATTATGAAAGATCTGATCCGTCTGATGGATCCGAAATATATTGAAGTCTGGGGAAAATTTACTCCGAGAGGCGGGATCTCGATCGATCCTTACTGCAATTACGGGAAACCCGGCACACCTTGGGAGCAGGTCGCATGGAATCGCCTTGCAAACCATGATCTGTACCCCGAGAAAGTGGATAACCGCTAATTTTTATGTCACTGAAAAAGGCTGTACTCTCATGAGTACAGCCTTCTTGATTATGCCGGCGACCGGAATCGAACCGGTACGGGAGTATAAGTCCCGCAGGATTTTAAGTCCTGTGCGTCTGCCAGTTCCGCCACGCCGGCATTTCTATCATTATGAAATTCATAAGATAAAATGGATGGTGGTGGATTCGAACCACCGAAGGCGTCGCCAGCAGATTTACAGTCTGTCCCCTTTGGCCACTCGGGAAACCATCCATATCGTCAATTCTTTATCGAACCAACGATATATTTATATCACAAACTCAAAAAAAATGCAAGATATTTCTCTAAAATCTTTTTTATCTTCTTTTTCCGAAATTTTCTGTCTCTTTACAAAGCCCACACTTTTCTCTATTCCTTTTTATGTCTCAACCTACTCTGCTGCCTCTGATTCTGATCCTATGTCGCTTTGCAATTCTTCACTCTCTTCAGAACAGACCTCACTCTGCTGTTCTGATTCCATCTCATCCAGGGATTCTGATTCCACTTCTGATTCTGACGGGTCTGTATCATCACCGACTTCACTCTCCGCATCATCGACATAGGTCTTCGCAATCTTTTTCAGCACAACTGCGGAAAACGCAGGCATGTCGATCGAAAGATTTCCTTTTTTTACATCAAACACTTTCGCTTTAATCGTAAAACCTTCCTCATCTGTCTGCATAATTCTCACGAGCTGTTCATCATCCTCGACACCAATCTGCCATACCGGAATCAACAACGACTTCTCTTCTGTGCCATTGTTGAATGCCACCACAATCTGTTCGTCTTTGCTGAAACGTCCGTAGCTGATACTGTTGTGCTCTGCTGTGAGCATCTTAATGCTTCCATGGATACAGACAGGATACATTTTATGGATTAAAATCATCTCTCTGTGGAATTGAATCAGGTCTTTGTCCTCATTGCCCCACGGGTATGTTCTTCTGTTGTCAGGATCGGTAAATCCGCACAGACCTGCCTCATCCCCATAATAGATGGTCGGAGCCCCCGGCCATGTCATCTGCATGACAACTGCTTCACGCATGACCGGTTTACTGACATTTCTCTCTGCCGCGTCAGATCCCAGATGCTCTACTCTTCCTGCTATATGATTCGTCCTGGTCATAAAACGAGAATGGTCATGGTTAGACAGCTCATTCATCGCCGTCTGAAGTGACGGGGTCAAAAAATTGGACATGTGATGATTCATAGCATCGACGAAACACTGTGCATTTCCGAGCATATCCTCTCTATAACTGTCACTGTGTTTCTCCATTCCTGTAAAGAACCAGGTCATCGGCTCCATAAACGCATCATAGTTCATCACCGTATCCCACTCATCACCTCTGAGCCATCCGCCGGCATCTCCATAATGCTCCGCGAGGATAATCGCATTCGGATTTGCCTCTTTTACTACCTTTCGAAACTGTTTCCAGAATTTGTGGTTATACTCATTGGAAAAACCGAGATCTGCTGCCACATCAAGTCGCCATCCATCTGCGTTGAATGGCGGAGATACCCATTTTTTTCCGATTTCCATGATATAATCCACCAGCTTCGGCGAATTTTCATAGACCAGCTTAGGAAGTGTGTCATGTCCCCACCATCCGTCATAAAACTGGTTGTATGGCCACTCGTGCTCATTGTTAAATTTAAAAAAGCTGCGGTACGGGCTTTGGGCTGAAATGTAGGCACCCTTCTCGTACCCTTCTTCTCTTTCATAGATTCTCTCGCGGTCCAGCCATTTGTTGAAGGAACCGCAGTGATTAAACACGCCATCCAGAATAATTTTCATGCCTCGTCTGTGCACTTCCTCAACCAGCTCAATGAAAAGCTGATTGCTCGCCTCAAGGTTTTCCTTGTTTGTGACACGCTGAATATACTTGGTGGCATGGCGATTGTCATGCTCCCACGGATCGAGTGCGCGACCACCGTCTTTTACAATTTTTCCGTAATGGGGATCCACATAATCATAGTCCTGAATATCATATTTATGATTCGATGGAGAGACAAAAATCGGGTTTAAATAGATGACGTCGACTCCCAGATCCTGCAGATAGTCCAATTTGTCCATCACACCCTGAAGATCTCCGCCGTAAAATTCGCGGATCGCCATGGAAGTCGCCGGCTTCTGGTTCCAGTCCTCAATCTTTTTTGTCATCCCTCCAATGTAAAAATATTCATTGTCCACCACATCATTTGTCTTGTCCCCGTTATAGAAACGATCCACAAAAATCTGGTACATCACAGCACCCTTCGCCCAATCTGGTGTCTTGAAGCCCGGAACAATGGTAAAGGCATAGTAATCCTGGAGGTTCTGAGAAATTCCTCGTTTGTTATAAAAACATCGCAATTTTCCGGATCTGATTTCAAAATAATAGCGAATTGGCTCTGTTCCCACTTCAATCTCAATCTTATAGTAGTCAAACTTGCCCACTGTCTTTTCATAGTCCATCGCCTGGCGTATCGCTCCACTGATAAAAAATACGATATCCACATTATTTTTTCCTGTGCGAAACCGAATCGTTACTTTTTCCCCAGGCTCTGGCTCCATCGGTTCCATATAATTCTTTGTCTGATCGCTAAACAACGCGTCCGCTTTAAAGATCGGACGCATAACCATAATATATTTTTGAGTCTTTAATACTTTGTCTAGTCGTTTGGGATCCATACGCGTTCTCCTTTTTCTCTCTGCCTTGTCTATGCTTCTCTATCGTACCCCTAATCGTTTATACCATCATCACAACTATTTTAGTTTATACTATCTTTGCGATTTTTACAAGTATCCGCATATTTTTTTAGCAGAACTGTTTTTTGCTGACCACAGCGTTCGAAACAGCATGAAAAAAGACAGCACACAATGGCTGTCTTTCTTCGGAGAAGGTATTTCTTCTTATGGGGTGTAGCAAAAACTATATAATGTATTGGGGGGGTTTTTACGATGTATAGTATATCATCGGTGCCAATTTCAGTGTGCACAAACTTCATTTTTCTTTCATTTCTTTTTTGTGTATTTTCGACATCCTATCGTTGGCATTCCCCGTCAATTTGCTTCATTTTCTTCGGCAAACAGTTTTTCAAATTCTTCACCGCTGATTTTCTCTTCTTCCATCAGCAATTTTGCACTCTTATGAAGTACTGTTTCATTTTCCGAGATGATCCTTTTTGCCTCACTGTATGCCTCGTCGATGATACGTTTTACCTCCTGATCGATCTTCGTCGCTACTTCCTCGCCATATCCTCTCGTGTGTGCGAGATCTTTTCCGATGAACACTTCATCCTCATCGTCAGCATAGTGAATCAGTCCGATACTGTCTGACATGCCAAATTTCGTTACCATGGCTCTCGCCAATGCAGTCGCCTGTTTGATGTCCTGGGATGCTCCTGTCGTGATATCACCGATCACCATCTCCTCTGCGACACGTCCGCCGAGATCCACAATGATCTCCTGGATCATCTGACCTTTGGTGCGGAACATTTCATCTTTCTCCGGCATCGGCATGGTGTATCCTGCTGCTCCCATCCCGGTCGGAATGATCGAAATCGTGTGAACTGGTCCGACATCCGGCAGCACATGGAACAAAATCGCGTGCCCTGTCTCGTGGTAAGCGGTGATACGCTTCTCTTTCTCCGATACGACACGGCTTCTCTTCTCTGCGCCGATCCCCACTTTCACGAAAGCACGGTTGATATCTTTCTGTGTCAGATACTTTCTGCCGTCTTTCGCCGCATAGATCGCTGACTCATTCAAAAGATTCTCCAGATCGGCACCCGTAAAGCCTGCGGTTGTCTGTGCAATTTCATCGAGATTGACGTCATCACCCAATGGTTTTCCCTTCACATGGACATCCAGAATTTCTCTTCTTCCTTTTCTGTCCGGCTTTCCAACACCTACCTTGCGGTCGAATCGTCCCGGTCGCAGGATTGCAGGGTCAAGAATATCTACACGGTTCGTCGCCGCCATCACGATGATGCCTTCATTTGCTCCGAATCCGTCCATCTCCACGAGCAGTTGATTCAAGGTCTGCTCTCTCTCGTCGTGACCTCCGCCCAGCCCGGTACCTCTTCTGCGCGCCACTGCATCGATCTCATCGATAAAGATAATACACGGTGCGTTCTTCTTCGCCTCATGGAACAGATCACGCACTCTCGAAGCGCCGACTCCGACAAACATCTCAACGAAATCTGATCCGGAAATACTGAAAAACGGGACACCCGCTTCTCCTGCGACTGCCTTTGCCAACAGTGTCTTTCCTGTTCCAGGAGGTCCGACAAGCAGCACTCCTTTCGGGATTCTCGCGCCGACTTCCAGGTATTTATTCGGAGACTTTAAGAAATCCACAATCTCTTCCAGATCTTCCTTCTCCTCCTGAAGTCCCGCCACATCCTTAAACGTAATTTTCTTTAAGTCAGGCAAAATAATCTTCGCATGGCTCTTGCCAAAATTCAGCATCCGGTTATTGGATCCACTGTTGTTTGACTGGCGATTCATGAACACAAACAGGAAGACGATCAACACTGCAATCAGCAACATTGGAAAAATGGAAGTCCAAAATACATCATCTCTCTCCATGTCAAACACGTAGAACGGGATTTCCGCATTCCCCAGAATTTCCTCGACTCCGTTGATATCTGTCACATTTAACTCCTGATATTCACCATCTTTCAGATAGATAATGATGCGTCCCGTCGGAACCTGCTGGTTTGGATGGATATCAACCTTTGTCACATTTTCTCTCTTCACCTCTTCTGTGAACTGCTGATAGGTGTAATCATTTCGCGGTGTAAATCCTATTTTCAATACGATAAAAGCCAGGATTACAACAGCAATCATCATTAGGTAAAATCCCGGACCTCTCGAACTTTTCTTCAATGCTTATTTTCTCCTTTCTAGACCTCTACAACCCCGATATATGGCAGATTTCGATATTTCTGATCATAATCGAGTCCATATCCAACGACAAACTCATCTGGAATATTGAAACCGACATAGTCTACCTTCACATCGACCACGCGTCTCTCCGGTTTGTCCAGCAGAGTACACAGAGTCATGCTTGCCGGGTTTCTCTTCTTCAGCATATCCATCAGATAGCTCAGCGTTCTCCCTGAGTCAATGATATCCTCAACAATAATGACATGTTTTCCCTCCAGCGGCTGATCCAGATCTTTTACAATCTTTACCACTCCGCTCGATGTCGTGCCTGCGCCATAGCTGCTCACTGACATAAAATCAAGTGATACCGGAATTGTGATGCGCTTTGCCAGTTCACACGTAAAGAATACGCCGCCTTTGAGTACACAAACCAAATGAATTTCCTTGCCTGCAAAATCTTTGCTGATCTGCTCTCCGATTTCTTTAATTCTGCGATTTACTTCTTCTTCGCTAACCAAAACTTTAATCGTATGCTCCATTTTCATTCTCCTTCGTTATTTTTATTTTTAATATCTGTTTTGTTCCTTCTTTTACTTTACACGCTTCACTGATGCGGAATCCCACTACCCACAAAATATGCGGTCCATCTGCCAAAAGTAAGATCGAATCCCTCTGTTCTCTCGGAATTTTCATGTCAATCAAATAGTCTTTTAGTTTCTTTCTGCCTCCTGACTGGTTCACAACCAGATAATCGCCTGGAAGCCTGTTGCGCAAAATCAGTTTATCTTTTATTGTATCATAATCTATCCATTTCGTATATGATTTTTCTGGAATTATTTGACTTTTCGCTTCTTCCAGCGTAAATTCTATCGTCTCCTTCTCCAGGAACACGACCTCTGGGACATGGATCTCTCTCCATATTTGCCTTTTCTCCTCTTTTGCTTTCTCACTCTCCACACATTTTGTGTAAAGCACCAGAAAACCATGTTCTTTTTTTCCGATCACACCGCCTGGCAGATTCGTCTGCCTCGCCTCAGATCCGCCTGCAATCTCAAGCAATGCCTCCACATGTCTCTGCGTCACATCTTTCAGTCCACATGACAGATATTCCAGTGAACGTCGCAAAAGATACTCCTTCAAAATCTCATCCAGATTTTCGAAGTCCGCCATTTTGATCTTTACCATCCCGCTGCCTTTCTCCACACACCGTTCTTCTGCCTGATCTGTCATCCTCTGCAAAAACGCTTCTGCTTTCTGGACTTTTCCCGCTGCCTGTGCGATATGCCTTGCCGTCTGGGCATTGATCTCGCTTTTCATCTGAGGTAAAATTTTTAGCCTGATCTTATTTCTCGTATAGATTGCTTCCATATTGGTTCGATCATGGCGTGCCTCAATCTGGTGCTGCACAAGCCACTCTTCAATCTCAGAACGGCTCGTAGTCAGAAGCGGGCGAATAATATTTCCCCGCACCGGGTGAATCCCGCAGAGTCCTGCAAGTCCGCTCCCTCTTGCCAGGTTCCAGAGGATCGTCTCTGCCTGATCCTCCTCATTATGCGCCACGGCAATTTTGTCACCTCCACATCGCTCACATACTTCCTCAAAGGCACGATACCTCAAAATTCTCCCTGCCTCTTCCGTCGAAATCTTTTTTTCTCTCGCCTCTTTCTGTGCATCGACTTCAAAGAGAAAAAATGGTATCCCCTGTTCCGCACAGAGCCGGCGCACAAACTCGGCATCTTCTCTGCTCTCTTCCCCGCGAATTCCGTGCTCGACGTGAACCACACTGATCGAAAATGTTTCCTGTTTTTGATATTCCAACAATAGAAAAAGCAGGTATACGGAGTCCGGTCCTCCTGATACACCTGCTATGACATGGTCTCCTTCTCTGATCATATGATATTGACGAATCGCTTGTATTCCTTTTTTCATATCTGTTTTCTTTCCCTTTTTTCGGCTGACTTTGTCACGCAGCTCTGCTTTCTTCCTGCACGCTGCTCTTCTGCTGATCACTGTATCCAATTTTACTATACAAACTTTCCGAAAAAAAAGCAAGGCATCCCCAAAATTTTATTTTTTCCAGATAGATCCCACTAAAATCGTCATATCGTCCTCCGCCCGTTGCCCCCTCTGCTGCAAGATCTCGTCAAGCAGTTCCTTTGCAAACTCTTTCGGGTTCATCGTCTGGGACTGTAAAATCCATTCCTCCATCGTCTCCTCCGCCCTGCCAGACGGCATTGCATCCAGCACCCCGTCAGAGACCATCACCACAAAATCACCGGAGCGCAGTTTTTTCTGAGTATGTTCGTAGTCGACATTGCGCATAACTCCCACCGGAAGGCTGGTGGAACGTATCGCCTCGATCTGACCGCCGTGTCGGATAAAGGTCGTGGAAGCCCCGATCTTCAACAATTCACACACACCAGTGTAGAGATCCACCGCGCACAGATCAATCGTTGAAAACGTCGCCTCATCTTCACGCAGAACCATCACGGAATTGATCATGCGGACAGCCGTCTCCATCCCGAATCCCGCATCGAGAAACTGTTCCAGAAGTTCGATCACTGTGCTGCTCTCCTTGCTTGCCCCGACTCCTGACCCCATCCCGTCACACAGACTCATGATCATCTGCCCATTGTCCTTCGTCAAAAACGTAAAGTTGTCTCCTGAAATGATCTCTCCATCCCTGGTCACCCTCGCCACTCCATTTAACATATAATAAACGGTATCCTCCACAAACAATACCGTAGTATATTCTCTATTCACAATCCTTTTGCTGTCAGGTGCCGGTATGATTTCCCGGTGGTATACCTCCGTCATGACCGCTGCGACTTCTCGGGTGGAGACACAGCTTCCCCTCACCGTTCTCATCGTCACATAAAACTTTTTATGTTCCTGACTCTGCACAAGAATTTCTCGCACCTGTACGTTTTTTATTTTCAGTTTCAGCTTGATCTGCTGTCTCTGCCATTCGTCTGCCTCCTCCACATTGTAGATTTTCGAGGCAAGTCCATTCATAAGCTGTGATGTCTCATACAGCTGCGAAGCGATAATCGATCGGTTCTCCAGCATCCGGTTGCTCCACATCAGATTGAGCTTTGCGCGATAAAACAGCTGCGTCATCTCCTCCAGCATCTCATCGACATAGAGACAGCGCCTCTGAAACTCCTGCATTTTCTGTGCCCCCTCCACTTCTCCTTCGTCCTCCGCTGCACTCAGCATCTCGTACATCATCCGATACGTCTGGTAGTATTCTTTTTTCCAGCACTCTCCCCAGTTTTCACATCCTCTGCACAGGTGATTTTCCACTTCCCGAAAGATCTCCTGAACCTCCTCTTCGGACAACCGTTCCTTTTTTGCAGGCATCTCCTGAAAGGTCTGTGCAAGCTGCAAAAAAGAATCCGAATATTTTAAAATCAGTTCTCTCCCAGGTCCGGCGAGAGTCGCAGCTGTCTGTTCCTGATCGATTTCCTCCTGAACTTTTCCTCTGTGATAGCACCAAACACTGCTCCCTACAAAGAAAATCAGCAAAGCAGCAATCCATATACCCATGCTTTCCCCTCCTGACAATCCGGTTATCAATGGAGTATTATACGGCACTTTTCCTGAAATATCTGTCAAAAATACGGAGGCTTTTTTAGAAATTTATTGACAAAATCTGCGTGGTGTATTGCTCTGAAAAATTTTCCGTTGTTTTTGCAATCGCTCTCTTATCTTCACAATGAAATCATCTGGTTCTACCACTTTCACCATTGGTCCAAAGGAAAGAATCCGGATTAACATCTCTGTATCATCCGAAGCATCATAGACAACCTTTACCCGATAATGCTTTTGATCCAGCTTTTTTGTCTCCTTTTCCAGATGGGAGAAATGTATCAATATCCTCTCCAGCGCATTCCTGTCATAGGTCACTTCCATTGTGATACTTCTTCGCTCCTCATCAGCAGGAACCCTGTTATTCATACTTTTAGAAGGCTCATTCTCTCGGATCTCGCCGTCTGCCAGACTGCAGTTCTTAATCCGGGCAATATTTAACACCCTGATTTTCTTTGCAGTATCGCAAATGGCATTTCCCCTTACTCTGAATTTATCATCCTTCAAAGAGTATTCAATATACTGTGGCATCCATTTGAACCTCTCATGGCTAAAGCCACGAGATTCTTGGGAACTCCTTTCTACTGAAAAGATATTTACCAAGCTATCCCCGTAGTTCCTACGGTTCTTATCTATAGTTTCTATGCTACTTCTAATATTCTCAATCCTTCATTTAGAATATTGATAGCAGCGTTTATATCTCTATCATGATGAGTATGACAACAAGGACATTCCCATTCTCTGACCGAAAGATTTTTCGTATTCTTATTTACATACCCACATACATTGCAAGTCTGAGAACTTGCATAGAATTGATCGACTTTGATAATCTGTCTACCATACCAGTTTGCTTTATATTCAAGTTGTCTTACAAATTCTGACCATGATACATCTGCAATAGACTGAGCAAGTTTATGATTTTTAATCATATTTTTTACTTGTAGATCTTCTAAACAGAT
>JALEVQ010000007.1 GCA_022788205.1 Robinsoniella sp. | reverse complement strand
TCCTTTTGCTTTTTATTCGGATAAATCCTATACTTATAAGCCTTTTCCACTGACCTCACCTCACTTTCTTTTCTGATTTTGAATCTATTTTCTAATTTGTTCTTCTGTGTTTTCTGAAACAGTTGCCACAAAATAACTCGGATTCCACAAATGTCCACCCCATAGTTTCTTTTTTCATTCTTCTCCAAATTCTTTCATAAGCAATCTTGCAGACACACCCTTTCATGCTTTTATCATATCACGTATATAATGTTGTGGAAAACAATTTATATATGCGAATACGAGGTCGGATTGCGAGAGTGACGCAGGCACGGAGCAATCCGGTGGACTTTTATGATTGATGGTGACGCCGTCAGGCGTCATATCCGTTTAGAAGAAATGCAGAAGTTTCGCCAAAATTCCCACACCCAAAGCGATGAAGACCGCCATCATTTTGTTTCCTGGCTTGTAAACTTTAATGTTGCTGACAAACAAAACTGCCACAACCATCATCACACCAATCAGCACTCTCAAATAGATGACATTTCCAAAGTATGGGCGCATCAGATATACCAGAGGAAAAATGATTGCAATCGAAGTGACCGGAAGTCCCTGATAATATTTCCGCACCTCACTCGTCTCCTTCTGGCGCTTTTCCTCCATCACATTAAAATATCCCAGGCGGATCACAGCTGCGAGCACATACATGCACATCGCTGCCGTTCCCCAGATGCCTCTCAATCCCAGACCATATCCCAAGAATGCAGGAAATGCTCCAAAACAGAACAAATCACACAGGGAATCGATCTGAATGCCAAAATGTTTCTCATCGTCGGTCCGCTCCATGGTCCGTGCCACTTTTCCATCGAGCATGTCACAGATGCCAGAGATCACAAGACATGAAATCGCAATCTTAAATTTTCCCTCCAGAGCCTGTGTCATTCCGATCACCGAACTGATCAGCCCTAAATATGTCAAAATAACTGAATAATTATAAAATCCTATCCACACAATTTTCAAACTCCTTCCCTCACTCTGCGCCTTTTTGATGCCGCATGTGTAATCGTGATATGTGCATAAATTGAGACCATTGCACTGATCAAAATCAGCGCATAGTAGCTCAGCCCCCTGCTTAACAGCAATCCCGCGTAGACAGACTCTCCGAAAATCGCTTCAAACATAACAACAAACAGACTCTCGCTTGCGCCTACTCCTCCCGGCAGAGGAAGCATGTCCACCGCTACCGAGATCGTTGCCTGTAGTATCATAATGTCTGCCATATTTCCCCCGTGCAGTCCCAAAGAGCAGTACACAAGATACGTCACAAAAAACAGCAAAAATCTCTGTATAATCGAAATAAGAACAACATGGAAGATCATAAGCTTGTGAGACCAGAAATATTCTGATGCCTTTGCATACTGATCCATGGCATCGGTCAATCTCTGTATCCGGGTCTCTTTGTGCCTTATCAGGCGAACTTTCACCAGAAGGCGATGTCCCATCATCATCATTTTCTTTGTGAGTTTTGGCATAAACACCAGAATCATCATCAAAGTGATGCATCCTACATTGAGAAACAATCCCAGATAAAACAGGAACCTTGTATTGTCCATATAATCAAAGATAAGATCACGCCGAAAAAGAATCACGCCTGCTCCCACCACAACCAAGACAAATTTGTAGGTGATCGTCACGATCATCAGCACCAGCGTGGCAACCGATACATTGATCCCTTCTTTGTTCATATAGTAGATCTGAGCCGGCTGTCCTCCTGTCGCTGAGGGTGTGATACAGCTGAAAAAAAATCCGATAAAACTATATTTGATGCAATGTAAAAACGGTGCATGGATCCCTAAAGAGCGCATCATATAAAAGATGATCGTCGATTCCCCACACACAAATAAAATGACGAATATCACTCCTGCACATAAGTAGCTCTTCTTCGCTCCTTGAACCAATTTCCAGATCTCTCCTAGCTCCTGATCTCTAAACAAAAGGAGAAATGTACCTGCGCAGAGTAAAATCAAAAACAAAATCTCAACGATATGTTTTTTATTTTTCTTTAAAAATCCCACCTTCGCCTTCTTTCTCCTTCCCACCTTTTTAAGAGAGAAAACCCTCTTTCATGATTTTAACAGCAAATGTTTCATCTTACAATTACATTTTTCAAAAACTTCCTTAAATTTTATGTAATAGTTTCCATGATTCGACAAATAATAGGAAAACTCTGCCAAAAAAATCCCACCGGCAACATCAATCAGATAATGCTGTTTTGTAAACTGTGTGGAAGCACATACCAACAGTGCAAAAATGCACGAAAAAGCACGATACCATCTCGGTATTTTTTCCTGCCCACGGATTCCAATAAAGCAAAACCAGCTCACCATGCAATGGATCGACGGGAACAGATTACTTGGAAGATCAACCTGATATACCATATTCATCAGCCAGGTGCTGACTGACGTCACGGAAATCTCCGGCCGGACATTCGTGGTGGGAAACAGCAGAAAAAACAGCCCGCACACCAGACGTGTAGGCATCTCCGCCGCCACAAAGCGATAGAAGTGCTCCTTTCCCAGATGTCCGATCAAAACATAGTTTACAATCCAAAACAGATAACATCCCAGATAAATATACACAAATTCCGGCACAAAAGGAACCGCCCGGTCCAGACTCGTTGTCAGATCATAATGATGCCATGATTTTGTCACCTGTGACGTTCCAAAATAAATCAGTGAATTCCACGCAAATACAACAATCAATGGAATCACACTGTACAGTTTCACCCAAGGGTCTACATATTTTTTTAACCGCTCTTCCATTTCTGCCTCCCAACTTTATACCCTGTTTTGAGCGCCTGTCTATACAAAAAAGCGGAAATGTCGATCGGTCGAATTAGAAATAGATTCTTCCTTTTACCACATTTCCGCTTCTTTTCTTTCTCCTTATAAATTTGGACGGATCAGCTTCGGCCGATACCCATTCTTCTTCAGAGCTTCCACAATTCTGCTCTTGTGTTCTGTTCCGAATGCTTCCAGTGTAATCTTCAATTCCACTGCTGCATTTCGATTTGTGCTGACAAACTGATTGTGATCCAGTTTTATGACATTTCCCTGTTCCTCTGCAATGATCGAAGCGACGCGAACTAATTCGCCCGGCTTATCAGGCAGCAGCACAGAGACGGTAAAGATACGGTCTCTCTGGATCAGTCCGTGCTGTACTACGGATGCCATCGTGATCACATCCATATTTCCGCCGCTCAGAATCGACACCACCTTTTTCCCTTGGAAAGTCAGATGTTTTAAAGCTGCCACTGTCAAGAGTCCGGAATTCTCCACGATCATCTTGTGATTCTCCACCATATCCAGGAACGCAACAATCAGCTCGTCGTCCTCCACTGTGATGATATCGTCCAGATTCTCCTGGAGATACGGAAACAGTTTCTCCCCCGGCGTCCTCACAGCAGTGCCATCGGCAATCGTGCTGACATGCGGCAGTGTCGTGACTTTTCCCTCCATAAAAGATTCCTGGAGACAGTTTGCGCCTGCCGGCTCGACACCGATCACCTGAATCTTTGGATTGAGCATCTTTGCAAGTGCTGAGACTCCTGTCGCCAGTCCACCTCCGCCTACTGGAACGAGAATATATTCCACAAGTGGAAGCTCCTTAAAAATCTCCATGGCAATGGTTCCCTGACCGGTCGCAACTGCCAGATCATCGAACGGATGGATGAAGGTATAGCCTTCTCTCTCTGCCAGATCATATGCATGAGCGCACGCCTCGTCATAATCGTTTCCGTACAGGACCACTTCCGCCCCATAGCTCTTCGTCCGGTTTACC
Source organism: Robinsoniella sp. (assembly GCA_022788205.1). Taxonomy (GTDB): domain Bacteria; phylum Bacillota; class Clostridia; order Lachnospirales; family Lachnospiraceae; genus JAGZHZ01. Next base: position 19,495 of record JALEVQ010000007.1, on the reverse strand, counting down.
TTGATCAGAGGTGTCGTCGTCGGCATCACAATCACTGCCTTGACGCCATATTCCTTCGCCGCATATGCCACACCCTGTGCGTGGTTTCCTGCCGATGCCGTGATCAGTCCATGCTCTTTTTCTTCCTCACTCAGCGTACTGATTTTATAATAAGCGCCGCGAATCTTATATGCACCCGTCACCTGCATATTTTCTGGCTTCAAAAACACCTTGTTCCCTGTCTGTGCACTCAGATACTGACTGTAAATCAGCTTCGTCTCCTGTGTCACTCTCTGTACAATCTCTGAGGCTTCTTCAAATTTCTCTAATGTCAACATTTTGGTCTTCCTTCCTACCCGTCTCTTTTATTCTTTCGGTTTTACATTAAACAGTGCATTTACAAATTCATCTGGATCAAATTTCTGCAGATCATCGATACTCTCTCCGACACCGATATACTTTACAGGAATGCCAAGCTCTGAATGGATTGCCACCGCGATTCCTCCCTTTGCCGTCCCATCCAATTTGGTCAGAATGATGCCTGTGATGTCTGCGACATCTTTAAATTCTCTCGCCTGTGCAAGTGCGTTCTGTCCTGTCGTTCCGTCCAAAACCACCAAGGTCTCCCGGTAAGCTTCCGGATATTCGCGCTCCAAAATACGATTAATCTTTCCAAGCTCCGCCATCAGATTTTTCTTATTGTGCAGTCTTCCTGCTGTGTCACACAACAAAACGTCCGCATGCCTTGCCTTCGCCGCTGCAATCGCATCGTACACAACCGAAGCCGGATCCGATCCCTCCTGCCCGCCGATCATCTCAACCCCTGCACGTTTTGCCCACTCAGAGAGCTGCTCTCCTGCTGCGGCGCGGAAGGTATCTGCTGCCGCCAGAATCACTTTCTTTCCCTGATCTTTCAGCTTCCCGGCAAGTTTTCCCACACTTGTGGTCTTTCCCACACCATTGACGCCAATCACCAGGATCACCGATTTTCGATTTTCAAACTCATACGCCGTCTCACCGACGTTCATCTCTGCCTTGATACTGTCGATCAAGAGCTGCTTACACTCCGCGGGGTCTTTAATCTTTTGCTCTTTTACTTTTCTCTTTAAGTCTTCGATAATTGAAGTCGTGGCATTGATTCCTAGATCTCCCATAATCAAAATCTCTTCGATCTCATCATAAAAATCATCATCAATACTAGAAAAACCATTAAAAATCGAGTCGATACCTTTTACAATGTTCTCTCTTGTCTTAGAAAGCCCTTCCACAAGGCGTCTAAAAAAACCTTTCTTTTCTCCCATCCAGTCTCCTCCTTCGCACTAGTTGTCCAATTCCCCTTCAATCAAATTCACCGATACCAGCGTTGACACTCCCTTCTCCTGCATGGTGATACCATACAGTCTGTCTGCCGCCTCCATCGTTCCTCTTCTATGAGTAATAATAATAAATTGTGTGTTTTTTGTCAACTTGTGAAGATATCTCGCATAGCGACCGACATTCGAGTCATCAAGTGCTGCTTCTATCTCATCCAACAGACAAAACGGTGATGGCTTTAAATTCTGGATCGCAAACAACAATGCGATCGCTGTCAAGGCTTTCTCTCCTCCAGAGAGCTGCATCATATTCTGCAGTTTCTTTCCCGGGGGCTGCGCGATGATGCGGATGCCTGCCTCGAGCAGGTCTTCTCCTTCCATCAGCTCCAGCGTTCCTTTTCCTCCCCCGAACAGCTGCTTAAATGCCTTGTCAAACTCCACCTGAATCTGCGCAAACTTTTCCTTAAACTGTGCGCGCATCCCCTCATCCAGCTCCTCAATAATTTTCTCAAGCGATTCTTTTGCGCGGATTAAATCGTCATGCTGCGTACTCAAAAATGTATGGCGCTCTGACAGTTCCTTATATTCTTCCACCGCATTGACATTGACACTGCCAAGCAGACGAATTTCATTTTTCAGCTGCGAAATATCCTTTTTCAGCTGGGTGCTGTCCGTCATCTCGTCTTTTCGGTAATCGTTTGCCTGACTAGGCGTCATCTCATACTCTTCCCAGAGATAATTGATCTGCCGTTCTTTCCACTCTTGTGCTTTTTCCTTCTGTGCATTCAGTCGAAAACTCTCCTTGTCGAGTGCACGAATCTTTTCGGAAATTTCCTCTCTCTTCTGGAAAAAAGACTTATAGATGGTATTTTTTTCTTCCTTCTGTCTCTGGAGCTGCTCGATCTGAGAGAGTCCTTCCTCGGTCTCTGTCTCCAGACTGGAAATTCTTTCTTTTGTCTGTCCGATTTCTGCTTCTTTTCGCCTTTTCTCTTCTCTTTCCTGGCTCTGTTTTTCTGACAGGGAGACTTGCTCTGCCTGCAAATTTTCCAGTTCCTGACAAATTCGACCAAAATCCTGCTTTAAATATGATTTCTTCTGAGAAATTTCCACTTTACGGATTCCGATCTGTGCCGATTCCACCATGTATTTTTCCTGCTCGCTTCTCTTCTGTAAAAGCTCTGCCTGTTTTCTCTCGATGGTCTGCTCAATGTCTTTTTCTTCCTCTATCGACCTCAAGATCTCCTGATCAATCTGCTTCTTGCCCTCCGTGATTTCCAAAATCTGTCCTTCGATCTCCGAGGACTCCATCTTCAGGCTGACATAGCCTGCACGCGTCTCAGACTGCTTATTTTTCATCTGCGCCAGTTTCATCTGTACCGTGTTCTGATCCAGATATTCCTTTTGCAGTAACTCCTTTACCTTCACAATCTCTTCTCTGATCTCCGCACGCTTTTGCCTCGTCTCCTCGACCTGCTTCTGTGCCTGTGCCAGTTTCTCCTTCAAAGAATTCGTGTGTTTTGTCAGCTCATCAATCTCACGTCTTCTGCCGAGAAGATTGCCTGCATTTTTAAAAGCGCCACCTGTCATGGAACCACCTGGGTTGAGGGATTCTCCTTCCAGAGTCACAATCCGCAGTGAATACGAATATTTTTTTGCCAGCGCCAGCGCGTGATCGATCTCATCTACCACAACCGTCTTTCCCAGCAGATACTGCACCAGGTTGTGATACTTTTCGTCCGCTCTCACAAGCGTACTCGCAAGACCAATCACCCCCGGCTCCTCCAGCGCTTTTGCTGCGGTGAATGCTCCTCTCTCCCTGATGGCAGTCAATGGCAGAAAGGTTGCGCGCCCGTAGCGGTTCTTTTTCAGATATTCAATCATCCGTTTGGCTGTCTGTTCTTCCTCCGTCACAATATTCTGGACACTGCCTCCCAACGCGGTCTCAATCGCGGTCTCATATGATTTTTCTACCTGAATCAGATCAGCGACAACGCCCAAGATTCCATTTTCCTGATTCTTTTTTTCCATCACACGGCGGATGCTGTTTCCATATCCTTCGTACTGTTCCGTGATATTGACAAGAGATTCCAGCCTCGAAGCTTCCCTGTGGTACAGCGTCTGCGTACTTTCCATCGCTTGATTGTGAACGGTCAATTCTTTTTGCAGCGTCTGTGCTTCTCCCTCAAGCTCTTGCTCTCTTTTTTCCATCTGAGCGATATGCTCGTCTGCATCTTTCGCCTCCTTGGAGAGCTCTGAAATCACCGTCTCCTGTTCCGACTCCTCGCTTCGCAGCCGCAAGATTTTCTGACTCAGCTCTGCTTTGCGGATCGCGATCTGTTCCAGCATCGTGTCATAGCGCTGCATGCGCACCTTTGTGGAGGAACGCTTATTCAGAAGAGTGATCATCTGATCCTTGCCTGCCTGAATCTGCGCTTCTGCCTCTTCCACCATTTTTGCGAGCGACTGGCGCTGTCCTTCATTCTCCTGCTCCTGCGCCGCAAAACCTTTCATTTCCTGTTCAATCGCTTCTAGCTCTTGTCCATACTGTACTTTTTGTGCCTCACGGCTTTTTTTCTCCTCCTCGATCGTCTCTACACGCTCTCTGTAGTGACTTTCATTCTGCGCAATCGAATGAATCTGTTCCTCGAACAGGCGAATCTGATTTTCCAGCTCCTGGCGTAAAAGCGCTGCTTTGTTTGCCTTTTCCCTCAAATCTTCGATCTGAGTGCCCAAATTTTCTAAGATCCGCTCGATCTTTTCATAATCTGCCTTCGTGCCTTCCTGTTCTTCTTTCACCGATTGAATCTGTGCATCCGTGATCTCCTGCTTCTCCTCAATCTCTTTCAAAAGCGCACGCACACGCGTCATTTCCATCAAAAACAGATTGACATCGAACACTTTGAGTTTTTCTCTGCGATCCAGATAAATCTTTGCTTTCTGTGCCTGCTTCTCCAGAGGACCCAACTGCTTCGTCAGCTCGTTTAAAATGTCCGAGACACGCGTCAGATTTTTCTCTTCCTCCTCCAGTTTTTTCTGGGCGGTCACCTTTCTGCGTTTAAACTTGACAATCCCTGCCGCCTCATCAAAGAGTTCTCTTCGCTCCTCCGGTCTCCCGCTCAAAATCTTATCAATCTGCCCCTGACCGATGATCGAATAGCCTTCCTTTCCGATTCCTGTGTCGTAAAACAGCTCATTGATATCTTTCAGACGGCACGCTGTTCCGTTTAAGAGATATTCGCTCTCCCCTGACCGGTACAGCCTCCGTGTCACCGTCACTTCCTGATAAGAGATCGGCAGCTTCTGATCACTGTTGTCGAGTGTGATCGCCACCGAGGCATAGCTGAGCGGTTTACGGTTTTCCGTCCCCGCAAAAATCACATCCTGCATGTTGCCGCCTCTCAGCTGTTTTGCGCTCTGTTCTCCCAAAACCCAGCGCACCGCATCGGCGACATTGCTCTTTCCGCTTCCATTCGGACCTACGATCCCAGTGATACCATTGTGAAACTGAAGCAGGATCTTGTTTGCAAAAGACTTAAACCCCTGTATTTCGATACTTTTTAAATACATGTATCTTTCATCGTTCCTTTCAAAGTGATAATTGCGCGGTACGCCGCTTCTTGCTCGGCACCTTTTTTTGTGTGCCCTGTCCCTCGCGCCACAAGGCGATCCCCGATCATGACATCCACATAAAATGTTTTATCGTGATCTGGTCCTTCCTCTCCTGTCAGCACATAAGAGATACTCTCTTCCTTAAAATTTCCCTGCACGATTTCCTGTAAAATGGTCTTGCTATCATAAAAGAGTTTTTTATGCTCAATATCCTTTAGTACGAATTTCTGTACGAATTCTTTTGCATTAGCAAACCCACCATCCAGGTAAATTGCCCCAATCACAGCCTCCATCGCATCCGAGACAATAGAATCGCGGTTTCTGCCGCCTGTCAGCTCTTCTCCTTTTCCCAGGAGCAGAAATTTGCCCAGTTCCAGCTCTCTCGCACACAGTGCCAGAGTCGGCTCGCACACGATGCTGGCACGAAACTTTGTCAAATCTCCCTCCGGCATCTCTGGATAATTCAAAAACAAAAATTCACTGCTGGAAACCTCGAGGACAGCATCCCCCAAAAACTCCAGGCGCTCATTGTCTGCCAGCCCCTCTGTCCGGTGTTCGTTCGCAAAAGAGCTATGCGTCACCGCCTGTCTTAACAGTTCCACATTTTGAAATTTATAACCGATTCTCTTCTCCAGCTCTTTGATTGACCAATTCTTCTGCATACTCTCGCCCCTTCTTTTCATATGAAAACAGGGGCAGTCGCAGTATCAACTGATTGCGGCACCCCTGCTTCTCTCTTTTTCTTTCTGAATCGTAAGTATTCCAGAGCCTGTTTTCAAGGCTTTTCACTTAATTTAAAGCACTTTTAATCTGCTCAACAGCATCGCCGACCGACACGATTTTTTCTACCTCATCATTCGGAATCTCGATGTCAAACTCTTCCTCAATCCCCATAATGATCTGGAAAATATCCAGAGAATCTGCCCCCAAATCATCCACAAAAGTCGTCTCCTGCGTGATCTCATCCGCATTTACGTTCAATACCTCTGCTATAATCTGCTGTAATTTTTCAAATTCCATTTCCTTCAATCCTTTCCTTATTTGGTCTGTAATCTTTCCATCCCTTTAGCAATTATATGATTTCTGCAAATCTGGTGCGCGCAAAGTCCATGTCACGCTATTATTCTGTCTTCTCCGCCATAATTTTTTCTTTCATCTTCTCATTGATCTGCTGCTGTTTAAACTGCACACACTGAATGATCGAGTTGGTGATCTCTGTGGACTTGGAACTGCCGTGTGCCTTTACCACAAGTCCATTTAAGCCCAGAAGCGGTGCTCCGCCATACTGACTTGCGTCAAACGATTTGAGCGTCTTTTTCAGGGCCGGTTTGACCAGCCAACCCCCAATTTTGCTTCTCAATGTCGTCATCATTCCCTCTTTTACCTTGCTGATGAGTGTCGCTCCTACCCCCTCGTAAAGCTTCAGGATCACATTTCCCACAAAAGCCTCACACACGACCACATCGCAGGCGCCAGCCGGGATATCCCGTGCCTCCACGCTGCCGATAAAATTGATGTCCTTGCACTGTTTTAAGAGAGGGAAGGTCTCTTTGACCAGAGCATTTCCCTTTTCCTCCTCTGCGCCGATATTGACGATACCAACTCTCGGGTTCTTGATGCCTATCACATGCTCCATATAAATCGAACCCATTTGTGCAAATTGTACAAGATGGGATGGTCTTGCGTCGACGTTGGCGCCACAGTCTACCAAAAGAGCGACACCATTTTTTGTCGGAATCAGCGGTGCCAGAGGTGGTCTCTCAACTCCTTTGATTCTCCCCACGATCAACTGTCCGCCCACCAGAACGGCTCCGGTGCTTCCTGCCGAGACAAAGGCGTCTGCCTCTTTCTTCTTCACCAGATTCATGCCCACAACGATGGATGAATCTTTCTTGGTGCGGATTGCCTTCACAGGTGGCTCTGCCATCTCGATCACCTCGCCTGCGTGGACGATCTCGATCTGCTCTTTTGGATACGTATATTTCCCAAGTTCTCTCTCAATCTGATCCTTTTTTCCAGTCAAGATGACTTTGATCTCCTTTTTGCTGTTGACCGCGTCAACGGCACCTTTTACAATCTGCTCAGGCGCATTGTCTCCGCCCATGGCATCCACTGCCACTCTCACTGTCTCCTGCATGACACATTCCTCCTCGTATATCTATAGACTAATATACTAAACATCATTCTAAAAATCAATATCTATTTTATTGACATAAAATGAGACCGTTTTGCAACGGTCTCATAAGCATTCTGAATCGTCAATTAGTCAACGGATACAATTTCTTTTTTGTTATATGTTCCGCAGTTTTTGCACACTCTGTGGGACATCATCAGCTCTCCACATTTGCTGCATTTTACTAAGTTTGGAGCAGCCATTTTCCAGTTTGCTCTTCTCTTATCTCTTCTTCCTTTGGAAGATTTATTTTTTGGACAGATAGACATGGTTTACACCTCCTTAAATTTGCTAAAAATATCTCGGATCTTGGCCATTCTTGGATCTAAATCTGTGCTCTCGCAGTCACAGGTCTCATGGTTTAAATTGACTCCGCACACATTACAGATTCCTTTGCAGTCCTTCCTGCACAGTACACGCAGCGGCCAATTCACTAAAATTTCACCATAAAGCAGTTTATCCACATCCAGGTTATATCCATCAATATAGTAGTGTTCATCTAACGCCTTTATCCGATCTTCACTGCTCTGCTTCATATCGATCTCCTTGTCGACCTCGAGAACCATCGCATAGTGAACATCTTCCAGACAGCGATCACAAGGTATCACTAATTCAAGCTCCGCCTTGCCTTCTACATGCAGGACGCGATTCCCTGTATTGGTGATTTCCAAATGAACAGGATCTTTCCTGCAGATAGGAAAACTTCCAAGCTTCGATTCAAATGCTTCCATCTCCAGTGGAGCGTCACTTTTTAATTTTTTGCCGTCTCTGGTTAAAACTTCCGTCAAATTAATCAGCATATCAGCCCTCCTATTCACACTTTCCCTATTATACATAGATTATATTTATTTGTCAACCCGTTTTTTGCCAAATGTCAAGGAAATTTCCTTGACCAGATTCTCAGCTGAATTTGACTGCCGTACGGATCACAGCTGAAGTAGCAACATATCCATTCGCAGGAAAAGCCCTCCTGCGCCGCAGCACAGCAGAGGGCTTCCCTTTCCAATCACATGGCGGTTTTTACCGGCTTCCGTGTGACTTTTTTATTTTACCAGAGCAACTGTCTCACGGCAGATTGCCAGCTCTTCGTTTGTCGGGATCACGCAAACTTTTACCTTGGAGTCTGGAGTGGAGATGACGATCTCTTCTCCTCTCTTGCCGTTTGCCTCTTCGTCCAGAGTGATTCCCAGATAACCCAGATAGCCTACCACTTTCTCACGCACCGTGGCAGCATTCTCGCCGATACCTGCTGTGAATGTGATTGCGTCAACACCGTTTAATGCTGCCACATATCCGCCCACAAATTTTGCGATACCGTAGCACAGAACTTCAATCGCATTCTCTGCATTCTTGTTTCCACTCTTAGCAGCGTTCTCCAGATCGCGGAAATCGCTTGAAAGATTGGAAAGTCCCTGTAAACCAGATTTTTTGTTCAGCACATTCATGATTCCGGCGATGTCCAGGTTCTCTTTCTTTGCGATGAACTCCATGATTGCCGGGTCAATGTTGCCGGAACGTGTTCCCATGACAACACCTTCAAGTGGAGTCAGTCCCATCGTTGTGTCAATACATTTTCCGTTTAACACAGCACTGATGGAAGAACCGTTTCCTAAGTGACATACGATCACTTTGGAATTCTCAGGGTCTAATCCTAAGAACTCGACTGTACGCTTGGATACAAAGCTGTGGGAAGTTCCGTGGAATCCGTATCTTCTCACTTTGTATTTCTCATAATATTCGATCGGCAGACCATACAGATAATCTTTTGCTGGCATTGTCTGATGGAAAGCGGTATCAAACACTGCTTCCATAGGTACACCTGGCATCAGCTCTTTGCATACGTTGATACCGATTAAGTTTGCCGGGTTATGTAATGGTGCCAAGTCATTGCACTCTTCGACTGCCTTGATCACCTCATCGTCGATGACTACAGAAGATGCAAATTTCTCTCCGCCGTGTACGACTCTGTGTCCCACTGCATCGATCTCTTTTAAGCTCTCGATTGCTCCTGTCTTGTCGTTTGTCAGAGCGTCAAGAACCATCTGGATTGCCTCTTTATGAGTAGGCATAGCAGCTTCTGTCACTTCTTTGTCACATCCGGCTTTCTGGTAAACCAGTCTTCCGTCAATTCCGATTCTCTCGCAAAGTCCTTTTGCCAGCACTTCTTCTGTATCAGAGTTGATTAACTGATATTTCAGAGAAGAACTTCCGCAGTTGATAACTAAAACATTCATTTCTTTCTTCCTCCATGCAAAATGATTCACAGCTGTCTTGTCCGATCAGCTGTTTTTTGTGAAGCCTCGATTCTTCGATTATTCAGCCTGGCACTGAACAGCTGTGATGGCAACAACACCTACGATATCCTCTGCGCTGCATCCTCTGGACAGGTCGTTGACTGGTTTTGCGATACCCTGTGTGATTGGTCCGTAAGCTTCTGCTTTTGCAAGTCTCTGAACCAGCTTGTATCCGATGTTTCCTGCATCCAGGTCTGGGAACAGCAGTACGTTTGCTTTTCCTGCAACGTCACTTCCCGGTGCCTTGGAAGCTCCAACGCTCGGAACGATTGCTGCATCTAACTGGAACTCTCCGTCTAACTTCAGTCCTGGGTACTGCTCTTTTGCGATTCTGGTAGCTTCTACTACTTTGTCAACATCTGCATGTTTTGCACTTCCTTTTGTGGAGTGGGACAGCATAGCGACAACTGGCTCTTCCTCAACTAACAGTTTGAAGGATTCTGCGGAAGATCCTGCGATTGCTGCTAACTCTTCCGGATTTGGATTCTGATTTAATCCGCTGTCTGCGAACACAAATGTTCCGTTTGCACCGTACTCGCAGTTTGGAACTACCATCAGGAAGAATGCGGAAACTAATTTTGTGCCTGGTTTTGTCTTTAAGATCTGCAGACATGGTCTCAGAGTGTCAGCTGTGGAATGGCAAGCTCCTGATACCATACCGTCAGCGTCACCCATTTTTACCATCATAACGCCATAGTACAGATACTGATTTAAAAGAATCTCTCTTGCTTTCTCTTCTGTCATTCCTTTTTTCTGTCTGAGCTCTACTAATTTTGCAACATAAGCATCTGTCTTATCGGATGTAGCAGGATCAACAATTTTTGCTCCGGAGATATCTAAGCCTTCGCTTCCTTTTTTAATGGCTTCTTCGCTTCCGACTAAAACGATATCAGCGATTCCTTCTTTTAAGATCTGAGCAGTCGCTTCATATGTTCTGCGGTCTTCTGTCTCTGGAAGTACAATTGTTTTCTTGTTATCTTTTGCTCTCTGTTTGATTACGTCAATAAATCCCATGATTCTTTGACTCCTTTCGTTTTTCCGCTTTTTTTGTATGGTATGTACAGCTGCACATACTTATGTCTCAATTATACTGCGAACTTTTTTGAATTTCAACTGTTGGTTTGTATATTTTTCCAAACAGTTTGCCTCAAAAAAATGTTCGCGGCGAGTGTTCGCGAATGGCGGATCCTAAGCGCGCGGACCGAACCGGAAACGCAGCGTGTCACGGGAACTGTTTTTTGCTGATCCCAGCGCTTGAAAAAATCACCAGAAAGCCTTGTCTGAGACAGATGATCATGATATGCTAGAGAACTAGAGAATACCTTAAAAATTGTCTTGAGACGAAATTGGAATAGGAAGATTGAGGAGGCTTTATGAAGGTTACTGGTATTGTTGCAGAATATAATCCGTTTCATAAGGGGCATCAGTATCACCTGGAGCGGGCGCGCCTGGAGACGGATGCCGATTTTGTCGTCGTGGTTTTGAGCGGCGATTTTGTTCAGAGAGGGGAACCAGCGATTTTAGACAAATGGTCCAGAACACATATGGCGCTTATGGGAGGAGCAGATCTCGTCCTGGAACTGCCTTCTTTTGCTGCGGTCGGAAGTGCGGAATATTTCGCTGCCGGGGCAATATCACTCTTTTCCGCCATGGGTGTCGTTGACCATCTTTCTTTCGGAAGCGAGTCAGGGAAACTTGATGCCCTCTTAAAACTTGCTGATTTTTTCTGTGAAGAGCCCGCCTCCTACCAGAATCATCTGAGAGAGGAACTGAAAAAAGGTGCTTCTTTTCCCAGAGCACGGCAGAGTGCTTTTCAGGCATATTGCGAGGAGACTGATCTGGAAATCAAGCCAGAACTCCTTGCTTCACCCAATAACTTGCTCGGCATCGAATATCTCAAAGCACTGCGGCGCTCAAAAAGTCAAATTCAGCCGCACACCGTTGTGCGTGTCGGAAGCGGATATCACGACACCTCTCTTGATGGGTCGTGTTTTGCCTCGGCGAGCGGTATCCGCTCGGTCTTCTCCTCATGCTCCTCACTTGATGAGGCAGCCGACCAGATTGCTGGTCAGATACCAGATTTTGCCCTTCCTCCGTGGAAAAAATGCCTTGGAACCTCTGCCCCGGTCTTTGCCGATGATTTCTCTTCGCTTTTGCATTACCGGCTGCTCTCTTTTCGGGATCGCGCCCAGCTTTTGGACTATTTTGATGTGTCAGAGGATCTGGCGGAGCGAATTTTCCGCATTCGTCAAGATTATACCTCATTTTCCGCCTTTACTTCCCTGTTGAAGACGCGCCAGATCACTTACACACGGGCGGCACGCTCTCTGTCCCATCTTCTCCTTGGCATGAAGCGTGAGCAGGCTGATACCTTTTTCCGCACCGTTGATTCGGACGGCTATCTGAGAATCCTTGGATTTCGCAGAAATGCTGTGCCTTTACTCTCGGAGATAAAGAAAAAATCGTCGTTTCCCATGATCACAAAGCTTGCCGACGCAAAAAAGCAGCTCTCCGAGCATGCTTTTTCCGCGCTTGCGCAAGATCTATTCTGTTCTGGTGTCTATCACGCTGCCATTGCCCAGAAATATCCGGGACACTCCTATAACGAATACAGACATTCACCGATTATTTTGGACATAAAGTAAACCGATACGGCAGCCAGCCTGCCAGACGAACAGCTGACACTCAATCCTCCTCATCTAACTCTTCTTCCAGCATGAGCCTCTTCTTGTGCCTGTGTGACAGCTCCTGCCTCAGAATCTCCTCGATCCCTTCTTCCTCTTGATTCTGAGAAACCATTTTTTCCTCCACGCAGAAGAAGGTGAAGATCTCTTCGTCTTTTATATCCGCCAGATAACTCATCAGGATTTCGAAATAGTTCTCGTCCTCATGTCCGATCCAATCCGTCAAATCCAGCAAAAGACATCCCTTGTATCTGCCGCGGTATCCTGACACATCCTCGAGCATCTCAGCCAGATAGCGAAGCTCGGTGAAGCGGACATCCTTCTTGTCGCAGTGTTTCATTCTGAAATAGATAAGTGGCAGCCCGTCCGCCACAAATCTCATCACTTTCCCTTCCTTCAAGACAGAGCAAAGCTGCCATGCAGCTTCCTCTGTCTCGGACAATGATGATCCAAAAAAGAACGGTGTCGGGAGCAGACTATAAATCTTTCCGGAACTCTCGCTGTCTTTTTCAGCCAATGCTTTCCACTCATTTGTGATCTTAGTGATGTTCGATATCGTTTTCATACTCGAAACTCCTTTCCTCTCTGTCAGCAATTCAATTTGATCAGCAAAAATTGTTCCTCCTCATCATTCAAGCCTTCCCCATCTATCATCTTCCGCGCAACCGTTCTCGCCTTGGAACATCCCAGAACAGTCAGAACGGGATAGACATCATCGATCACTTTTTCTGCATCGATTGCTTCCCGCAGCAACGAATTGTCCAGTGGATTGTTTGCTGTTCTCTGGTCACAGATCCAGCCCAGCGCCAAAAGACTGCAAATCAGATCCGGCTGTTTTAAAAATCCTGACCGGATCGCCCCACACAGCTCTCGAATCACCTGTGCGCGTTCCACACTTGTCTGCGTCTCAGTGCCATCCATCCGGAATGCCACTCCGATTGCATAGGAGCTTTCCTGCAGGTTCGTTGCTCTGTTCTTCAGCGCATTCTTCTTGTCCTCCAGGAACTGTCTATAAATCCATTCAACCTGCGTCTTTGTCTTGGCATGTGTGTAGAGGCACGACTGGATATATTTCTTCTTCTCATGCAGAGCACTCAGCTGACTGAGCTGTTCCCTGGACCCGCACATACTCAACGCATAGACCGCCTGAATGTTGACGTTTGTCCTGCTTCCTCCGCTTTCCATCCCCTGAAATTCTGCCGCAAGCTGATTTTTGCACGCGAGAGCCAGTCTGCGCTTCTGCTCGCCACTCCAGCTCTCTCCGATCTTTCTGGCGATCGTGAACAGTCTATTTCTGAGTTCATCGTTGCTGTTCTGCTCCGAAAGCGCTTTTAGCACTTCCTCCGCAAAGGCTTCCGGGTTTCCCGCATTACAGATGCCAGTGACAAGCGTTTTGATCTTTTTGGAGAGCTCACTTTTCTGATTTTGTCTGACAGCATTCTTCAGGTTGTTGCACAGCTGGATCAAGGTGTGGATTTCCGCTACCGGCTTTAGATTGCTGCCGTTTGGCGCGCTCATCCTGATCGCTTTTTGCGCCTTCCCTTCCTCCTCAATCACGATCACTGCATCGCCTTCTTCCAGCTTTTCTTTTCCCTCTGCATCCAGGCTCGTCCAGGCTCTCATCGTGACAATCTTACTGCTGCTCATGTCGACAGTAAATGAGAGGTAGGCGCCTTCCGGGTAATGTCTGGAAAATTCGATCTTTCCGCTGGCGATGGTGCGGTATGTGCCGTCGATACTCTGTGTCTTGATCGGAATTGCCACACTTTTTTGCCCTGCTTCCAGGCGGAATCCGTTCTGGATCTCTGAATGGTAAGGCAGTTTCGCGCCTGTCGGAATGATCCTGTGGATGCCGCCATTTCTCAATCCCAGGTAAAGGCTGTCGTTAAGAATACTTTGTCCCCACTCGATTGCCATGCGCTCTGTCTTTCTCGGATGGACGCTCGTCTCTCCCTGCGGTTCCTCAGCGAAGGTACTGCCGCTTCTCGGCATCTGCTGCTCATCCTGGAGTCCCACCAGACGCATATCATCCTGAATGGTCTCATACTTGTGGAGATAATAATGGTACACAGCTGCCCCTCTTGCGACGGACTGGTCTGGGTCCAGCGCCACAATCGGATCCATACCGAAGAAATTCTTTAAGCGTTCCACGACCATATAGAATTTCGACATGCCTCCGTTGAGCAACACCGCGTCCACTCTCGCCTCTCCCGTCTCGCTTTTCTGCGCTGCTTTGTTCAGGACATCCAAAATCGGATAGATAATGTTTCTGGTGTTCCCCTGCGCAGAAATCTGATCAATTCGTTTATAGTCACTGTATCGCAGATTCTCCCCCATGAACACACGCAGGATTTTTTCTACATCTTCCTTGCCAAAGCTGTCGTCATAGGCGTAACCGATTCCTCCGATGTTTCCTCCCACCGGAATCAAGGTCTCTTCCCCCTCATCATCCCATCCAGAATGATATTCTTCAGAACACTCTTCATTGATCCTGATCTTCAGGTTTTCCGCATATGTTCTGAGCTGAGGCATCACGATCTTTTTCTCACTCGTGAGTTTTTTGACAATCTCCGGGTACTTGCTGTATTGACACAGATAGCGCTCAAACATTGTCTGTGCGATCTCTTCATCGAAATCATCGCCTCCTAAAAGTGTATAGCGATTCGTCGCAATCTCCTCTACCTTGAGCACCTCCGCACAGTCTTCTCTGCGCTTGATCTCGTGGAGCGTGATGTCCAATGTTCCTCCTCCCAGATCGAAAACCAGCACATTTTTCTTTGTGCTCAAGTCGATGATACGGCTGGAAATTTCGCCGTTGTGGATCTGGTTGATCAGATCATAAATTACCGCATTGGGTTCAGGGAGCAATACCGCTCTCTCACTTCCATCTTTGTTTCTTACCTTGATTCCGGCCTTCTCCGCCGCGTCACGCGTTGCTTTGCACATCGCGGAATCAAAATTTGCCGGGACCGTAATCACTGCATCGTCAATCGGACAGTGATACATCCTTTCTGCCTGATACAAAAGATGTCTCAAAATTCTTGCAGAGATATCGGCCGGTGTCTTGTCAGGCACATCCGGCGACAATCCTTCCGCATACGGTCTTCCCATCTGGCTTTTGATCGACTTTGCCACCAGATGTGGTCGAAGGGCATATTGAACCTTCGCGAAGTCGCCTACCAAGGCTTCATAATTCTTTTCTTCTCTGTAGTAGACGTAAGAAGGAAGAATCATCCTCTTCTCTGTGCTCAGCGCCGCCTGGGAAGAGGTCGTGCTGTAAATGTTCACTGCTCTTGGAATTCCCACTACCTTGCTCACGATATCTCCGTTTGCCTTTGTGTTTATGGTCGCAAGTACCGAATTTGTCGTCCCCAAATCAATCCCTACACACAACTCGTTATGTTCTTCACTGTGAATCATCATATCTTTGTTCCTCCTTCTTTTTTGTCTTGAGCTCTCTGCATTTTTTCTTTGGATGGGCACTTTTTCGCCTGCTCAAAATACCCATCCTGATGCTTTTGTCTTACTGTTCTTCTCTCACTTTTGGTCTTGAAATCTGCACTTCTTTGTCGCGATAAATCCATCCCGGAGACACCACGATGACATTTTTCTCATCCTCCGCATTCTGGAACGGAGTCCCCTCGTAATTGCAGAATTCGATGTCCGATACCTTCACTCTTCTTTTGCTGTTTACTTTCATGATCGGATCGATATGGCTGTCTCTCACGAACTGCGTCAGCTTTTTCACCATAATCAGCAGTCCGTTGATCTCCACCGGCAACTGAAACCTCTCTCTTTGCAAAAGATCGACACCTTTTCTGACAGCCAAAAGCTCATCCAGGATGCAGCCGTACTTTTCGGAATTGAGCTTTGAGAAAAACTCTGCCAGCTCCTGTACCTTGCTGGTCTCAATCTGTTCCTCAAACTCATCTTGCATCTCTTTGAGCATAGCGTTTGTCCTCTCAAGTGTCCCCTCAAGCTGTTCCATTCTCCTGAGTGCCTGCTCATACGACATACTTTTCTCCTGCGCTTCCGCGGCAGCCCTTTTCTTTTTCGATTCAAACATCGGAAAGCCATACCCGTTCGCCACCGCATCTGCCATATCATAAAAGAAATACTTCGCCATCGTGCTGCCCAGCACCTGCAATTTCTCCGCATCGCCCCACAGATCCAGCTCCGGATACTTTGCGTAGATCATGATTGCTGCCACACGCTCCTGCATCTTGTGATGTCTTCCGCTTTTGAGCGCGTTCTCTTTTCTCTTCTTCTCAAAACGGTCATATCCAGCTCTGTCCCCTGAAATAGCTCTGGCAAACAGTTGTGCCACCTCATCAGCCCACTCCAGAAGCTCTTTTCGCTCCACTGGGTTTGCAATCTTTCTGTTTCGGAAGACAGTGATGATCTGATCCGCATCCAAATCACCGCCGTACTTTTCATTTACCGCAATCGCACATTTCGTCGGACCATAATCGAAATTCAGACAGAGCACATTTAAAATCCTGTTTTCCAGGATAATGTCAGATTTTTCGTTCTCTCTGTCTTCCGTCTTCTGACACATCTTCTCATGGATTTCCTCCAAAATTTCTCTCACCTTTTTGTTGCTTACATGAATCATCGTTTTTCCTGCCTTTCTCTCTTCTATAATGTATAGATTTCTCCCTCTTCCGCGAAAAGGAACTGCGTCCTGCAATCCGCATCCCGCATCAGATACTGCTCAATAGTGTCTTCATCGCTCTCACCTTCTTTCTCGCTCCCGCAATGCACAATCACTGCCCATTTGGGATTCATTTTTTTCAGAAACTGTGCCATCTCTGCAAAGTCCTCGTGGAGAGAAAAATCTGCGTCGATTCTCTCGTAATTCCTCGGAATCTCACTCCGGCTGCGCCCTCCCAGCACAATGTGCGGCTTTCCTGTCCTTCTGTTTTGGATGGAATAGTTGTGCGCCGTCACGATCGGGATCGATAGCCCCTCCAGTTTCCCCACGATATTCATCACCGTCTCCTCCAGAAAAATCGGATCTTCCCTGTGAAACTCCTGACATTTCTCGTTTAGAATCTTTAAGAATTCCACTCCTTTGCTCAGCTGATGAGTGCAGCAGTATACCGACTTTCCCTCATCTAACAGCTGAAAAATCTTTTGTATGGTCTGATACATGGCGTATGTTTTTTTATGAAAATTTGGATGTTTTGCGTGAAGTCCGCATAAGATTACTGTGTCAACATTTAAGTCTTCCGGAAGGATACAGCCCGTGGTGAGCGGCGTATCTGTGATGGAATAGTCTCCTGTGTAAAGAATGTTTCTTCCCCGGTACTCCAAGAGCGTCATCATCGCTCCCGGGATATGTCCCGCCGGGAAGAAGGTTGCCTTGTACGTTCCAAAGTTCATGGTCTGAAAATAACTGACCGGCACGATGTGCTCCAGCATATTTTTCACTGCCAGCCGTGCACTCTCGTCCGCCTTTAGACTGCCGACAAAATTTTTGTCATAGAGTTGATATTGCGAAAGCATTGCTGTCATCTGCGTCATACAGACGGGAATCTCCTTCCCCACTCTCGCCAGCATTGATGGCAGCCCTCCTACATGATCCGCGTGTGCGTGGGAAATGAAAATCTGATCGATCTGACTCAGACTTTGGATGAATGGTGACTGAAGCAGCGGATAGAAATCTGGCTCGAACGGGAAGTGCCCCACACTCCCAACCCCGCAATCCAATAGAAGATTCGACTGCCCCAATCTCAGATAATAACAACTCGCCCCGACTCTCTGCCCGCCGCCGAGTGCTATAAAATTGATCTTGTCTCTCATATCTTCCACCTCACAGAATGTTTTTCCTGTTGTGTTTTCCCTGTCATGTTTTTTATCATGTTTTCTTTATCGTGTTTTACCATGATACCACATGTTTCCTGAAAAGTCTTTTCAAAAAGTCTGCGAACTGTTTTTGAATCTACCGTTTATCACCGTACACATCTTTTGATCTTGTGTCGACTATATTTAAAATAACAGATACAAAATAAATTTTTTTCTCTCACTGCACGCAAAAAAGCCGCTGTCGATACACTGTCATCTGCAGTATACCGATCAGCGGCTTTTCGATCTTTTCCTCTCTTCATTTTTTACATTATACATTCCTGTTTTATGCTGCCGCATAAAATTCTCTCAATTTTTTCTTTGCTTCCGGACTTAGGTTGCGCGGTACCTGGATCTCAATGGTCACATACTGATCACCTTTTACATCAGGGTTCTGCATGGAAGGAATTCCTTTTCCGCGCAGCCGAATCTTGGATCCGCACTGCGTGCCCTCACGAATCTTGCAGCTTACATTGCCATAAAGCGTCTGCACAAGTGCTTCCCCGCCCAGTACAGCGGTCACAAACGGAATTTTCACTGTCGTATACACATCGTTTCCCTTCCGCTCAAATCCTTCTCTCGATCCAACCTCTGCCTCCAAGTAGAGATCTCCCGCTTCTCCTCCGCCCATCCCCGGCATTCCTTTTCCCTGAAGCCGGATTTTCTTTCCAGTGTCTATCCCTGCCGGAATATGAACCTGCAGAGACTGAACTCCACCTCCCGGATTCTGGAAATGAATCTGCTTGTCACATCCAAAGACAGCTTCATCAAACGTCAGTTCCACCTTTGCCGTGATATCCTGCCCTTTCTGTCTGCGACGACTGCCCGAAAAGTTCTGATAAAATCCTCCGCCAAACGCATCGTTTTCAAAGCCACTGCGATAGCTCCTCCGCCGAAATCCATCTCCAAACAGATTGCCAAACAAATCATCCATATCGCCTTCAAAGTGAAATTCATGATATCCGCCGTTCGTTCCATTTGAGGAGAACGAATCAAAACCGCCTGATCCGCCGTCAAAAGCTGCATGACCAAACTGATCATACAATTTTCTTTTTTCTTCATCACTTAAAACATTGTATGCTTCTGTGACTTCTTTAAATTTTTCCGCAGCATCCTGGTTTCCGGCATTCGTATCTGGATGATATTTCTTTGCCAGCTTCCGGTATGCTTTTTTGATCTCTGCCGCATCTGCATTGCGGCTCACACCTAAGACTTCATAATAATCTCTCTTCGCTGTCATCCCTGTCACCTGCTTTCCCTTATCAGAAAAAGACTGCCACACCGGCTGATCTTTCTCAGCAGTGCGGCAGCCCGTCCTCTGTTTCTAAATTTAATAGCTATATAAATGAAACGGATCTCTTCACAAATTCATATTCTTCATATTAATAGATATGTTTTTTGCCTTTATGGTGGCTCTCTGCCTCCGCAACTGCCTCATGATCCGCCATATTCAGCTTTGGAGCTGCTTTTTTCTTTTTCAATGGATGTTTCGGATTCTTGTCTGCCATATAAAACGCTTCCCTTCTTCAGCCTCACTCGATTGTGATCTAATGTTTCTTTTTTGTTCTATGTGTAATATAACATATATTATTAGCA
>JALEVQ010000050.1 GCA_022788205.1 Robinsoniella sp. | reverse complement strand
CTTTTTCATATTTTGTCATATTTCATCCTTTCTCGAAGTTTGCTACCATTTTAGAACGATTATAATTTTATTATACTCTTTCTAATTACTTTGTCAAGTGACCATTGGCAACTGTGATTCCTGTTCCCTCCAACCTTTTGGGCTAAAAAAAACAGATGAGGGGGACTTCCCCTTCATCTGTTTTTCTTGCTTTTAAATTCAGATCTTTTAAACTCAGATTTTAATCACTGCTTTTACGATATCTGCTTTGTTGTTTACGCTGTAATCCATCGCTTTCTGTGCTTCATCCAACGGGAAAATATCTGTCACAATGCCTTTCAGATTTACTTTGCCTGAGGCAACTGCTTCAATCGCCATCGGATAAATATGGCGATAGCGGAATACCGTCTTGAATGTCAATTCTTTATCCAGCGCAAGGCTCATCGGCAGTGTCATCTCTCCGCTCTTGCTGTATCCAACCAGCACAATGGTCGCACCTTTTTTTGTCATGCGGATGGTCTGCACTGTGGTAATCTGCGTTCCTGCTGTCTCAATCGCCAGGTCACATCCTCTGCCGTCTGTCAGCTTCATGACTTCTTCCACCGTGTCTGTTTTGCTTGCGTTGATCACGCCGTCAGCGCCAAGCTCTAACGCTTTTGCAAGACGTTTCTCCATGATATCCGCCACATATACTTTTGAGACACCCATAGCTTTTAAAGCCATCATCGTCACCAGTCCGATGCATCCGGCTCCCATCACAACGGCGGTCTGCCCTGCTCTTGCATTTCCCTGCATTGCCGCATGAAATCCGACAGCGAGCGGCTCAATCAGAGCACCTTCCATCGTGCTGACGTTGTCGGGAAGTTTGAAGCATAAGCCTGCCTCATGTGCCACATATTCCTGGAATACGCCATCTACCGGCGGTGTCGCAAAGAATACCACATCCGGACAGAGATTATAACGTCCTGTCTTGCAGAATTCACAGTGTCCGCAGGTTTTGCCCAGCTCCAATGCCACCCGGTCTCCGACTTTGAGATGTGTCACGTTCTTTCCCACTTCCACGACCGTTCCTCCCGGCTCATGTCCAAGAACAAACGGAGGTTTCACCACATAATCTCCGATCGCGCCAGATTCATAATAGTGCAGGTCACTTCCGCAAATGCCCACATACTCTAACTTTACCAACACCTCATCATCCTTTGGCTTTGGGATGTCGCGCTCTTCAAAGCCCATCTTGCCAATTCCAAGCATCACTGCAACTTTCATTTTTCCTTCCATGATGAACCTCCTGATTTTCTACAAAGTTAAATACAAGTATAACCGCCATCTACGATCACATCTGCGCCTGTCGTGTAACCTGCTGCCGGGCTCACCAGATACAGAACGGCAGGGATTAACTCCTCTGGTTTTCCCATGCGGTGCATCGGCATCAATGGCTCCCATGCATCTTTTAATTCCTGCGGCACATCTGCTGACATTGGCGTCGCGATATATCCCGGGCTGAGGCTGTTTACCCGAATGCCATATCCAATCCATTCTGCGGCAAGCGATTTTGTCAGATGGATCACACCCGCTTTCGAAGCGTTATAGGAAGCCTGCCACTGAGGGATGTTCACGATGGTTCCTGACATGGATGCCATATTCACAATGGAACCTTGGATGCCCTTTTCGATCATCGTTCTTCCGACTGCTCTCGCCATAATGTATTCACCAGTCAGATTAATGTCGATCACACTTCTCCACTCTTCGATCGATGCCTCCAGGGTACCTTTATGGATGCAGATTCCCGCATTGTTGAAAAGAATATCTATCTTTCCAGAGCGTCTCATGATCTCTGCCACTGCGGCATCCACCTCATCTTCTTTTGTCACGTCTGCCTTCAGATCATACGCTTTTCCTCCAGCTTTTGTGATCATGTCAACCGTCTCTTCTGCTCCGCTTCTGCTGATGATCACAATCTCTGCCCCTGCCTTTGCCAAACCACATGCCACTACCTGACCGATTCCTCTTCCAGCTCCAGTCACCACTGCTGTTTTTCCGCTCAATCCAAAAACCTCATCTAAATACATACGACATTCTCCTTGATCTCTTACTTTTTTATATACTTTATTAAATAGTTTTATTATGTATCTATACAATAGCTCATCTCGTTTTATTTGTCAATACCCTATTTTCATTTTTTTCTTTCTAGCATATAGTGTTTTTCTGCTTTGAAATGTTTTCTGTCTTTATAAAATAGAAAGGACCAAATATCTGAAATATAGTTGTTTATCAGATATTTGGTCTTTTTATTTAGAAGGCTTATACTCTGCCCTATCCTTGATGATAAAATTCTATCATTTTGATACCAGGGTCAAAAGGATTTCCTGCAAACGATTTCCGTACTTTCTGCCGGGGTCGGAGTTTCCGACCCCACAGCGAATAATTATCTCAGATATTCTGCCAGCTCATATGCCCGTATCTGGGTAAGCTCTGCTGCCGTAGTGTTTTCCGCCAGCAGCCGCATCCTGTCTTCTTCACACTCAGCCCTCGCCTCGGCGATAGCTTTCTCTTTCTCCGTAATCCAGTCCAGTTCCTCCGATATCAGACGCTTCATCTCTTTCTCCGGGAGTCTCGCCTTTATTCGATTCCATATGGAGTTCAATTCATACTCCCAAATCTGCTTCAGCTCTATAGATGCCTGATTCAGCCAAATCTGCTCGCAACCTCCGATCCAAATCAGATTCCTAATGTTCGCTTGCAGCTCGTCTGACACTTCCTGAATCTTCGCAAGCTCCGCATCAATGGTTAAACCAGGAACGCGTATCACAGAGCTGGAAAAACTTTCCTCTGCCGCCTCATTATAAAGTCCGATAAACGATAGTTCTGTCTCCTTTTCCACTGATAAATCAGAGTATCGCACTGAGCTTCTGAATGCTTCCGGCAGTTCTTCCAGCGGTGCTCCTTCCAGATAAAACAGCAGATTTTCTGCGTCATCCAGTCCATAAGGCTCAAGGTAAACGTATCTGATTTCATCCTTAATTTTATACGTATTCACCATATTTTCATATTTAATATCCATGATTTTAGCAGAATACGTGTACGAATTTACTGGTTCCAGATCAGCAAACTGACCGGAAAAATTGCACAGATATAATGTGCCATCTGAATATCCCTCTCCTGTATCTTTCTCATTACCTTCATAATAACTTCCTTCAAAGGAACCGTCCTCATAAATATAAACTTTAGTTCCCCAGAGACCACCATAATTGCTGTTGAGACAGAATTCCAGACCAGCAACATCCTCGAAAGAAAATCCGTCTGCGGCAAGCACCATCTTTGCCTGCATACTGCCTAAAAGTCCGGCAGTACCAAGTACGGTCATCCACTTTAAAACTTTTTTCTTCATAAAAATTATCCTCCTTTTTCTAACGATAACTTCTCGGAATCTTCAGCCCTGATTTTATAAGGCTTTCAGACCCCTATCTCAAAAAATCACCCACTTTTTTGACAAAAACACTTGACAAATCGCCAAAAATTTGCGGCGAAGCCGATTGATTATATTTTATTTCAATTGGCTTCTAGTGATATCAAAAATAACATACATCTGTTTTAAAATTTGCAAATTCTTTCCGCTTACTATAAAAACCCAGTCTCAATGGTACAAAAAAGAGACTCCTTTTCGAAGTCTCTTTCAGATACTGCCTTTTTGATTCTCTGTCTCTCTATACTTGTTCTGTGAAGTTTTCGATCACATTTCTCGCCGCCCCTAATGCCGCCGCTCCTACCTTATAGCTGCAGGCTTTCACAAAGGTACCGTCTTCGGAAAAAGTATTTCTCTTGGAAACTTTGTCCCGCACATCCTGAAGATAGTTTTCGATATAGCTTCCCACATAGCCACCCAGAATAATGTCACAGTCCAAAACCATATGAATGTTGTTGACGGCGGATGCCAGGTATGTCGTATATTGATCCCACAGCTTTTGCGCCTCTTTTTCTCCCTGATTGAGAGAGTTGAAGAAATGTTCCAGTTTTCCTCCTGCCGCATCCGACAGACGCTTTGCCGAGCAATAGACATCCAGGCAGCCTTGCTTTCCGCAATAGCACGGTTCTCCGCCGGAGACAATCGTCATATGTCCCACCTCACCGCACCGGAAATTTTTTCCCTGAACCAGCTCGTGTTCATCGAAGATGGCTCCTCCCACGGTATTGCTCAAAGACAAATAGAAAAATCGCTCCGGCGTCTCCATCTGGATTCCTTCCGCATATGCGCCTGCATTGGCATCATTTAAAAAATAACACGGGTAGGCAAAAAAACGGCTGATCTCATCGAACGGCAGCGACTCGACTCCCAGCACATGGGAGTACGCAATCACTTTCTTCTCCAAATTTACAATTCCCGGGAACGAAATTCCAACCCCAAGAATTTTTTCTCTCGCCACGCCGCTCTCCTCTAAAAACTGCTCTAATTTCCTGTTGACTTCCTGATAGTATGCTTCTTCCATGCGGTACGTCTGAGAAAAGCGCTCATATTTTAAAATGGTTCCCACCAGGTTTGTCAGAACCAGTGCGATATGATTTCTAGTGATATCCAGACCAACTGCAAGTTTTGCGTCTGCAATCACAGACAGGCCCTTCGCTCTCCTTCCTCCTGTCGACTGCAATTCCCCCACTTCCTCGATCAACCCCCGCTCCATCAGCTCTTTTGTATTCTGAGTCACGGTCGGAAGGCTCATCTTCAGCTCATACGAGATATCAGGGTTCGACACCTTCTCGCATTTGCAGATATAGCGGAAAATACGGTTTCTATTATTCTTTTTTACCTCAATGTTCGTTCCTTGTCCTCTTGCCATCATGCACCTCTATCTTGTTGTCAAATCGGAACTGATCGTCTCTGTTTTTTCTCTCAGCCCTGTCCGGTCTTCCATGAAAATGGTCATGTCACGCACGCTGTATCCATCCCCCTGTCTCGTGCCTGTGGAAAGATAACCCACAGACTCTTTCATCAGTTCCGTGCCCCAGAGTGTCAGCATCCTGCCATTTTGCGTAAAATATGTGTTTTCGCTTGTCCCGTAGATTCCAGGTGCATTCAGCCCCAGCATATAAAAACCTGCCCGCAGAGGCATTTCAGTGTTATACGCATAGTTGTCCGCTTCGTCCGTCAGGACTTCCACTTCTGAATCCATATACCGGAATTCGCCGTCTGCGCAGAGCACATATTTGTCATAATTCTCCGCGTCATAGTAATCCAGCACAGAACTTGCAAGCCCAGTGCTGCCTCCATCCGTCTGCCCGATCATCCACCACGGTCGAAGTGCTCCTTTCTCATCCCAGCTGTACCAGGTATAAGCGACCGAACCGCCGTTGGCAAAATAAGCATAAGCGTCCCCTTCTACGTACAGGAAAACTCTGCCTTCGCGTTCCATCAGACCGATCTTCATTCTCTCATAAGCCATGTCGCTGATACTGTAAACCTTCCTCTGCGCTATATAGATAATCTCTCCCTCTTTGTTGACAGAATAAAGCTCTGCGTAGATTCCTTTTGAATAAGTACCGTTAGAGAATGGAAAAAATTCCTTGTCATCTGCGATATAGTACACCAGAAGATCCTCTGTGCCATCCATGTTCAGATCGGCAATATCTGCCCCCAGGAGACCTTTTCTCTGATCCCAGTTTGCCTGAGAAAAATCCGCATTGACGGTATTCTGCGCATATCCAAGGCTGACAAAGCCCATCTCTGGCACAAGTTCATCCCGGATAAATCCGTAATAGTCAATCCCCAGAGAAATTTTTCCCGTGTCCAGCTTCAGTTCTCGAGATATCGCCTGCCCTTCTAAGTCTGTCATCTCCAGTTCCGAGAAGTCTTTGGTAAACTCTGAAGAATCCGGAGCTGTGCACTTCCAGGTCAACGGAGCTTCCTCTCCAAGTGACGGGTATGCAAAACTGCGTTTGTAAGGTTCTTTCCAGGGGATAAATGCCCCCTCAAAATCCAGTTCCTTTTCGAGCTGCTGTGCGCACTCCTCTTTCCATTCCAGAGGAATATAGCAATCGAACGCTCCGCCGTCTTTGGAGGTAAATTCTGTCATCACGTTTCCTGCCTGATCTTTCACACTGACAGAGACCTCGCTGATTCCTTCGCCTGTCTGGGCATCCACAAAACTGCCTGTCACATGCAGATAAGCAGGTGTCACAAGTGCCTCAAGGTAGCTGTCATCATAGTCTGCGCTCTTTTCATCCCACTGAGAAGGCAGAGGCAGATCCTCCTTGCAATAGTCCATGAGTGCCTCAATCCGCTCCAGTTCCCGCTCCTGCAGTGCTTCCTGTGCCTGATAATCCGGATTCTCCGAATGAACCTGAAGTGTCACCAGAGCCAGTTCTCTTGTCACATAGCGGGTCTTCACATAGTGGTAAGCCTGGGCGACTGCACCATCGAGCGCGTCCTCATTGTAAGTGACTTCAAACGGCTTGTTCTCGTCCCTGACCGAAAAAGACGGTGTTTTTCTCTGAAAACATTTGTCAGCCTCATTGAAAAATGCTGTGTAAGCAGGTGACTGATATAAGATACCGATCAGAGACATCTCAAAGGCTTCCGCTTCCTTGAGGCTTGTCACATACTGCGGGATCAGTCTGGATCCCAGCTGGTACGCTGTGATCGGCGCACCGGCAATCCCCAGCATTCCCGTGAGCACATCCCCCGCATAATCGCCGATATTTTCTGTGAACCATGTCGTAAAGGTAAAGCCTTTTTTGCCAAGCTGATACGTCTCCAGGGTCATGTTCATGCTGCGCATCACTCCCAACGGCAGCTCGTTGATCCCCATCTGGTCGTTTCGCTCCACAATCTCCATCACTGCACTGGCGCCTTCCATTGAATAAAGGTCCCGATTCGAGTAGTTGTTCCAGCAATCCACGATATCCTTCAGCACAAAAAATCCCTTTGCAGCCTTTCCGATCGCATTGTAGACATCACTTTTTGCAGCCGCATCGATTGACTCACAGATCTTATTGTTGGAATACCGCCCCAACGCCTCAGCAAAGTCAAGATTTCCCTCGTTGAAAGCCATATCTGCATATCGCGCTGCGACCGTTGCCAGATTGTCTGTGTTCTTGCTGTAAGTCTCATAGAAGTTCTCCATATATTCCAGATAAGTGTCCAGACTTTCCTCCGCGATATCCTGGCTGGTCTCTGCCATAGCATACGACTCATCCGGCGTAATCTCCAGCAACAGCTCCATGAAATCGGCGCCATAGCTGCTTTCGGTTATCAGATCGTACATCGTGCTCTCCGTGATAAATGCCTCCGGTTGATACCGATCGAGCACTGCCGCCCATTTATCCAGCTCAAAATTCAGCAAGCCATCGTATACGTCCAGTCTCTTGAGCGCTTTATCTAATTCCGTCAATCCCTCTTTTGACAATCCAAACGCAGAGGTATAATCAAAAGCACCATCGTCACCATACAACTCAGCAATCACATCCAGAGCCGACTCCTGCGGAGCCCCTATTGCCACATATCCGTCCGGCAGGGGAAAGAACGTGCCGCCCACCATCCAGAAAAACCATTCTGCTCCTATCCAGAAAATATCGTCCTGGTACACGGTCTCTACCGGCATGGTATATTCCATCAGGAACGGACCGATCTGGAGATTCACCTGCCCAGAATCCTTCCAGAAGATGATCTGGCGCTCTCTGACATTCACCTGAAAGACATCCGACCAAGAATCTGTGACGTATTCTATCCCCAGCCTCTGGCAGATATCCTCCGCATTGAAATACGTGTGGTCTTCTTTCACCAGCGCCGGGACAGCAGTGTTCATCGTCGTGCTCCCATTTTCATAGCGCACTGGGAAATAACCGTAATATCCCTGTTCCATCGGACGGTAGGAATCATCTGTAATCTTGATATACTCATCCATCTGAATGCCAGAGCGATGCTTTCCTTCCTCCGCCTCCTGCTGCTTCTTTTCATCTTCTCTCGCCGCATCGGCAGCTTCCATCCTGCTTTTCCAAACCGCCGCCTTCTGTGCCAGTGTTCCGGAAAGTTCTTCGCGCTGTTCCATCCCAGTCTCCGGCGCATCCCAGATGCGCCAGCCTGACGATGTCTCTGTCTGCTGCGCCACACCTGCAGTCGAGGTTTCAACAGTTGCCGCCAGCCCATCTGCCGCAATCACAGTACATCCGAGCGCTGCCGCTAACACAGCCGCAGCACCTTTCTTGCACTTTCGACTCCACTTTCTCTTTCTCCACATAGTTCTTCTCCTTTCCTCTATATCCAAAACACGTGAGCCTTTCTATATGCCATCATTATATTCTCAATCTCGCTCACACGCCAGAATTTTTTTCACGACGCTTGCACTAAAAAAAGAGATAGTCCTCCAGGGTATTCCTTTTTGGACTATCTCTCTTCTCTTTTTCGTCATTTCACTTTAAAAACCCAGTCTCATTGGAAAGCAGACGGGGCGCTTGCACACCTGGATGCGTAGTGACGCCGTCAGGCGTTATGTCCGTTTACTTCACTGTGATCTCAGCCTGTGCCAGAACACCTTCTTCCACGGTCAGTGTCTGTGTTCCCCAGCCGCCGCTGGTTCTGTATGTTCTGAAATTGAACTCTTCGTCTCTATAGTTCAAAGTATTCTCGTCTGTATAGTCAAGTTCCATCTCATAGATTCCGCTTGCTGCTGCCTCATTTGCCTTCAGCTCTAAAGTCATCAGTTCCCCGGAAATCTGGAATGCGCTCTCGCCCTCCCAGTAGATCTGATATCCCACTACCTCGCCTTTCTCAGAGAATGGTGCAAAGTTAAAGTTTCCGAGTCCCTCTAAGACCTCGCCTGCTGTGACATTCTGGAGCTCCAATGCTTCTGTGTCACAGTATACCAGCAGTTCCAGACTCTTCAATCCTTTGTTGTCTTCGATTGTGATCGGGACTGCGATGGAAGCTCCGCTTTCTGCTTCTGCGCTATCCAGCACCAGTGTTGCACGATATCCTGTGTTTGTCACTTTTGTTGAGACATATTCCGGATCAAAAGCGGAAGAGCGAATCTGTGTCAGGCATGCATGTTTTGCCACTTCCCGGAGGGCATTTCCCATCGTAACCGGATACTGATAATAGTAACTGCGCAGATGCTCTGCCTCATCACTCTCAAAGCCTTTCGTTGTCAGAGTTGAATCTGCTCCAGCTAAAACCATGTTCACGACATCCATGTAACCGCCTTCGTAGGCATCTGTCACAAGATATCCGTCTGCGCCCCACTCATCGCGCAAAATCTGGTTGATCATACCTTCATGACCGCCTGCCCACATCGTTCCGATGCAGTTGTAGGAAGTCATCACGCTGTTTGCGCCTCCGACTTTGACGGTCTCCTCAAATGCGTTCAGTGCAACCTCTCTCAGATACTGCTCCCTGCAGAATGTCATGATGCTTCTTCTTCCTGTCTCCTGGTCATTTGCCGCAAAATGTTTCATACAGCAGATCAGTCCGTGTTCCTGTGCACCTTTGATGACATATGCTGCGGTCTGACCTGTCAGCAGAGGATCTTCTGAATAATATTCAAAGTTTCGTCCGCCGCCTGCGTTTCTGTGGATATTTAAGCCAGGTCCCCACCAGAGTTCCGTTCCGCCGTAGACTGCCTCATCTCCCGTTGCAGCGCCCATCGCGTAGGCAAGATCGATATTCCATGTCGTCGCTGTGCAGGTTGGCATCGCAAAGGCACATCCTTTGCCTTCTGATGTTCCGATTGCCACCGGTCCGTCTTCTCCGTTTCCTCCGACCATTCCATACTGGGTCAGCTCGCCGCCGATTCCGCTGTTCAATGCCATGTAGATCAAGTCATAGACGCTGAACTGATCGACAAACAGATCCCAGACTTCTTCTTCCAGCTCGTCGCTCCACTCCTGGAAGTCTGTTCCAAGCATGCTATTTAAGCTATCGACATCATGATACAATCCGTATGTATTCTCCTCGTCATAGAGAACCTTATAGACATCCTGAATCGTGAAGGTATCAACATTTCCCTCTTCGTCATAGTAGACCACGCACTGCTGTGGAGCATCTGCGAGATCCTCCTCGCCCAGATCCGGATTTGCCCAGGAGTCTGCGTAGGATGTAAATCCATAATGCTCCAGATCCAGCTTTAATGTGTTATCTGCTGCTGTCGGATACGTACCTTCTTTTACTGTAGGAACGCCGTCTTCGTCGTATCGCTCCATGTAGACTGTGCTCACAAATTGATTTCCTTCTTCATCAACGGCGTACATATAAGTATCTTCGTCAAATGCATTCTCATATTCCGTTCCTGTCAGCTCATCGGCAAAATACAGATAAGCGCCGTGTTCTTCATCGAGATACGTTGCGTACGTCTCATCCAGAGAAGTTTCATCCACTTCCCATGTCAGCACGGTACTCTTTTCTCCTGGCTCTGTCGCGGTTCTGGCATTATCTGAGATGGAAATTTCATAGGTGCCGCACTCTAAGAGATAGCCTTCCTTCTCGGTGGAGTAAGATGCCATATCGCGGACATCAAACGTCAATGTCACGGTCTCTGATTCTCCCGGCTGCAGTAATTTTGTCTTTGCGTATGCTCCCAGGTTGACATCGGACTTCTGAATGTTGTAGAGCTCACTTGTGTCATTGTAGAAAGGCTGTGAATAGTAGAGCTGTACTACGTCTTTTCCGGCACAGTCGCCTGTGTTGGTCACTGTGACATCCACACTGATCGTTTTTTCTCCGTACTCATTTGTTCCAAAGACAAGATCTGAGCTCTCCCACTCAAATGTCGTGTAGGACAAGCCATATCCAAATGGATACTGAACTTCTTCCTTTGCGAAGGTTTCATAGTATTTATATCCTACATAGATGCCTTCCTCACACTCCACATAGAAACTGCACAGAATTCCGTTGGAACGTCCATGTCCATTTCCCATAAAGGTTCCAATGCTGTCTGGATATACGGTCTGTCCGTAGTTGAGACTTGCCGGTGCAGACTGTGTGTCATAAGGAACGGTATCTGCAAGCTTTCCGGATGGATTGATCTCGCCTGTCAAAATCTCACCCACTGCTTCCATTCCCACTTCTCCAGGTGCCCAGATGCAAAGTGCCGCATCGATCTCCTGGATGGCGTATTCATGCGCAGTGTCGTATGTGCAAGTGTGCTCTTCGTCGCCCATTTTGTAAGTCACACTGTCAAAGCTGAATTCTCCGTAGGAGCCGCTTTCCAGCCATCCCATCTCCATGATATTACAGGTGTTGAACAGGACAATCGTGTGCTCATAATTTTTGCTTACATACTCCAGCATTGCCGCCTCGGACTCGCGCAGTGTCAGATCCTCAAAGCTTAAATCGCCGTCCTCGCTTCCGCAGCGCCCAAGCACTACAATCGCTGTGTCAGAATATTCTTGCGCGCGCTGCAGGATTGCTTCCTCCATCTTTGCCTCTACTACATTTCCTTCTTCATCGCACACATCATTCATGATGTCCCACTCACTGTTCAGAGCTGAGGATGAGGAAACAGAGCCATCGTCTGTCGCTGTGTGAATGTACGCACCGCCTCCCACACTCGTGTCAATCTGGGAGGATGCAGACCAGTTTTCATACGCCTCTTTTAACTCGGTGTTGTACTCGATCCCTGCGTTTTCCAGCGATTCATATAAGCTGATGTATCCACCCTCTGTGTTGATTGAGCCAGATCCTCCTCCTCCCAAAATCGGGTTGACGGAAGATGCGCCAAATACATTGACCTTCTTTCCGTTCAAAGGCAATACATTGTTGTCGTTCTTGATCAGAACCATTCCTTCCTCTGCGATCTCCAGCGCAACCGCCTGAGCCTGCTTATTGACCTCCGCATTGATCATCGCTCCGGATGCCGCATATACGCTGCTCACGCTGCCGATATTCGCGCACATCATTCCAGCGCACAAAAGTGCTGCAATCACTTTTCTTTTCATGTTTTGTTTCTTCCTTTCTGCAATTTTTTTCCGCTCTTGACGTGCTCCCACTATATCATGAACTATTTTTTTGCTCAATAAAATCGGCGCATGATGGCATTTTGGGGGTGCGAACAAATCGTGCTTACTTTTGGCGCCCAAATTTTGACATTTCGCGCTTTAAAAATTACCTTTCACGCCCCTTTTCTTGCCCTTTTTCTCTGGATTCGCTATAATCATACCAGAGTACAAAGGAAATCTTGCGAAAGGAAGTGATTGCATGGCTTATCGGATCGCGATCTGTGATGACGACAATTTAGCCTTGCGTGTGTTGATCTCTCTCATAAAAAAAGAATTTATCAGGCATTCGATCTCTGTCACCGTGGATGCTTACCAGGACAGCCGCCAGCTAAAAGCAAAGCTGACTCAGGTTCCATATGATGCTCTCTTTCTGGATGTGGACATGCCTGCACTAAGCGGCATTGCTCTCGCCTGTTTTCAGAGAGAGCTTTCCCCGTCCATCGTCATCATTTTTATCTCGAATCATCCGGAAAGAGTGTTTGATGCGCTCGCGGCAGAGCCTCTGCGCTTTCTGCGCAAACAATATCTGGAGCGCGAATTGCCGGAAGCCGTGGATGCACTTCTCAAAAAGCTTCACCGCTCCGGCGAGGAAAAGCTGATGCTGATGTCAGGGACCTCTCTTCGGACTGTTTTTGTCAAGGACATTTTATATGTGGAAAGTTTCAATAAAGTGCAAAATGTCGTTCTCAAGCACGAGACCCTCCCCGTGCGCTATACCATCCAATATCTGGAGGAGCAGCTGGAACCGTATCATTTTTTCCGTCCACACCGCTGTTTTCTTGTAAATCCAAACTGTATTTACAGTATTGAAAAAAATGAGCTGATCTTGGACAATGGGCAAAGTCTGCCCATCAGCAGAAATCATTTAAAAGAAACGAAAGAACATTTCAGAAAGGCGCTTTCCCTATGAACTCTCTTGCTATGCTTTTTATCCGGCTGGATGATCTCTTTATTATTTTAGGACAGATGCTTTTTTTAAACGTCTGCTGCACCCATAGACAGAAACGTAAATTTTTTTGCTGGAATCGTTTTTGATCGCGGCTTTCTTTTACGCGACGCTTCTGTTGCTGGAGCATTTCACAAACGGAAATCCCTATGCATATTATCTGAATTTTTTAGTCTGTGGGCTTGTGTTTTCTTTTCTCACCTTAAACCGCAGTTTCGCAGAAAAGACCATTTTATGCGTACTATATTTCTGTACTTCGGTGCAGATCAGTGTCATTGACCGCTGCATCCAATATTTTGTTGCAAGACTGTTTGGTTTCCAGATTCCCGTTCGCCTGATCGGAATCTGTATTCTCACGATCTTGCTGATTGCATTTTGTCTGTACCCAGACAAGCGGAAACTGGTGGAAAAAATCCCCTCATCCTACTGGTATTATATTTTGTCTGCTTCTCTGTTTTACTACATTGTGTGCAATGTCGCTATCGACTACCTGCAGTCTGGATCTTTTCTTGAATATTTCTGGATGTTGTTGATTGCGCTTGGAACGTTTGCTTTGAATGTCGCAAATATTGTGCTATGTCAGAAGTTAGTGGAAACGTATGAGAATAAATTAGACTTGTTTGTCAGTAAACAGAGACAAATTGCGGATAACCAGATCATGTCCGAGACCGACCGTCTCTATCAGGAAGTGCGCAATATGCGCCATGAACTGCAAAACCATATTTTTGTGATCCAGGAATTGGCAAAACAAAATGATATCGATGCCCTTCTGTCGTACATCACACCGATGTGCGAACAGCCAGGCAAATGGAAAGATGAATTTGTGGATACCGGCAACTTGATCGCCAATGCGATCTTAAATCAGAAGATTTCCCAGGCAAAATCTGCAAACATCCCGATCACCGTTGATGCACATCTGCCCAGACAGCTGTCTATCGAAAATCAGGAATTTTGTTCTCTTCTCTCGAACTTGCTCAACAATGCATTTGAGGCAAGCGAAAAGACCTCCAATCCAGAGATCCATGTCCACATCGCACAGAAAAAATGTTACCTCTGCATTAAAGTGGAAAATGCCACAGCCATCAATGTGATAAAGGAAAATCCTGATTTAAAGACAGACAAACCCGATGCCGAGCACCACGGCATCGGCATCCGCCTCATCCGCTCCATCACCGAAAAATACGATGGTCTGCTGGATTTCCGCATGGAAGACCATCTTTTCGTGGCAGAAGTATTTTTGAAGCTGTAAGTCAGAGGACCAGACCTCTATTTTTGCGGTATTCCCTCGGCGTCATGCCCGTCTTTTT
Source organism: Robinsoniella sp. (assembly GCA_022788205.1). Taxonomy (GTDB): domain Bacteria; phylum Bacillota; class Clostridia; order Lachnospirales; family Lachnospiraceae; genus JAGZHZ01. The sequence goes on along the minus strand of JALEVQ010000050.1, from coordinate 5,230 downwards.
TCGGAAAAGCGCTGTAAAGTAAGATGAAGACTCGAAGCCCAGATTCTGCGCAATCACACTGACCGGGAGATCGGTCTGCAAAAGCATTCTCTGGGCAAATTGTATTTTTTCATTGCTGATGTAGTTACTCAGTGTCGTGCCGGTCTCTTTTTTAAAATACGCAGACAGATAATCCGGTGTAAAACCGACGTACTCAGCGAGCGCATCGCGGCTGATCTCCTCTGTGATATGCTCTGAGACGTAATATCGTATCTGTTCGATCTGATAAGGTTGTCTTACTTCCATCTTCTCCGGATTTTCTTCCCGCTGGCGCAAAATCTGTGCCGCCGCGCGCTGGATCATCTTCTCCAGAACAGTCTTATCTGCTGTCTTGAGCAAATACGCAGATACGCCGAGGGCAATCGCCTGCTGTGCGTAAGAAAAGTCAGGAAAACTGCTGAGTATAATCACCAGGCAGGAAAGTCCCTTCTCCTTGCACCAGTGGATGAGGTTCAGACCGGACTTTCCTGGCATCTCAATGTCTGTGATCAACAGATCAATGCGCCCTGTCTCTAGCAACGTTTTCGCATCCGCCGCGCAGGAGGCAGTGTAAACTTTTTCCACAGACAGCGTGCCCCAGTGAACCTCATCCCTGATCGACTGCAGATATAAAATATCATCATCAACAATCAAAACCTTCATTGTTCTTCCCCCTGTGACGCGCACCATTCTGTAAACTGTTCGCTTAGCTCCTGATAGACTTTGTCCTCCCCCGCCTTTTCCATCTTTTGCAGCATTTCTTTCAGATAGATATCCGGGTCAAGCTGTCCGCTTTCCAGACCATAAGCATATTTTGCGGCAATACTATTTAAGCTGTGTCTCTCCTCCTCAACCTCAGAATCGTCAAAGACAAACCCCAGGTTTGGCGCATTGACTGCGGACAGGTTATAGCTATGTAATTTCTCCCACAGCATCGGATCATCCCCTGTACGGACATCTCCAAGAAACTGATTCGGAAGAATCCACGAGGCGTCATTCAAGAATTCTGCATTTTTGGTGCCCTCATAGGGCAGCGGAAAGATCGTCCCATCTTCACTTTTATCATAGTGAATCCCTGCAATTCCGTTTGACAAAAGATTTACCAGCTCCTCATCTGTATAGAGAAGGTTTAAAAACTGCATCGCCTCTTCCGGATGCTGACAGTAAGCAGAGATTCCCCAGCATCCTCTGCTCAGAGATTCATTGGTGATCACCGCCGGTCTTGTCTGAACTACCACCATCTCCATCCCACAGCTGCTGCTTGTCTCCAGATCGATGCCGGGTTTATAGGCACACACAAACGAAAAGAGCTCTCCCGCCCGGACAAGTTCCGAGGCCGGGATATCCTGCAAAGCAGAATACTCATAAATGTATCCTTTTTCATACCAGCTGCGAAACAACTTTACCCAATGTTCATACTCCTCAGTGGCATACCAGTTTGACACAGAAGTGTCATCCCCCGGAGTGACGCAGAACACAGTGCCATTGAAATTATTGCAGCCATACCGGTATAAAAGTCCCCTTCCCGTGCTATAGCTGCAGATCATTTTCATATCTGGCTCCTGCGATGCGATCTGCGCAAACAGCGCATCAAAATCATCGTACGTTTTCAGCGCGGAAAGATCAATGCCATATTTTTCAACCAGATCCTTGCGCATCGCGATCCCTTGTCCACCCACATAATCGCTGTATGATGGAAGTGCATTCAGTCTCCGACCGTCAAACAGATCCTGCCCGTTTTTTTGGAATAATTCCACAATCCCAGAGCCATACTCCGGCAGCAAGTCCGTCAGATCAATCATCTCAATATCTGGCATGGAAGCATGTACGATATCAAAGGAATTTCCGGCTCTTTTGATCATGTTCATCTCGCTGATACGCAAGGTATCTGTCCCTACCAGCCGCAGCATCGGAATCAGCTGTATATTGACCCCAATTTTCTCATACGTCAGTGCATCGACCGCCTCTTCCACATCGGAAATATTATCCGGAATTCGATTTTCAAAAAACAGGGGTATCGTCAGCGTCACCTCTTCTTTGCCCTCCTCTGCACAGCAGGGGAAGGCAGATACCGCTACCCCAAGTGTAAAGCATACGCATGATATAAGCTTATGCGTCCAATTTTTCATGATAAACCACCTCCCCCGGGATATCTGAGCCTGCCTTTTCTCTCACCATCCCATATCACAGATGCGATACCGGAATCTCCATCTCTACCATGGTACCTCCTTCCGGTTCATTTTTAAAAATTATAATGGCCGTATCGCCATAAATCAGATGCAGACGCCTCCGGATATTGTCAATCCCAATCCCATGACCTTCGCCCGGCTGGTGAATCGAATCGGTATCCCTAAGCTTTTGCAGAACCTCTTCTGGAAAACCTCTCCCATTATCTGAGACAGCAATTTTCATACAAGAATTCTCAGCCTTTTTCTCTTTTGAGACACAGATGCGAATTTCCAGAGGAATCTGTTCCCCGCCCGCATGTTTGATTGTATTTTCCACCAAAATCTGAATCATCAGAACAGGAATTTCGTAGTCGAGCAATTCTTCCGGACACTCGATCGAAAGATGATACTGCCGACTGTGGAGGATCTCCTGCAGCTGGATATAATTTCGGATAAAATTTAACTCCTCGTCAAGCAGCACGAACTGACTGCTGTAGAGCACATAACGGCAGTGACATGTCAGCATCTCCACCATCCCCTCCGCCTTTTCCATATTTCCTTTCCGTGTCAGACATTGAATCGTATTGAGTACATTCAGGAAAAAATGCGGTCTGATTTGAAGCTGGTAGAGTTCCAGTTGTGTCTTCTGCTGCAGAAGCTCTTTTTCATAGACGTCAATCCGCAAGTCACTGATCTCCCGGGTCATTGCGATTAACGCATTGTAAATACTCTTAAACTCCACACTCTCTTTTCCTGATCGTTTCAGGGGCTCCGACATTTCTGTCCCCAACCGGTCTATGTTTTCTGTCAGCTGTCTGAGCGGTATGAACAAGGTTTTGCTCAGGAAAGCCAGATAAGCGATAAAAAGGACAAAAGCCAGGATCATGATGTAAGCGATGAGTCTCTGTGTTTCATACAAAGTCTGATAAACGACATCCTTATCCCACAGCACAGTCAGTGAAAAAGGTGCCCCTGATAATTCTTGATTTGTGACACAGTACGGCGAAAAGGTTTCCTGCAGGGTATCCTCATCCATGAAATCATACGCAGAGGAAAGTGCTGTCCCGTTCGGCAAGGACAAAAAGGCGTCCACCATCCCCTGGAGGTCCGAATCACAGATATTTTTCAGAAGCCTCTCCACCGAAAACCAGCAGCCAAAAATTCCTCCATCTGCCTCATATCCCAGATAGAGATAATAGTCGTCCTCCGTTTTGATTGCCTGATAATTTCCCGATGACTCAAAAAGCTGATCCTGGTTCTCGACAAGATATTTTGTCAATGTATCTGCCATTTTTCTATTTTCCGCATACGAGGTATTATAGTTCTGGATAAAAAGTGTTTTTCCATTGTCATACAGAAAAAACGCATCCAGATTTTCCTGTGTTTTCAGATCATCTACCAGGATGTCTCCCCAAAATTTCATATTCTCCAAGGTCTCCAGATCACTGCCCGGTTCTCGGCGCAGAACGTCGAGCGAGACGTTTTCGCTGTAAAGAATGCGTTTTGCCGCAGCGAGTTCCGCGTCTATATCCGCTGTGTACTGGCGCAATGACTGCGAGTGATTTGCTGTCATCTGATTGCTGTATGAATCCAGAATTCTGTGCATACTCACACACAGAAGAATCAAAATCGGGAGAAGAAAAACAAGAATCCACAGAATCATTTTCGTTCGAAGATATTGAAATGGAGAATATTTTTCCTCCGGCACCGATGAATCTGCCGGTTTTTGCGTGGCAAAGCCGGGATGTATACGTAACATATCGATCACCTCATTCTGCAAAATCCGATATTTTTATTGTAACATGTTTTCTGCATTCTGTGGTACATATTTGAAAAAAAGGGGAACAGTCAAAAGACTGTTCCCCTTGCAGAGCATCCATTCTTTGCTTGTGCAGAGAAAGGAATTTTCTTCTCTTTACTCTTCTGATCCTGCTTCTGCCCACAGACGCTCCAGCAGATCAATATAAGCACCATTGATCACGCCCTGAGGATATTTTACAGAAGTTCCCCAGCGGTTGCTGTTGTTTGCAATGGCAACATCATCCGGATAATAGCTGCGATAATTGTTTTCTTCCTCATGTGTCCAGCAGTGATCGACAACGAGTGTGTTTTCGGTAGGAGCACCGCCAAGATCCGATTCATCTCTCATGGCAACACCGATTGCGTTGAATGGTTCATTTGGAACACCTGCAAATGTGATATCGCCAAGGCGCATAACTGTCATAAACAGTGGCACTTTGTTATATGGAACCGGATCAAGAGGTTCTCCTGTCTTCTTATCAGTTCCGTAATACAGCTCATCGATCGGATCTACCTGGCTTTGTCCCCACGCAAAGCTGATCGGTGTATCAGAATCGAAATCGTCTTCACTCTCAATCTGGGCGATCGCTCTTTGCACATCCACAAACTGAATCGATGCGTAGTATGTAGCTGGCTCAATCATTCCGCCGTCGATCGGGATCTCAAGCACTTCGCCTGTATAAGGGCTCTCAAAGTTCATCGTATTTCTAAGGACAGGGTTCTGATCTCCAGCAGCGCCGCTCATCCACACAGCGACCGAATCCGGATATTTATTCTCAATATACTGTGATACCAGACCGCCGATGTCCGGATGTACTGCTGCGTTTGCTGCGGTCAGACCATCTTCGTTGTCTGCGGTTGTCAGTGATTCAATACTTCTGTAATTCTTCTCGTATGTATCGCAGTAAGCTACATTCAGTTCCAATTTTGTGCTGAGAACAGTATTGTCCACATTCTCCAGATCGTATGTTCCTACCTCAATGTCAGATTCATCGGCAACTCTCACCCCGTGTACCTCATTGAAATCCGGATTGAAGTAATCATTTGCATACAGCAATACATTGTGCATTGCATAGTGGACGATAAACGCGATCGGATCTTTCTCTTCTGATCTTTCTCTGAATTCGATCACGGTCAGAGTCTTGTCTGAGAAGCCCTGTCCATTGTATCCTTCCAGCGTACCTGGGATCAAGTCGCCCTGTGGGTCATATGGATTCTGTACCAGATTGCTTGCATACTGCGTG
>JALEVQ010000129.1 GCA_022788205.1 Robinsoniella sp. | reverse complement strand
TCCCGCAAAATTTCCCACAAACAGAAGGTCTGCCGTGTTATACATCTGCTGTACCAGACTGCTTCCAAGCAATGGAAGCGCAAATAAAATCAGCTGGGGCAGTATCTTGCCAGAAGTCATATCTCGTTTTTGTTGACTCATGATCTCACAGTTCTCCTCGTTTTCTCTTTTCTCAATCCGTAAATTTTGCCGTTGAAAGTACAAATCCAGATGCCCATTCCATCTGTCTTTTTTCTTTTCATGACTGCGATATTATTCTAGCATTGGTTCTCGAATGAATCAATAAAAATACTGATCACTCGATCAGATTTTGTGGTTCCCAGTACAGCATTGCAGCGCAAAAATCATGTTCAAAAAAATAAGTGCCATCTTCACCCTTTTGAAGATATGATATCAAAATTTTTTTCACTTCTTCTCTGTCATATTTCTCGCTCAGAATTCGCCTACTCTCACGCTCCACCGCCTCTTCTATCGTCTGAAAGGTATATGTTTTCTTTAGGCGGATCATTTTCACATTGCAGTCAATCCCCATCTGGTATAAAAGATTGTACAGATAAATATAATCCAGCCGATGATACTTGATTTTCAGTCCCAGTTTCTGCTCCATTTCTCTGTAATAAGCCTGTTCTGGACCGCTTGTCATCCCGATCACACAGAGTTTTTTTGAACAATGATTGATCTTTTTTAGGCATCGCTCAATCTCTCTCATCCGATAAAAACAATTAAAGCCTACCGTGATATCTCTTGGACTTCCCTCGTAGTTCTCCCATTTTGTCTCAATCGTATGAATGGTCTGCCCTCTCTCTTCCCCAATTCTCTTTATATATGCCAAGACATCGCCTGAGATATCGGTGCAGTACATCTCTTTGCACAGCTGCGCAAGCATGAATGTATAGTTTCCCCAACCCGGTCCGATTTCTAAAATCGTGTCTGGATGATACTGTGAAATCAGCTTTTCCATTTCCTGGGCGATCGGACGGGCATACTCATCCTGCCGGTACGTCTTCTTCTCTTTCATAAAATCGTGCCAGAATTTTCGCTCTTCCTCATCATCGCTTGTTCGCTTGCTATATCCCCCTGTCCATTCCTTCATCGCCTGCCGCCATTTCTCTCCATAATCTTCTAATTCTACTCCGTAATGCATACAAGATCCTCCATTGGAATTACCACATTTCCATATTCTGTCTGAAGTATTTTGACTCTGATTCCAAAGACACATTCCACAATCTGTTCACTCATGACCTCCGCAGTGTCGCCAAAAACTTCTTTCTTTCCATTTTTCATAAACAACGCCTGATCTGTAAAGCGGGCAATCAACGACAAGTCATGCATCACCAGAAGCACAACACATCTTTTCTCCGATGCAATTTTTCTCAAAATTTTCATCACTTCGATCTGATGACGGATATCGAGCGCTGAGGTTGGCTCATCCAGCAGAAGGATCTGTGGTTCCTGCACCAAAGCACGCGCCAGCATGACCTTCTGATATTCACCTCCGCTGATTTCATCGAGATATTTTTCCCGCAAAGGCACAATTCCCAGATAATGTAAATTTTCTTCTACAATTTTATAATCATCTGCCTTTAAAGACCATTGAATATAAGGCTTACGTCCAAGCAGCACAAACTCTTCCACTGTCATCGGAAACGACACCTCTGATTTTTGTGGCACATATGCCTGAATTTTTGCTCTCTCTGTGCGCTCCATCGCCGAAAGATCCTGTCCGTCCATCAAAATTTTACCTTCCTGTATCTTTTTTAAACCCGCGATACATTTCAGCAATGTACTTTTCCCCACACCATTAGGTCCCACAATTCCTGTCACTTTTCCTGCCTGCGCAGAAAAAGTGATATCGGAAACCACCATTTTGTCGCCATATCCGGCTTTGATCCCTTCCATTTTTAGCTCCATATTACGCACTCCATATCTTTTTTTTCTTTCCAGTCAGTATGAATATGAAAAACGGCACTCCAATCAAGGAAGTGATAATTCCAACTGGTATTTCTTTCGGCAGAAGAACTGTTCTCGCCACTGTGTCCGAGAGTAAAAGGATCAAAGCTCCTATCAGAGCCGACTCTGGTATCAGCTTCCGATTGTCTACTCCCACCAGGCTTCGCGCGATATGAGGTGCAATCAAACCGATAAATCCTATCACCCCTGAAAAGGCGATCGAGATTGAGGCCACCAAGGTGACCAAAATCAGAGAAATATTTTTTAGTCTTTTGACATTAACTCCCAGCGTTGCAGCAATGTCTTCCCCCGCATTCATGGCATTGAAATCCCATGCAAATTTCATGGTAAAGAAAAAACACGCCACCATAAAAGGCAAGATCGTCAGCACAGCACTCCAGTTTGCCGCCCAGAATCCTCCCATCAGCCATATGTCCAGATTTTTTAACGCTTCTGAGGAAGAAATATATTTCAAGATAGAAACTCCAGCCGAAAACAGGCTGCTGATTGCACTTCCAGTCAATATCAAAATGCTGACACTGTTTTTGCACAATTTAGACACCAGACAAACAATGCCAAGTGAAACACAGCCGAACCAAAATGCATTGCATGCCACTAGAGAATATCCAGAAGACCATAGATTTTTTTGGAGCATGATCGGACCTATTACCATGGCAAGCGCTGCGCCAAAAGATGCCCCACTGGAAACGCCCAGAGTAAATGGGGAGGCAAGCGGATTTCTCAATAAATTCTGCATGATACATCCACTCAATCCCAACGCCATCCCTGTCAGAGCACACAGCACAATCCTTGGCAAACGTACCTGTGTAAAAATGTAAAATACACTCTGAAAATTTTTCTGGCGATCCCCTGTGATACATTGTCGGATGAGATCAAGGATAGCGATATCTGCGGAACCACAATGGGAACTGATCACAAAAAGAATTACAAAAAGCATGGCTGTTATAGCCACAACCATGCTTCGAAAACGATCTGTCTGTTTTGCTGTTTTATTATTTTGCCGCATAATACCAAATACCCTTATACTCTGTTCCAAGCCATTTTTCAAAGTATTCTTTTGCATAGCTCTCGACATCTACATCTGCAAATTCTTCCGGATACAGGTACTTGCACAGCTGCATCACACCAATATGCCTTTTGGAAGCGCCCAAAAAGTCTGTGTGGAAAACGTAAACTTCCTTATTTTTTCCGGCATCCGTCTGATCGATGGAAGAAATTTCATAGATATTGTCAATGACATTCTGAAAATCAGCTTCATCTGTGCAGTTATATCCTCCAAGCCAAGTTCCATGCAAGGTAATCACTTGTGGATTACACGAAAGCGCATACTCCTCTTCCACCAAAATGGTCGTGTCTCCCACTGCAGGATCATAGAAGATTTCTGGTGACGCATCTATCCCACCAGCTAAGATCGTCGAGTATCCTTCCCCGACACCCATCTCACCATAGATATTCATACATGGGAAAATGCGGTATCCACCTTGACTGTTCATGAATCCAACTGAGAGTGCCATCACCGTCTTTCTCTTTTCTTCCTCAATCTCTGCCACTCTCCTAGCAGTCTCTTCCTCGATCTCATGGCGATAATCCAAAAATTCCTGTGCGCGCTCCTCCTCGCCAAGAATGGTCCCAAGCAGTATCATTTCCTCGTCGTATTTTTCAGGCTGATAGTTGTCTATTCTGATAACTTCAATTCCTGCAGGTACCAATTTCTCTTCCAACTCATTTGCGCGGTTTGTGTGTACCAATACCGCATCCGGCTCCATCTCAATGATTGCCTCGATGTTTAATTCTCCGGTATCCCCCATGTCCGGCAAATCATTGAATCCCAGATACGAATTGTTCTTCACCGTAGTGTCTCCCGTCGCAATCACCTTATTCTCTGCGCCGAGAATCTTAACTGCCTCTGCCGTCTGTCTGTTCAGGACGATAATCTTCTCTAAAGGTTTCTCCAGATGAAATTCTGTCCCGCAGGAGTCCGTAAAATCAATCGCTGAGTCCGCTGCCAACGCACTGATGCCCCCGAACAACATTCCCGCTGTCATAGCAACCGCAAGCAATGCTCCCTGCCATTTTTTGTTCTGTACTTTCTTTCTCACTTTCATTTCCTCCTCTTCTTTTGACAAGTTCCTCTTTCAGAAGGAAAAGAAAAAACACTCTCTGGGGAGTGTTTTTATTCGACAAAGCATATTATAATTGCCTATACTGCGCCCATGCCAAAAATAAAATCGAAAAACTGGAAAAACATATCTGTTTTTTCTGATTTTTTAGCCTTAATACGCAATAATATAGCGTTTTATTTTGTGCTTTATGAATACCCTTCCCATCGAAAGATATCCATAATCCTGATTCAAAGCAGGTCTCCTGGCTCGAATTCATCCTCCTCATTGCCTTCCCGGATTTTCTCCAGTGGACTTCCATGATTTGTCCTTCTCACAGTAGCGAGGGCTGCTGCAGATTTTCACTGCATTCCCTTTTCATCACAAAATCCATTGTCTTTTGTGAACTTTGACAGGTATTATGAGATTTTACAAGGAAATTATATGCAATTATCCTATGCTTGTCAACTATATTTTCATTCTGTCACACGGCAAACGCACGTTTTTTACTTTAAACTATCCCCTTGTGCACCTCCCGGATTTTTTATGGATTTGTGTATATAGTCTGTTTAAAATTGTACAGCAAACAAACCTTGTTTCCTGAT
>JALEVQ010000105.1 GCA_022788205.1 Robinsoniella sp. | reverse complement strand
TTCTTTCAGCACATAATCTTTGATTTCCTGATAGGTTGCTTTCAACTCGGCACTGGTGGCATCCAGCTCGTCCAGGTCTAAGTCGATCTCTATCGTGTCATCTGGTTTTTGTTGGGACAAAAGAACAACCGTCTCCACATGCTCACACTGTGCGAACATGTCTACGGGCACCATTTTTTTCACCTGGTATCCTTTTCTGACCAGCACCTTTAAATCTCTCGCAAGTGTCTCTGGATTGCAGGAGACATAGACTACTTTTTGGGGAGCCATGAAAGCCAAGGAATCCAGGAATTCTCTGCTGCTTCCCTCTCTTGGAGGATCCATGATCACGGCATCAACCTTCTCTCCCGCTGACGCCATATTGACGAGAAATTCTCCTGCGTCTTTGCAGTAAAACTGAATGTTTTTCACCTGATTGCGCTTTGCATTTAAGACTGCATCTTTGACGGCAGCACTGTTGGACTCCACGCCGATCACGTTCTTCACACGGTCGCTCGCAATCAATCCGATTGTGCCGATTCCGCAGTAGGCATCGAGGAGTGTCTCATCACCTGAGAAGTCTGCAAACTCCAGTGCCTTTCTGTACAGTATCTCCGTCTGTCTGGGATTGACCTGATAAAAAGACTTCGAGGAGATGCGGAAAATCTTCCCACACAAGGTATCCTCTATATATCCTTTTCCATACAAGACATGTTCTCTCTCTCCAAGAATCATGCTCGTCTGTTTGTCATTGATATTGTGGACAATCGTCGTGATCTCCGGGTGCGCTGCCCTGAGTGCCTTGACAAAATTATTTCTGGACGGGAATACCGGCGATCCTGTCACGAGCACCACCATCACTTCCCCGCTGGAAAAACCGGTCCGCACCAGCACATGGCGAAACAAACCATACCCTGTATCCTCATCGTATGTTTTGATCTTGAATGATCGGAGCAGTTCGCGGACTGTCACCATAATCCGGTCAGCCACCGGGTCCTGAATCATGCAGGCGTCGACCGGGACAATTTTATGTGTCCCTTCCTGATAAAATCCAGATACAATCTTATGCTGCCTTGTATATCCATAGACCGCATGTGCCTTATTCCGGTAATGCCATGGTTCCTTCATCCCTATGATCGGCGCAATCTTTCCAAACTCACCTAACAATTCCTTTTCTCTGTTCTGTTTCCATGCCAGCTGTTTTTCATAAGGCATATGCAGAAGCTGACATCCGCCACATTTCTTCTGATAAGGACAGAGGTTCTTTTTCTCTGCCTGATTTTTTTGTTCTGGATTCTTTTTTTGTTCCAGATTTTTTTCCTCTCTCTTTCTCTCCGTCGGATGCCTGTCCTGTCTTTGATCTATACTTTTCCCGGTATCCTTTTTTCTCTGACCGGTCTCACGGTTTCTCCTTTTTTCCGCCATTTTCTCCTACCCTTTCTTCTCTCTGTTTTTCTTCTCTCACTGCAGAACTCTGCGATATTTCCCCCAGACTGCATCCTGAAAATAGCAATATGCTTTATCAAAGATCCATAGAATCACCTGACCGCCCAGCAGAAGCATAGCTCGCATCCCCAGGCTGTATGTCCCTTTGTAGAAAAGCTCCGGCATCAGAATCACCGCCGGGATATACATCACATTAAACACTGCATATTTTGCAATCCACAAAAGTTTTGATGGATTCTTCCGCAGATTTTTTTTAGAAAGCAGACGCCAGATTGCTTCCCTCGCCCAAATATAAAAAGCCATCATTCCGTAGGTCAGGCAATACAGCTTGTCCGGCACAAGGATCAACCCCAGCAATTCGCTCGCCACAAAGAAAGCAAATCCCAGGGAAAGCCCGTATTCTCTGACGGCAACGCCAGTGCAGAACGATGCCGCCGCAAGGAAAAACAAGGTGCTGACATCAATCACCTTGCTCAGCACCAGTAAAATCTCACAGATCGCCAGAAGCAATCCGCAGAAAGCTATTTTTTTTTCATTTACATGCATGGACAAAGATCTCCTCCCATACATTCACACAGAGAATCCGCACACCACAGATCGCAGCAGAAATTACCTGTCGACAATCCACGTCCGCCGCCGTACTGATTTCCTGTTCCCTGATAGCGGTTCCCTTTCATTCTAAGCTGATCAAGGAAACCTCTGTACTCAATATTTCCCGGTTCCATAGATGCTGCCTGCTGGGCATGATTCATCGCATCGATATTGTTTCCGATTCCCGCACTCGCCACTGCGTAGTAATAATGCCACTGCGCATTCTGAAGCGGAATTCTGGACAACAGATTGAGTGCTTCGCGGTAGTGACCGGAATTGATGTAATTGCGCACCGCCCCCATCTCGACATTAGCAGTATCTCCGCTGCTCGATGTTCTGCTGTAAGAGGAGCTTCCCCCTCGCTCTCTCTCATCCATGATCCGCTTGTATGCCTCCTGGACTTCCTTAAATTTCTCCTCTGCCAGGTCAGCCAGCGGATTGTTGACATACGAATCGGGGTGATACTTTCGGCTCAACTCCCGATATGCCTTTTTGATCTCGTCATTTGACGCATTTCGTGAGACACCTAATACCTTGTATGGATCACTTATCATTTCTTTCCTTCTTCCTTTATCTCTGAATTTTTCTTTGCCTCGCAAATATGAATTAAGATTTCTTCTTCTCCCGGATCGCCTCATAGCGGTTCCAGACTCCTGCGTACAGAATATTTCTCAAGATTTCGCTGTTTTCCACGCATGGAAGTTTTTCAAAATGTTCTGTACATTCTGCCATCATCATATTTAGCATGATCTGACAATTTTCCTCAAAATTTTTTTCATTGCTAATCCCTATCAATGGATTATAATTATGTTCTTTTTTGTCCCTCTCCAGGTCATCGTAGGCATCCATCAGGTAAATAAACTTGCCGAGATAAAAGCCCATCTCTCTCAGTTCCTCCGTCCACGCATCCTCCCGGTAGGCGACAAGCTCTGCCATCAGTTTTCCAAAGACGCCCGAAACCTTATCCAGACTTTTCTCTTCTGCTTTTTCCATCCGTGACAATTCTCTCAGATATCTCTCAATCTGTGCCACTTTCCTTGGATACTGCTTTTTTATTTTTTCATAGCGCCCGTGAAAACTTCGAATGCCGATCATAGCTTTTTTCTGTTGCTCGTCCTTCCAATCATCCACAAAATGATGATAGGTGAGCAAAATATTCATATCAGCTGCATACTCCGTAATCTCATTGGTCAAAATCTGCTTCTTTGCGACAGGGTGAAGCATACAGTGACACGTCTCTTTCTCCGTGGGACATTCATACAGCGACGTCAAAAGCACCGTCAAAAACGTCATATCATATGTCAAGGTCATCTGACCCGAAATCCCATATTTTTTCTTTAATACCCGGCATAAGCCGCAATAATAAGCCTGATACGTCGCGAAATCTTTGATCTTCATCTCAGGTTTAAACACTTTTACATAACCAAACATGACTTTTCCCTTATAAATCGACTGAAAAGATCTTTTTTCACCGCTCTCCTCCATGGCTTTTCTCCACAGATCGCTTTGAAAGATCATCTCGATATCTCTTTTTCATCGATCATTTTCTCTGTGATGTTTCCTGACTTCTGATATACTGTTCTACACTCTCTTCGGACTCTTCACCTATGGTTGAGACATAGTAAGAATTTGTCCAGAGAGTCGGTATTCTTGTCCGCAGAGAAGGAAATTCTTCTCGCAGAATTCTTGACGTTTTTCCCTTGATCGCCTTGACTGCTCGGTGTATTCCAAGTTGAGGCTCTACTTCCAGAGAAAGCCCGATGTGGTCAGGCATCAGCTCTATTGCCAGCAGTTCAATCCCATTTTCCTCGCAGATTGATGTGACAAGCTCCTTTAATCTTGTCTCGACTTCACCAACCAGTACCTTTCTTCGGTACTTCGAGCACCACACCACATGGTATTTGCAGGAATACACGACATTATGATTTGATTTATATTCTCTATCCATACGTGTATTATATATCAATCTGTTATTTAACACAACATAAATTTGTTGTTTCCAGAATTTATCATGAGTTTACGCTGCTCTGCTGCCTTCCTTCGAACTGACTATTATACAGGGTAGCATAAAATCCCTGTTTTTTCATCAAGGTTTTGTGGCTTCCCTGTTCGATCACTGCCCCGTCTTTCATAACCAGTATCACATCCGCCTCCCGGATTGTGGAGAGGCGATGTGCGACAATAAAACTCGTTCTTCCCTTCATCATCCGCGCAAAGGCATCCTGAATCTTAATCTCTGTTCTCGTATCGATCGAGGAAGTTGCCTCATCTAAAATCAGCATTGGCGGCAGGCACAACATCACTCGTGCAATACATAGAATCTGTTTTTGCCCCTGCGAAAGATTCCCGCCATCTTCTGTGATCACCGTGTCATATCCCTGCGGCAGACGCTTGATAAAGCTGTGGGCGTGCGCCAGCTTTGCTGCCTGTATGACTTCTTCCTCCGTGGCGTCCGGTTTTCCCATCATAATATTTTCCCGGATGGTACCACTCTTTAGCCAGGTATCCTGCAAAACCATTCCATAACTTGTGCGCAGGCTTTTTCTTGTCACATCCCGGATATCGCTGTCCTCAACCAAAATCTTTCCGCCTGTCACATCGTAGAAACGCATCAAAAGGTTGATCATTGTCGTCTTTCCGCATCCGGTCGGTCCGACAATCGCTACTCTCTGTCCCGGCTTCACACTCAGATTGAAATCTTCAATCAATCGCTGTTTCGGTGTATAGGAAAATTTCACATGTTCCAGCTTGACGTTTCCTTCTACATTCTGCAGTACTTTCGCATCTTCCTTTTCCGGAACCTGCGGCGTCTCCTCGATCAGCTCGAAGATTCTCGCCGCACACGCAAGCGCATTCTGAAGCTCTGTCACCACACCTGAAATTTCGTTGAACGGTTTTGTGTACTGATTGGCATAGCTCAAAAAACAGGAAAGCTGCCCCACGCTGATTCTTCCTCCGATTGCAGACAGTGCGCCTGTCAGCCCGACTCCTGTGTAGACAAGGCTGTTCACAAAACGTGTCGCCGGGTTCGTGATAGAAGAGAAAAAGATTGCCCGCAGAGAATATTTCCCCAGTTTTTCATTGATCTCATCAAATCGCTCCAGCGCCTCTTTCTCATGACCAAACGCCTGAACCACCTTCTGATTTCCAATCATCTCGTCGATCAGCGCTGTCTGTTCTCCTCTCGTCTCTGACTGAAGGCGAAACATTTTGTACGTTTTCTTTGCGATAAAACTTGCCACAAAGAGTGACACCGGCGTAATCACCACCACCACCAGCGTGATGCCCACATTGACACTGAGCATGAATCCCAGTGTTCCGATAATCGTGATCACTCCCGTAAAAAGCTGTGTAAATCCCATCAAAAGTCCATCAGAAAACTGATCCACGTCTGCGATCACACGGCTGACAATCTCTCCATAAGAATGCTGATCGATATATTTCAAAGGCAGAATCTCGATCTTTTCAAACGCTTCGCGCCTGACATCCCTGATCACCTGATACGCAATTTTGTTGTTGCTGATATTCATAATCCACTGCGCCGCTGCGGTTAAAGCGATCACCACCGCCATCTTTTTCAGGATGGAAAGGATCACTGTAAAATTTACTTTTCCCGGCTCCAGAATATAGTCGATCGCATTTCCTGTCAAGATTGGCAGATACAGAGTCAGCGCCACCGACACGGCCGCCATCAAAACCGAAAACACCACATAGATCCAATATTTTTTTATTCGCTTTAACACTTTTCCAAGTGTCTCTTTTTGCTTTGCTTTTTTATTCATCTCTGTCGATTCCCCTTTCTTTCTCTGCGGAACACACACCGCTGCTTTCTGCACAAGCGGTGAACATCCTTATCCCAGCTGTCTCTTTTCCTCATCCCCAAACTGTGAGTAATAGATTTCCTGGTAGACAGGACAAGTCTTCAAAAGTTGTTCGTGTGTTCCGATTCCAACTGCCTCCCCGTCATCCAAGACGACGATTTGGTCTGCATGCTGGAGTGATGAGGTTCTCTGTGAGACGATAAAGACCGTGGTGTCTCCTTCCATATCCCGGATTGCATGGCGCAGCTTTGCGTCGGTCGCAAAATCAAGTGCCGATGCACTGTCATCGAGGATTAAAATTTCCGGGGATTTGACGAGTGCTCTGGCGATGGTCAGACGCTGTTTCTGACCGCCGGAAAGATTCTTTCCGCCCTGTTCCACCATGAAATCCAACCCGTCTTTTTTTCCTCTGACAATCTCAAGTGCCTGTGCAATCTCCAGCGCACGGTACATCTCCTGCTCCGTTGCATCCTTTTTCCCCCAGGCAAGATTGTCGCGGATTGTCCCGCGGAACAACACTGCTTTTTGCATCACCATTCCGACTTTTTCTCTGAGTTCTTCCAGAGAATACGATCTGACATCGCGCCCGTCCACCAAAACAGCGCCTTCTGTCACATCATAGAATCGCGGGATCAGATGGACAAGAGATGTTTTTCCGGAGCCTGTCCCTCCAATCACGCCGATCGTCTGACCTCGTTTTACTTTCAGGTTCAGATTTCTCAGAGAGTCATCCCCGGCATTTTGATAGCGCAGGCTGACATTCCGAAACTCCACTGCCATCTTCTCAGAACGATCATCATTTTTGTCTATTATCATTTCTTCCGCCTTGTGACCGTTCTCTTCCCTACAAGGTGTTTCTTTTGAGTTGAATTCTAAGCTTGATTTCATCTTCATCACGCTCTCGATGCGGTTTGCACATGCGACCGCTTTTGTCACTGTGATGATCAAATTTGCGAGCTTGACAAGCTCAACCAAAATCTGGGACATATAGTTGACAAGCGCAATCACCTCTCCCTGCGTGATGTTTCCTGCATCTACCTGCAGCGCTCCTGTCCAGATCAGTGCCACGATCGCCGCATTGATGATCACGTAGGTGACAGGATTCATCACACCTGAAATTTTTCCTACATACATCTGAATCGTGGTCAGGTTCTGATTACTCTGGCAAAAGCGCTCCGTCTCTTCCTTCTCTTTTCCGAAGGCGCGGATCACACGGGCGCCTGTCAAATTTTCTCTCGTGATTCCGAGCACACGGTCAAGACTTGCCTGTACTTTCCGATACAGAGGAATCGTCCAGAGCATAATCCCGAAGACAACAATCGACAGCAAGGGGATTGTGATGACAAAAATCAGTGCTGCTTTTACATCAATCGTAAACGCCATCACCATCGCGCCAAATACGATAAACGGTGAGCGCAGAAAAAGTCGCAGCACCAAGTTGACACCTGACTGAACCTGGTTGATATCGCTCGTCATCCGCGTGATCAGCGTGGAAGTTCCGACCGTATCCATCTCTGTAAACGACAGAGACTGAATATGCTGAAATAGCGCATGGCGAAGCTTCGTGGAAAATCCAACTGCAGCTTTCGCCGCAAAAAATTGTGCTGTGAGGGAACATGCAAGCCCAATCACCCCCAGCGCAATCATCACCAGACACATGGATACCACATAGCCTCGATCGCCGTTTGCAATCCCCTTGTCGATGATCGATGCCATCACCAGCGGGACAAGGAGCTCAAAGGAAGCTTCCAGGAGCTTAAACAGTGGACCCAGTACACTCTCCTTCTTGTAATCCTTTAGGTAGACCAGTAAACTCTTCATATGAATCTCTTCACCCTTTCTTCTGAGACTGCCCCAAAAAAATCGCCAGGCAGCTCTGATTTCTCTTGCTTTCTTTTTGCCTCTATATTATCATAGAAAATATTATATAAAAATTATTATATTTATATAGTTTCTATATCTTTTTCATATATTTTCCAAGAAAGGTACGACATTTATGGATTTGAAACGTCTCTACTATTTTGTAACGGTCGTAAA
Organism: Robinsoniella sp.; assembly: GCA_022788205.1. Classification (GTDB taxonomy): domain Bacteria; phylum Bacillota; class Clostridia; order Lachnospirales; family Lachnospiraceae; genus JAGZHZ01. The sequence goes on along the minus strand of JALEVQ010000105.1, from coordinate 53,157 downwards.
TGAGGGAAATATCTCCCATGCGGCAAAAAAGCTTCATATGTCTCAGCCTCCGCTGAGCACACAGATGCATCTTCTGGAAAAAGAGCTCTCCTGCACTCTTTTTGAGCGCGGATCCCGCCAGATTCACCTGACCGAGGCAGGAAAGCTTTTGTATGAGCGTGCTCTGACAATGCTGGAGCTCTCCAGCCAGACAAAGAAAGAACTCCTCGACTATCAAAACGGTACGACCGGCTCTCTGCGCCTTGGAGTGATCTCCTCGGTCAGCTGTACTTTTTTAAACCAATGGATCAAAAGCTTTCATCACCAGCGACCGGAAATCCATTTTGAATTGTTTGAGGCAAACACTTATCAACTTCTGGAACAGTTAAAGGCAAATATCATCGAGATTGCCATCGTGCGCACTCCGTTTCACTCTGCTTCTTTTGAATGTATTTTTTTCCAGGAAGAACCGATGCTCGCAGTCGGGCACCGCATCTACTTTGATGATCTGCCCCAGCATGAGATCTCTCTGAGACAGCTTTATCAAAAACCACTGATTCTCTACCGCAGATGGGAAGCGATCATTCTGGAACAATTTCAGCTCCATCACCTGCACCCACAGATTTTGTGTAAAAACGATGATGCACGCACCACTGCATATTGGGCAGACGCCGGACTTGGTATCGGCATTATCCCCGCTTCTGCCTTGAAATTGGTCCAAAACCCTGACACCCTCTGCAGGGAACTGCGTGATCCTGAACTCCACTCGAAGATTTCTGTGATTTACAATAAAAATGGCTATCTCTCCCCTGTGGCGCGCGAATTTTTAACTTTTCTCCAATCCGTGTGACATGCTCCATTCTGGCACGGTTTCTGGATTAATATGCCCAAGATTTTCTGATCAGATGCAAAGCCAAAAAGAGCAAAAAAACAGAGCAGAAATTGTGCCCTGTTTTTTTTACTCTTTTTTCTGTTGTTCTTCCCTCTGCCAAAACAGCGGAGCTCTTTTTCCGTCTTTCTCGTGAATTGCCTCTGTTCCAGCCTCAAGAGCGGTTTCATAATACCATATCTTGTAATCGATCTCATCCATGAACTTCTTCAGCTCATCCATCTGATCCTGTACGCGCTCTTTTTGTTCTTTGAACATATTAAGGCGTTTCTCCAAAGTCGAATCGCCTTCCATACACCAATTAATAAATTTCTTAATATCTTTAATTGACATTCCCGTGTTTTTCAGACAACTGATCACGGCAAGCCACTCCAAATCACTATCTTTAAATATTCGAAAGCCTGCGGGCGTTCTTTCCACAAAGGGCAATAATCCCTCCTTATCATAATATCGTAGAGTATACGCCGATAATCCTGCTTTCTTCGCTGCTTCTCCAATAGAATATCCCATACTATTTTCCTTCCAATTCCTTTTATCAAATATTGCTGACCGTTTATCTCCACGCATAAATCCGGGATGGTCTTCGGGGCTTTCTCCTAGAAAATACCCATATATTTTCCTTTTGTACACACAGGCACTCTACGAGACCCTGCTCGTACAAAATCGTGATATGTTTTGAACAAAAAAACCAAGAGAATATCTGGCACAAAGAGCTGATATCTCCTCGAACATATACAGCCCGTATCCTCTCTGTGCTTCCTGTCTCACTCTCGAAATCTGTGCAGTCATCCAAACCTGATTTCTACTGCACAGCCTGACATAACCGGATCTATTCTCTCTTTTTTCTGGTATCCTCTGACATCACTCCCATACTTCCAGCACCTCCAATCTATATGCTCCGATGCCCAGAAAATATGTAGAATACCGTATTTGTGTTCAAAAAAACAGCGACCTTATTTTATTTTTACCTTTTTCACCTTAGAGACCCTAGTAAAGTTTGTCCATATAAATACTATCTTATTGTTTACATTCTATCACATAGAGTAAACTCTAAGTCAATATAACATTGCCAATTTTCGACGTTTTCTTTCCCATTCTGTGACAAGAATTTATCTTCGATCACTCCTCTTATTTCTCCTGTTTTTTGTCTAGCTCGGAAATTTTACTGGCTTCAGCAACTCTTCCGGGGGAACTTCCAGAATATCTGCTATCCGGAACAGCAGTTCCAGAGAAATCCCCTTTTCCATTCCTGCCGCTTCAATATTGCTCATATGTGTCCGACTGATTCCCGCTTTTTTGGCAAGATCCATCTGCGTCATATTCTTTTTTCTCCGATATTTCGAAATCTGTATCCCTAAATCGCGCAAGCGCTCTGCGTATTCTGCCTTCATCCTGTCTCCTCCAAACATTTTTTCTCTAAAAAAACAAAGGATTGCCGCAAACCAGCTTCTTTGTTCCCTCTGGTCCCACAGCAACCCTTTTCTCGATCCTTCTCTGTATTTTTCTCTCTTAATATTGTCCCAAAATCTGTTCCAGCTCTTCCCTGGAACGAAGCCCTACCAGGCGCTCCACTTCTTTGCCGCCCTTAAAGATAATCAGAGTCGGTATACTCATCACGCGAAACTGTGCTGCAAGCTCTGGCTGCTCATCCACATCAACTTTTCCAACCGTGAGTCCTCCTGCTGCCATCTCCTCCAAAATCACGCCCTGTCTCTTACATGGCATACACCACGTAGCCCAGAAATCCACCAAAATCGTGTTTTCTGCTTCCAAAACCTCTTTTTTAAAATTTTCTTTTGTCACAATAATTTCCATAATGATCCATTCTCCTTTGTCTTGTTCTTATCTCTCTGTTGTGATTGCCGTCACTGTATTTTTCGAAATGCTTTGGAAATCGCCATGCCTGCCGCTGCGCCTTCATAGACTGCCTTTGCCACCTGAAGAATACCTCCGGTACAGTCTCCCGCCGCATACAGACCCTTTATTGTCGTCTCCATCTCTTCATTCACTTTGATCTGACCACCCTGTGTCAGCTGTGCTCCCATCTGGCGCGCGATCTCTCCGCTTCCAGCTGTCCCGATTGCCAGAAACACCCCATCCACATCCATCTTTTGTCCATCTATAAAACGGATCGCTTCGAGTTTCTCTGTACCTTCAAACGCCGCAAGCTTCCGCGTCTCGACCGCAAACTCCGGAGATTCTGAAAATTTTTGCAGTTCTCCGTCTGTCAACAGCACCACACTCTCTGCAAGCGGCTTTAACACACGCGCCTCATGCAATGCAAAATCTCCATTTCCGACCACAGCGACCTTTTTTCGTCGGTAGAAAAAAGCATCACAGATCGCACAATAGCTGATTCCTCTGCCTTCCAATTCTTTTCTGCCCGGAATTTTCAGCGTTGTGCGCTTTGCCCCTGTCGCTAAGAGAACCATCTTCGCCTCAATCTCACCTTTGGAGGTGACCACCACAAAATTTTCCTCTTCACGGATTCCAAGAACTTCTGCCTCCAAAAAGCGGACTCCCAGATTTTTTGCCTGCCGAATCCCCTTCTCATGGAGCTGTGCTCCGTTGAGTCCTTCCTCGTTTCCGTAAAAATTTTCAATCTTGTCCGCCTTCTCTAGCCCTCCCATTCCATTTGCAATCACAAGTGGAGAGAGATTGGCGCGCACGGTATATAACGATGCTGAAACACCTGCCGGTCCAGAACCGACAATGATCAAATTTTCCATCCTCTTCCTCTTCTTTCTATCTTGCAGGTATCTTGATACCTGTTTTTCCTCAGTTACATTATGACATCTTCTGATGAAAAAGATTCTCTTTTTCATCAAACTATGATATGATGTTGGGGCAAAGGTATTTTGACCCCAGTATCATGATACCATTCTTTTAGGAAAGTTGACAAGGAAAACTTACTGTTTTCTCTTTCTGTCTGCGAACGACCCCAGCTAGCCATCAATATTTATCAGGAGGATTTGATCTTGGAATACTTTATCACGTTTCTTGAGGGGCTGATCACATTTATCTCCCCTTGCCTTCTTCCCATGCTTCCCATTTATCTGACATATCTTGCCGGAAGCGATGAAGAACACCAAAAATCTGCAACCATAAAAAATGCGCTTGGATTCATCACCGGCTTTTCTCTCATGTTTATTCTCATGGGTGCTTTCGCGGGGAGCGTCGGTATGCTCCTCTCACAGCACCAGTCACTGATCAATCTCATCTGCGGATTGCTCATTGTCTGTTTAGGTCTGAGTTACCTCGGAGTATTTCATCTTCCGATCTTTCATCGAGCGAAAGATCATTCCTTGCTCAGCCAAAATATGACCTTTTTTTCTTCCATCGCATTTGGGATTGTTTTTTCCATTGGATGGACGCCTTGTGTCGGCGCTTTTCTTGGCTCCGCACTCGCACTCGCCTCACAGCAAGGATCCACCTCAAAGGGCATTCTCCTTCTGCTGTGCTATTCCCTTGGACTTGGAATCCCATTTTTTCTGAGTGCTATTTTGATCCAGCAGCTGAAATCTGCCTTTACCTGGATCAAAAAACACTATGCCATCATCAACGCCATCTCAGGAATTCTTCTGATTGTTGTCGGAATTGCGATGATGACCGGTATGCTCAGCAAACTTTTCACACTCTTTTCCTTTTAATCTAAGCCAATAAGCCCTCGCTTTTATGATCCAAGGACATCATTGGGGCATGGCAGTACTTTTGTAAGGAGACTAAATCTATGAAACAAAAAAAATCATTTTTTCTGACACTCGCTCTTTTGATCATCCTGCTCGGTGCAGCTGTCGTTGCCTATAATAAACTGGCTTCCGACCACTCCGGCGGCAACTTATCCTCCCTGCCGATTTCTGACTCCGCCACAGAATCAGAATCTCATTCCGAGGAGAGTGATGCCTCTCCTGCTAACGCATCACCCGCTGATGCTTCACCTGCTGATGCTTCACCCGCTGATGCCTCTCCTGCTGATGCCTCCGACAGCGAACAAACGGAAGATCGCAACTACATGCTTGCCCCGGATTTTTCAGTCACTGATGCAGCCGGGAATGAGATCACACTCTATCAGCTCCTCGTCAAACCTGCTGTTCTGAATTTCTGGAACAGTAACTGTCCACCATGTAAAAGTGAAATGCCCGATTTCGAAGAGATGTACCGGCAGCTCGGAGACAACGTGACATTTATCATGATCGACACAGTAGGTGCAATGGGTGAGACAAAAGAAAGCGGTCAAAACTATATAGAAGAGCAAGGTTTTACCTTTCCTGTCTATTTTGACACGAAACAGGATGCCATCTACTCCTATGGGATTACCGCCTTCCCTACTACCTATTTCATTGACGAAGAAGGCTATCTCATCGCTGGTGCGAGAGGAATGCTTGACATGGAAACATTGCAGATGGGAATCGATATGATCCTCCCAAAATAAAGCTTCCTTGCTCACCCTCTTCTTAAAATCACAACTCTTTTCTGCTAAGACAGCAGATGCGTCTGCAAATGTATTTATGGCTGTATCATCCCATCCATTTGCATCGCATCTGCTGTCTTGCTACTGCCATCAAAATTTTACTGCAATTCAATATCTTCAAATAATACAGGAATCTGCTCTTTCAGATAAGAGAGCAGCATATTTGCAATCTCTCTCATCTGCGGATGGGATGCCTTAGAAGTGCGCAACCTCAGAAAATGGCGCAATTCTCTCATGTTCATGGTCACCACGATCTCCGTCTTTAAGCTGTTTGGCAAAATCGTCCGTGCCTCCTCCGGCTTCGCTCCCATCTCAATCAGCTGATTGTATGCCTTCTCAATCTGTTCCATCGTCTCTTTCCAGACCTGATATTGAGGATCACTGTCCTCCCAGAAGCATGGATGAATCATCGTCAGTTCTTTGCCGAATTTCTCTTTGCTGTAATTACAGTATCTTGTGCTTTCCTGGCTGTAGCTTGCCACTCTGTGGCGCACGATCTCATGGCTGACGCCCCGGTCACAGATAAACTTCACCGTGATTTTCTCATGCTCCAGCACAGATTCATGACCTCTGGCAATAATTCCACGGATAAATTTTTCTGCTGTTCCCTGATCGATCAGGTTTTCACTCTTATAGCAAACTCTGCCACATCTCTCAATATTTTTCAAAATCGTTTCCGCATTCAGCTCGGAAATCATCTCAAATCCTGGACGAATAACCTTCATTTTTACCTCCTAAATATCACTTTTTCTGTCAAATATTTTCTGTCGGACATTGCCTTAATAAAAACTTGGAAACAGTGTGCTGTCTGTGTGCGGCAGGAAGCAGCATGCCACAAACTCATCCATATAGGTCGGAACGGTGCTCAGTTCCAGATACGTCATATTTGAGGCAAGCTCATACGTCTTTTTCTCCGCCTCTGTGGAGAGCAGCATCGTGTAAGCGCCTGACAGGGAAGAGTTTCCTATGTAATAGAATTTCTCAATCGGGATGTCTGGGAACATTCCAATGCGCACTGCATTTTCCATGTTGATACCGCTTCCGATACCGCCTGCGACATAGACCTGCTCGATCATCGAAATGTCGAAATCCACAGACGCAAGCATGGTACGGATCGCAGAGAAAATCGCTCCCTTTGCGCGGATAAAGTTATCGATATCTGCCTCTGTGATCTCTACATCCTTGACAGAAGCTGCATCCTCCTCAAAGGCAAGCACATAGCTTCCCATGCCATACTGGTCGTGGCGGATTCTCTTTCCTTCGCGTATAAATTTCCCTTTCGGGCTGATGATACCGCAGCGGAACAGTTCGCTGATCACATCGATAATTCCGGAGCCGCAAAGTCCGACTGGCTTTTGTCCCTCATCTCCGATAATCGAATAAGTCGGTTCCATCGTCTCAGGATCAATCTTGCATGCCTCGATTGCCCCGTCTGTCGCACGCATACCACAGCTGATATCTCCACCCTCAAAGGCAGGACCTGCTGAACATGCGCAGCACATCATAAACTCATTATTGCCAAATACCAGCTCTCCATTCGTTCCAAGGTCGATAAACAGTGAAAACTCTGGTTTATTCCACAACATTGTGACGAGTGTTCCGGCTGTGATATCTCCTCCCACATAGCTTCCCACATTCGGCGCCATGATGATATGTGCATCCTTGTTGACATGAATTCCTAAATCTGATGCAAAAAATGAGTTTGTCTTAAAGAATGCCGGGATATACGGCTCCTGGCGCAGATAATCGGCGCTGATTCCTGCAAACAGATGATTCATCGTGGTGTTCGATGCAACACACATGCGATAGATGCGGTCTTTTCTAAATCCGATTCCTCTGCACATCTCATCAATCATCGGATTGATCGTCTCATCGATCACTGCTTTCTGGAGACGTTTCTTTCCTCCTGGCTTTGTGGACTCGATAATTCGGTTGATGACATCTGCACCAAAGCGGATCTGTCCGTTTCCACCGGAAGCCTTCGCAAGAATTTTTCCCGTCATCATATCAATCAGCAGCGCAGCTACCGATGTCGTTCCGATATCGATGGCAAGTCCTCCCACAATGACTTCCTCGCCAGACGGCATGATATCATACACAAAAATGCTGTTTGCTGACTTTCCGATTACACACTGCACCTGGAAATTGCTCTCTCTGAGCACATCCGGCAATTTGCGGAGCGTCGTGTATGGAAGACGGATTCTCTCCATTCCCGTCACATCCTGCAGCGCGCGCGTGAATCGTTCATTATCCGGCATGGTATCGTCAAGACTTGGCTCATCCATGGACACCTGAATAAGCTGCATGGTATTCTCCATGGCAATCCCCGTCTCCTCGATATTTTTCTTCGCATTTTCAAAAATCTCTACTTCCTGTTTCGATCCAAGATCTGCCATTTTCATGCGGCTTTTGTATGCAGAGGCAATATCTGGGACTTCCACTGTCACATCCCCTTCGACTGTGCTGACACAGGACAGTCTCCATCCCTCGTTATACTCCTCATCACTGATATGAATCGTTTTCTTTGATGCCAGATCTCCGCTGATATATCTCACACGGCACTTCCCACATGCACCGTTTCCGGAACATGGTGCGTCGATCGCAACGTTTGCATTTCTCGCAGTCTCGAGCAGATTGCTGCCCTTTACGACCTCCACGGATACCACATTTCCATCTTCAAACTGAAAATTTACCTTTGGCATTTGTTTCTCTCCTTTTTCCATTTCTCTATATTTATCGCTTTCTCGGCAAGCCGTTCCAGCTCCTCAACCAAACTTTTATGCGCCGCAAACCTGTTCAGCGCCGGACTTTCACAGACAGCAAAAACAAAAATGTCTTTTGTCTAGTATGCCATACTTGATTTTAGTTGTCAATCTTCTTAACTTTCCTTGCAAAGTGCTAAAAATTTCTTTATCTTTTTATCATCTGCGCAAAGCTTTCTGCTTCCTTGATCCTCTCTGCAAACTGAACGTAAAAGTCCCGATCTTTGTCGTACGGCTTCATATAAAAAATCTTCAAAATTGCCATATCCAGATTTTTCATCAGATTGTCATCACTGCTGTCTTCGATGATCTCTTCCATCGCCTTCAAAAAGTTATGCCAATCCATGACAAATTTCTCATTTTCTCTTAAATTCGGCGTGTCAATCCACTTGCGCACCTTCACTTTCGCCCGATTTTCCTTTTTACATTCATGCACCTGCAAAAAATATCGGAACCCGTTTTCCTCGTAATATCTCCCCAATGGAAAAAGACGACAGATAGAGGGTCGAAAAGCGTGGATACTGCACCGTTCCTCGTGATTCAAAAACGGACAGCGCTCTTCCTCCCCCGTCATCTGTAAATTTGGAAGGATAATCCCATCCACAATATTCAGTTCAATCTTTCCGTCCAGCAGTTGTTCAAAACTGCACCGTAAATTTGTACACATTCTATAGATATCAAGAGGATCTAATATCACCGAACTTCCCATTCCGTGACAGCACGCAGAGCAGCCTTTACAATCTCCGCAGTCTGCCTTCACCATATCATTTAATCCATATAATTTCCCATCCGATATCTCATCCAATGTTACCTGTCTCTTCATACTTTTCTCCTAAATCTTCCTGCACCATAATTGATGTATCATCAGAATTTCGTCAACGTCAAGTGTATTCACAGATACTTCTCTAAAAAACAATCCCTTGGTTTTTCCGTGCACTACCTGCGAATACACCGTCCGTTTTCTTCTCATGATCTGTCCATCTACATTTTTCTATTTTCTTCCAAATCTCTCCGCCGCTTTTCTGCAGAGATTTGTACACTTGCACCGGATTCCCTGTCTGAGCACCCTGAAAATTCCCCACATGCCAGACTCAACATCCCATTTAAGACTTCCAGAGCGGTAAAGGTAATCCCCCGGACAGGAAGCTCCTTCTTGTAATTCCATGTCGAATGTATTGCCAATACTCACCGCTCCCTGAAGAGGGCTCACTCTGGAATAGGGGTCTTTTGGCTGCTGTCTCCACTCATGACCGTGGATGCAAATCCCCACATTTCTCGGTTTATCCGCCGGCATCATTGTCCGGAACACCACACGCTCACCCGCATATGCTTTGAATACAGGAGTTGCAGGGTCGCCATGTATCTTGCTGCTGAACACCTTCGAAATTCTTCCATCTCTCTTCAATCGATTCTCAAATCTCTCCGATCGATAGTTATATCCTTTTTCGCCGGTATCCTCCGCATCGATCTCTTCTCCTTCCTCGCCCGCTGCCGTCTTCACAAGCTCCCCATCGCAGTCAAACATACGGATTCCATTTTGAATCATCACCACACACTCGCGAAAGCTCTCCACACCTGGCGCAACGATGACTGCCTCCTCATCGTAAATCCCCTTTCTCAGAGAAAAGTTTTTATACCACTTTGCCCCCGCCGGTTCAATCAAAATCGTCCCGAACAGTCCATGGTATCTGTGATTTCTCATATCTCCGAAAGACTGGAGGATACAGGAGCCATATTCCTGGTCTGCATACCACAGATATTTTTTGCTCTCACCGACGCCGACTGTCTGTTCCCTGTTGTTATATCCTACATTGATCCCCGAATCGCAGATCGGATCATAGTGGAGAAATTGTGGATTTAAAGACACACGCATCGAAGGCTTATGTTTCTTGTCAAGCGGCACTCTCGGATAATCGTGATACTGGATCGGTCTTGACGGGTCAAACAAGTTGTGGAGCGTCACCTCGATCCACTCGCCGGCATTGGCGCGTAAAATCAACGGTTTAGGATGATATTTCCCGCACAGCGCCTGATCGACTTCCTCCAGAGGCACAAACATCAGCCCATCTGGGTCATGATCCCCATACCGGTTATACGGGATATCGCTCTGGATTGCCGCCACCTCATATTTTCGTACAATATCGTCTTTTCGCGGACACGGCGGCAGTGGAAGAATCTGATCCTTTCCCCTGCACAGAGGTCTGAGCCGTTTCTTTTTTCTGCCGTACGCTCTTATGATTCCCCACAGCCCAAGCCATGCGTCGTCAATGCCTCCGAAATAATACAGATAATCTCCCGGTCCATATTTTTTGTTGATCCGTATATTAAAAGCTTCCGAGATCCCAATCGTCTGGGATGCAACGTCCGGAGACACCACATCGCTGATTTCCTTTTTCCATGACATTCCTGTCAGGTTAAACGAATGCTGTTCCTCGTGTGCCCCGTCCAGCAGGCGAATCACCATCTCATCTCCCGCGTAGGTCTCCAGAATCGGCGTCGCAGGATCTCCGTGGACAAGAGAGCTGAACACATACGCCGGATCGCTGTCATCCTTCAGGCGTTCCCGCATCGGCTCTGACCGGTAATTAATCCCCATCACTCCCGGGTCATCATGTGATCCTGGAACCTCCGGCGGATTCAGCGCCTTTCCATCTCGGTCAAACAGAAGCGCAAAGTCGTGCACGAAGAGTGCAAATTCTCTGAAGGAAGTTCCGTCTCTTCTCCGGATCACCGCTTTCGTCCCATAGTTCAGTTCTTTTCCTGTCCGCGGATCATGAAATGTCGCCCCCGCCTCCTCGACAATCAGCGCTCCGAACATGCCATGCTGCTGATGCGAGTTGGCAAACAGATGATCATGGAAAAAGACCGTTCTGAGCTCTGTATCTGCAAAAAACCGCTCAATCAATGTCTCATATTTTCTCGCTCCTGCAATGTTATTCCACCCATTTGCCGCGCCGTCTGAGACAATCGTGTCAAACTTCACAAGATGAATGTGATACCCCACGATATCTGTCTTCGTCATCATCTGAAACGGGCTTTCCTCCAGATATTCCGGAAGAAGATTCGTCATCCTGATCTCAATACAGTCCCCCGCATTGGCGCGGATCACCAAGGGCTCCACACGAATCTTTTGCTCCTCTACTTTTTGGATATATTTTTCCAGCCCTCCATGGCGCTCCAGCTCTTCTTTTGTCACAAAAAATCTGCCCTGCGGATCATGCCAGCCATATCGATTGTAGGTCACTTTCGCCAAATTGGATAAAGCCATTCAACAGCCACACAGCCCTCTTGTTGAGCTGGTTTACCATCCTCAGAAGCGTCCTTTCTCTTTTCTTGCCCCACTGGGCGTGCAGATTATGTTCCATCTCTGAAATCCTGCTGTCGATGGAAATCCCTGTCAGGCTGGCGGTTCTTCTCTCAGCAGGTATGGTAAACTTTGTCACTAGCTCTCCCGATCTGAGAACCTCGTCGCTCACCAGAGCATCCCCGATTCTCACCGCCTGGCGCAAAAGTTCCTCAAACTGATTTCCAAATTGCTGTGCCCTCTGAATCCAGATGGTATCTTTGCACTGAAATCCTGCCTCCAGAAACAACGCATGCTCCTTCATGATCCTCGCAAAAAATAAGTGGGTCTCTATCGAAAATGTCACATAATTTTCCATTCTCTCTCATACCTTTATATATTTGATCTTTTTACAATATCAATATATGCCGGAAAAGCAAAACCGCCAATTATTTCGACACTGCTTCCTATGCCATCTCCATTTCTATTTTTTCTCACAATCATCTTATTCTCAATCCTGTCCTTCAGCTCTGAGACATGCGAGATGATCCCCACCATCCGGTTTCCCTGCGTCAGGCTGTGCAAGGCACTCATCGCCTGATTTAAAGCTTCCTCGTCGAGTGATCCAAACCCTTCATCCACAAACATGGACTCCAGCTGAATTCCTCCCGCACAACACTGAATTTCATCTGCAAGTCCCAGCGCAAGGGAGAGGGATGCCTGAAAAGACTCCCCTCCTGAGAGTGTCTTGACGCTTCGCTCGCTCGCATTGTAATGGTCGATCACATTCAGCTCCAAGCCTGCTTTGCCTTGTCTGCTCTCCCCGTCTTCCTGACGCTTCAGCTCATACTGCCCGCTGCTCATCGTCAGCAATCTGATATTTGCCCTCCTCAAGATCCGGTCAAAATACGTCATCTGGATATAAGTCTCCAGCTCAATCTTTCGCTTTCCATTTAACGTTCCATTTGCCGTGTCCGACAAAGCTTTCACCCAGATATACTCCTGCTCGACCATGCTCAGCTTCTCCTGCTGTCCACAGACTGCGCTGTAAATCTCACTATTTTTCTTTTCCTCCGCGTATCGCTCTGTCCTCTTCTCGCTCAGCTCACTTTTCTGCCGCATCAGTTTTTGTTTCCTGATTTTGATCTCTTCCTCCTCTAGATCTCCCGCTGCCTGGATCTGATCTTGCAGCATCTCAAGACACGCTTTTTGCTCGCTCTCTTCTTTTTGACAGTTCAGATACTTCCTCTCTGCCTGTTCATATGTCTGATCTATCTCTTGCTTTTTTCGCCGGTAGAATTGTGTCTTCTCCTCGATCTCTTCTTTTGACCCTTCTCCTAACTCTTGCTGCATCTGCATCACATTTTTCTCGATTTCCTGGCACTGTGTCCGAAATTTTACCAGTTCCTTTTCCTGGCGCTGAATTTCTTGTTCCTGCTCTTGTACTCTCGTCTTCTTTTCTGGAAGTTTCTTCTCTAACTGCCGCCTCTGCTTTTCTTTTTTCTGGTTCTCTCTGATTTCCTTTTCAAGCTTTTCCAGCTTTTCACACAGCAGCGTTTCTGCGCGTTCTGTGGCTTCCTTTCGCTCTTCCTGACCCATGCTTTCCACATGCCATTCAAAATCCTGCCACCATTTTTCAAGCGCCGCAAGACACTTTGTTATATTTCTATCCGTCTCCGCGCATCGCCCTTCCAGCTCTCCAAGCTTTTGTTTCTGCTCCTGTATGCGATTCTGGATTTCGGCTCTCTCTTTCTCAAGCTTTTTCTCCTCTGTCCTCAGGTTTGCACATTTATCAATCTCTTTTTTCAGCTGTATCTCCTGATTCTTGAGTTTCTCACCATGCTGTTCCAGACATGCATGCAGACTTTCTATCTCACCACTCCACTGCTCTGTCTGTTCTTTCTTCAGCACCTTCTCTGCTTTCTGCGCAATCTTCTCCCTTTCCACCTGAATCTGCCCTTGCAATACGTTCGCTTCCGCGCTGAGACGTTCCGTCTCTTCTTTGACCTTGTCAAATTCCTTTTTTTTCTTGTCGAGTGCTTTTCTCTCCGGCACTGCCTGTGGCAGCACAGCCAAAGAAGGATGGTGTATGGAGCCACAGACCGGGCACTTTTCACCGTCTTTTAAGCGTCTTGCAAGCATTCCTGCCTGTGCATCCCAAAACAGATTTTCCATTCTGTTATACTCTGCACCCACCTTGTTCTTCTTCTCGGATGACGCCTCATATGCCCTCTGTTTTTCAGACAGCTCCTGTTTTTTTTCCTCTAACTCCTTGATCTCATCTATCAGACCATACAGACGCTCTTTCTCATTGCGCAGCGATGTACGGCGTACTTCTCTGTCCTGTAATTCCTCGATCTGATGCTGACACTGCTCTAGAGCATCCAAATATTCCTGCTGCTGCCGGATATCTTTTTCAAGATGCCTCCTCACTTCCAGTCGATTTTCTTCCTGCTCCTTTTTGTTTTCTTGCAGTCTGCGCAGTTCCTCTTTTTTCTCTTTTATATTTTGCGCTTCGTTTGACAGTCTCTGTTTTTCTTCTCCGACGGTTTTCAGCTCCTCCAATTTTCTCCCATCCTGCTCGATTTCTTCTTGCAGTGCATCCTTCTGCCGTGCACTCTCTTCTTTCTGAATCTGTATCCGAGTGATGGCATTTTCTTTTTCTTCTAATTTGTCTTGTTCTTCTTCAAGCCGCCTGTATTTTTCCGTTTTTTCCTCCCCTATCCGGATCAATTCCGACAGGTTTTCGCCGTTTTCTCTCTCCTTTTTCGCCGCTTCCCAGTCACTTTTTGCCTGCTGAAATTCAGCATAACTCTGTTCATACTGTTTTTGACTCTTCTCTAATTTTTCTCTCTGCCTGCGCGTCTCTTCTGCTTTTCCCAGGAGCTGATCTTCCACCTGAATTTTCTTCTCCAGCTCCTTCATCTGAGCATCCATCTCGTCGAGCTCCTCCTGATCCTTTTCCACCAAAAGTTTCAGGATCTCCAGACCTCTTGAGACTTCCCCCTCAAATTTTTTCCTTTTAAGCTGCTCAAATTCTTCCTCAAGTGCCAGATCCGATCCACAGACTGCACCGCTTAGATACTGATAAATCCCTCTGCGCAGATCATCATATTCCTGCTTCTTTTCTTTCGCCGCCTCTTTCAATTCTGTCTGTACTTTCTGGTACAGACCTGTGTGAAAAATCTGCCGGAAGATGTCACTTCTCTGTTTCGTATCTGCCAGCAACAATTTTTGGAAATCCCCCTGCGCAATCAATGCAATCTGCGTAAACTGGCGGTAATCCAACCCGATCAGCTCCGTGACCGCCCTTGTCACCTCATCGGTCTTCGTGACAGGCTGCCGTTTATCCGGGTAAATCAACTCTGCCGCCGCTTTCTCCGTGGTAAAACCATTTCCACGCTTCTTCGGGCGCTGATACTCTGGGTTTCTTCTCACTCGATAACTGCTTTCCCGGTAAGAAAAAATCAGGTCCACATACGTCTCCGTATCGTCCTTTGCATATTTGCTGCGAAACATCCCTGCCTCGCGCACCTTTCCGCTCGCCTCTCCGTACAGTGCGAATGTGATCGCGTCAAAAATCGTCGTCTTTCCAGCCCCGGTATCTCCCGTGATCAGGTAAAGTCCCTGTCCATTTAACTTTGTAAAGTCAATGACCGTCTCCCCTGCATACGGTCCAAATGCGCTGATCGTCAGTCTCTCTGGTCTCATGTTTCACTCCCCTTTCACTCGTCAATCAATCTTCTTTTTCCAAAATCTTTTGTATCAGATCCCGGGAAAATTGTCGCTGTCTGTCACTCATCGGCTGGTTATTCTGGAGCTCATAGAACTCCTCAAACAATTCCAGCTCCGATTTTTGCTCTATCGCTTCGGCACTGTCTATCCTCTGCTGTTCGCGTGTCCTGCGATTATCGTACTCCAGTCTCATCAAGTTGGGATAAACGGATCGCAGTCTCTGCTGGGCATCCAGTACATCTTCCTCATCTGTCAGCGTAATCTGTATGTAATCTTCCCTGTTGATTTCCTGATAGAAAGAGCGCGCCATCACATTCTCATAAGTCCCGCGAATCTTTCGCATATCATGCAGCGGGGTCAGAGGGATCTCTTTTACAGAGACTTCCCCCTTTTTCCCCATCTCCACGATCGTCACCGTTTTTTCCTGCTCTGCCTCCGAAAAAGAATATTTTAAAGGTGTGCCGCAATAGCGCACCGTCTCTCTGCCGATATACTGCGGGCTGTGAATATGCCCCAGCGCCACATAGTCAAACGCATCAAACACGCTCACATCCACGTTGTCGAGACCACCCACAGAGATTTCCTCCGACTCACAGCGGCTCGCCCCCGTCACAAACTGATGTGCCACCAGAAGGTTTCTCTGATCCGTATCCACCTCCATGTGTCTGATTGCCGCCTCCACTGCATCCTGGTAGCTCTCTATTTTCTCCTCCTCAAAGGCATGGCGCACCGTCGCCGGCTTCACAAACGGCAAAAGATACACCCACACCTGCCCATACGCATCCGAAAGACAGATCTTTCGCACATTTCCGTCATAGACCGGCGACAGATAGACGCCTCCCGCGCTCATAAACTGCGCCCCAAATGCCACGCGCTCCGCTGAATCATGGTTCCCGCTCACAGCAAACACCGGGATGTGACGGCGTGCCAGCTGTGTCAGGAAGTTATCAAGTACCTGCACTGCTTCCGCCGAGGGAACCGGTTTGTCATAAATATCCCCCGCAATAATCACTCCATCGACTTTTTCTCTCCCGATCACTTCCAGGATCTTCCTCAGTATATCCTTTTGATCCTCCATCATAGAAAATTCATGTACCCTTTTTCCAATGTGAAGGTCTGACAAATGCATCCATTTCATGCTCCATCTCCTTTTTTATGATCACTCCATATTGTGGAAAACGTAGCGATCCAGCCGCGCAAACGCCTCCTGCACACGGCTGAGCGGAAGCGCCAGGTTCATCCGTATCGCATAAGGATCATGGAACATTCTTCCATCCTGCCATGCTACGCCGACATCCCATCCTGCCTTCTCTAATTCATCCATCGTTTTTCCATTTGCCTCACACCATTCGCGGCAATCCAAAAACAGCATATATGTTCCCTGCGGCTTGCTCACTTTCACGCCTTCAAAGTGATTTGCGATATAATCGCACGCAAAATTGATGTTTCCGCTCAAAACCTGGCACAGCTCATCGACCCACTCATATCCTTCCGGCTTATAGGCGCCGATCAGTGCATGCATGGACAGCACATTCATATCATTGTAATGCGGCTTGCTGCTCTTTGCCCGCACGCGGTCGCGCAGATATTTGTCATAGATAATGTGGTAGCTTCCGATCATTCCGGACATATTAAACGTCTTGCTCGGCGCGTACAGCGCGATCGTCCTTCTGCGCGCATCCTCACTGACCGACTGGAGTGGAATATGCCTGTGACCATTCAACAGAATATCTGACCAGATTTCGTCGGAGATCACCACACAATCATTTGCCTTATAGACCTCCATCGCCCGCTCCAGCTCCCATCGCTCCCAGACACGACCGCACGGATTATGCGGACTGCAAAAGACAGCGACATGGATCTCATTCTCCTTCAGTTTCCGGTCCATATCCTCATAATCCATTCTCCAGATTCCATTTTCATCGCGCGTAAGCGGACTGTGTACAATCTCAAATCCATTGTTTTCAATACTTCTCGTAAACCCAATGTAAGTAGGGCTGTGAAGCAGCACTGCATCCCCAGGCGCTGCAAACGCAGTCAGAGCAGAGATCACCCCTCCTAACACTCCGTTTTCATATCCGATGCATTCTGCACTGAGACCAGTGACACCATTTCTCCTCTCATGCCACCGAATAATCGACTGAAAATATTCCTCCGTCAGTGAAAAATATCCATATGCCGGATGTTTCGCCCGCTCAATAATTGCCTCCGGAACCGTAGGGACAGTCGGAAAGTTCATGTCCGCCACCCACATCGGGATCACATCAAACCCTTCCTTCGGCGCATCCGGCGCAAAACCAGTTCCATCATTTTTTCCTATACTCTCCACCGCAATCGCATCCTTGCCATGTCGCTCCATAATCGACGTAAAATCATACTTCATCGTAATTTTCCTCCTGTAACAGCTTACTATCCATCTTTTTTCGCATAGCTCCATTATAAATGCAAGACACAATTCTCTCAACCACATTTTCCTGCTTTTCTTTCATTTCCCTTTCCACGCAAATCAGGGGATGCTGCAAAAAGATTTGATATCAAAATCTTCTTTCTGCAACATCCCCATCTCATTTTTCATATATCACAATCCGTCAAAAGGTTTCCCGTTCTGCCTCTGCCCGGTACGCCTCCTCATAAAAGAATTCCTGCGAATTCAATTTTTCCTCTCCCAAATCGCGGTCCACATACAGTCTCTCGCTGGTCTGAATCTTTCCTTTCTCATCGTCCGCCATGATAGTGTCAAAAATATGGCGCAGTCTCTGTTTGATCGCCTCGTCATAGATCGGCACTGCCACCTCCACTCTTCGTACGGTATTTCTCGTCATGAAATCTGCGGAAGCAATGTAAATTTTATCCTGATCTCCCGTTCCAAATCTGTAAATTCTGGAATGTTCCAGAAATCTTCCCACAACACTGACAACGGTGATGTGATCTGTCTTTCCCTCGATCCCCGGCACAAGACAACAGATTCCTCTCACAATCAGCTCAACTTTTACCCCCGCTTTGGACGCCTCGATCAGTTTTTCTATGATCACCTTGTCTGTCAGGGAATTGATCTTAACGCCGATATATCCTTCCTGCCCATTCTTTGCTTTTGCAATCTCCTCGTCCATCAGGGCAAGCACTTTATTCTGTAAGCATTTTGGTGCCACCAGAAGATGATCCGTCTCCTCGGCAGTCTCCCCGAGCATCAGCGCCTGAAATACCTTTGCGGCTTCTGCCCCGATCTCCTGATTTCCTGTGAGAAGCGATAAATCCGTATAGAGCCGCGATGTCTTTTCATTATAATTTCCCGTTCCAATCTGTGTGATATACGAAAGCCCCTCCTCTGTGTTTCTCGTGATCAGGCACAGCTTAGAGTGAACCTTGTACTCTCCCAGACCATAGATAATACGGCATCCAGCGTCTTCGAGTCTTCTCGACATCTCAATGTTATTCGCCTCATCAAATCTCGCTCTCAGCTCAATCAGAACCACCACTTCTTTCCCGTTTTCTGCCGCCTCGATAAGGGCATCTATCACTTTGCTCTTGTCAGCGACACGGTACAAGGTCATCTTGATCGAGACTACACTGTCATCTTCTGCCGCCTCATGCAGCATTCTCAGAAACGGTTTGATGCTCTCAAATGGATAGGACAGCAGCACATCCTTTTTAGCCACCTGATCCAGAATACTTTCTTTTGCCCGCAATGCCGGTGTCCATCTCGGACTTCTCTTTTCATAGAACAGTTCTGTTTTGCTTCGCAGGAAATCCTGAAGCTGAAAGACAAACGATAAATCCAGCGGCGTATCTACTTTCAGAATGTGTTCTTGACAGATTCCCAGGAAATCTGCGATGTCTTTCTTGACTTTCTCATCGATCTCCCTGCTCAGCTCCAATCTCACCGGGCTGAGTCTTGTTCTCTGTTTGATCAGATGTTCCATCATGCCGCGGTAATCCAGATCCTCATCGTACACATCACTCGCATCGATATCCGCGTTTCTCGTGATCCGCATGATCGATTTCTCACAAATTTTATATTTAACAAATAGTTTCGAGACAAAATGAAGAATCAATTCCTCGCACAGCATGAAAGTTCCCGGTCTGGAAGGAATCTCGATCAGCCGCTTAAATACACTGTTGGTGCACGGCACAATTCCAATTTTCCTCTTTCCGTTTTTGGTTTCTAAAAGGACAACAGCATAGAGCTGTCTGTTGTTCAAAAACGGGAACGGCTGCTGTTTTCCGATAATCATAGGAGAGAGAAACGGTGCAATATGATTGTCAAAATATTGTTCCAGCAGAGCACCTTCCTCGCTCGAAAGCTTGTTGAAATTGATGATTCTCACACCCTGCGGCTCCAGCTCTCCCATCAGCTGCTCATAGATTTTTGCCTTTTTCTTCTCCAGTTCTCTGGTGCGTTTTAAGATTGCCATGACCTGCTCTTCACTGGTCATGTTCGTCTTATTCTCGCGAACCTCCTCATTTGCGCGCATCTGCATCATCAGCGTGCCGACTCTCACCATAAAAAACTCATCCAGATTTGACTGATAAATCGATGCGAAGGTCAGGCGCTCTGCCAGCGGTACCCTTGGATTTCCGGCTTCGTTGAGCACTCTCTCGTTAAACTGCATCCATGATAACTCTCTGTTTGTATAGCAATCTCTATTGTTCATTGTGAATCTCCTCTACTTTGATTTCCCGCCTATGCCGTCTCCTCCAAAAACATATAAAAGTCTACATGTTTGACAGCGGTCTCCGCAAGATTGACACAGCTGTTTCCCAGACGATCGATATTATGAAGCAGTGTATTATATGCCGCAGTAAGCGTTGCATCGCATTTTCCTTTTCCCACACGTTCCATGTGCGCCTTGCGCATCTCATCATCGAGCTGCATCACTTCTTCTTTTTGGTTGTGGAGAATACTGGAATCTTTTCCTGTGATAATCGTCTGCATTGCCTCCGAGTACATCTCCAGAATCAGCCCGACCGATTTCTTTAATTCCTGCATTGCATCCTCTGAATACTTCTGCTTCTTCTCACTGCTCTCCACAATGTTTTCCATGATCTCTTTGCACAAACCTCCGATGCGGTCGATATCACACAAGATATACATGATTCCGGTTGCCTGGGTCGCCTGTTCCTCATTGAGAACACCTTCTGAGAAGATCGAGGCAAAATAATCATTGATCTGATCACTCAGATTCCGCACAATCCCTGCCTTCTCCTCGATATGATTCATGATAAGATAGTCATCCTTATCTGCAAGATCTTTCACTTCTGTGAGCATCTCTTCCACCAATTCGCTGCAGCGGATCACTTCTTTTGACACCAGATGCATTGCTGCCACCGGCTGTCCGATCAGCTTTTCATCCAAAAATTTAGGAGCTGCCGGATTTAAAATATATTTTTCCTTCTTATCTGGAATCAGTCTCATGACAATTTTTACCATCAGCCAAATCAGAGGAATCCAGATAATCGTCATGGTCAGGTTAAATCCTGTGTGGGCGTTGGCGATCTGTCTTGAGATGACTTCCACTTCCGGTCCTTTTGGGGAGATCATTTGGATGATCTTCGCATATGGACTTATAAACCAGATAAATAAAAGGGAGCCTGAAATATTAAAAATGCAGTGTGCCAGCGCAGTCCGCTTTGCATCCTTGCTCTGACCGACACTTGCGAGCAGTGCAGTGATCGTCGTTCCAATATTATCGCCCAGAAGAATCGGGATCGCTCCGGTAAGTCCGATGACACTCGTCACTCCATCTGGTCCCGCCTGCGATGCGAAATTCTGCAGAACAGCAATCGTCGCACTACTGCTCTGTACCACCAGAGTCATCAATGTACCGACAGCGATGCCTAAAACCGGGATATCCGCTACTTTTCCGATCAGATCAATAAAGAAATCACTGGATGCCAATGGCTTCATGACGCTTCCCATCGTCTCTATCCCAAGAAACAGCAGTCCAAATGCAAAAATCGTCTGTCCAATATTTTTGATTTTCTGTGATTTCACGATAAAAGATATCAGGAAACCAGCAAAAATCAACACATAGATATAATCGCTGATCTTAAATGCGATAATCTGCGCAGTCATCGTTGTACCGATGTTTGCGCCCAGTATAATCGAAATCGCTTGCGGCAGATTCATAAGTCCTGCACTCACAAAACCGATCGCCATTACGGTTGTCGCGCTACTACTCTGCAGCACTGCGGTTGTGATAGCACCAGCCAGCACGCCGAGCACAGGATTTTTCGTGAGCATTGACAGAATCGTTTTCATTTTTTCGCCTGCTGCCTTTTGCAGACATTCACTCATCATATTCATTCCAAAAATGAAAATCGCCAGTCCTCCAAACAATCCAAATACAATCTTTAATGTCTCGTTCATCTTAATCTCCATTCCGCCGCTTTTGCGACATAAATCTTCATAAAAACCTATCCTTCAACATTAAAGCATGGACCCTTTTTTCCTTCTATCGTGTTATTGTAAAGGCAATGTAAAATCTATGTAAAAAAACAAGGCTGCCACAAAAAGATTTTTCTTTTTGCAGCAACCCTGTCTGCCAGACATCTTATTTTTCAATTTTCATCCTCTTGCTCCAAAAAGCGTTGACAGAGTATCTTGTATGTCATCGTGTATGCCATGTCATCACACAATGTTTTTCTTGTACAAAAAACAACCTACAACGTAGAACCTTGCGACTACTAGAGAGGCAAAAACAAGGTTCCGGTGACGATAGCGAGGCTTCCGATGTGAGGGCTGCGCTAGCATCCGCCACCGAGCAAATTGTCTAAAACTTTTATCGATAAAACATCCCCAGATTGCGCTGGAATAATTTTGCCGGTCGATGTCCCTCGCCTTCTACCATCCGATCTGTCTCGGTCACATATGGCAGAATTTTTCTGCGAAAATTTGGTGTGATCAGCTTTCTGTCCAACACAATCTCAAAGACTGTCTGTAATTGAGTCAATGTAAAAAATTCTGGCATTAGATCAAACAGAATCCTGTCATCTGCCTCCGCTTTTTTTCTAAGTGAGAGAAAGGCCGAAAGAATGATTTTTGCGTGATCGAACGCCAATTGTCCATTCTCAACGATCTCATATTTCACAGATTCATGGTATTTTTCAAACACTTTGTATTCTCTGACTATGGTAGAAAAAGACAGGTCCGTCTCCTCGCACCAGAAATTCATCTGATTCTCTGTCTCGATAAAGATCCGCGCTTCCTCGATCTGTCTGTGCACTTCCCTTTGTTCCAGAGTAATATTGAACCATCTTGCTTCCCAGGCATCAGAGCCGCCGTGAATATGCTGTTGTGTTCCGTCAATCAATGCGAGGAATGCATTTGAGATAATCCATCCTCTCGGATCGCGCCCCATCTCACCGTAGACGCCGTCCAGCTGCAGATAAGCGCTGTTGACATTCGTCTCCTCAAACAGTTCCCTCCTTGCTGTCTCCGCCACATCCTCTCCAGGGACACAAAATCCTCCAGGGAGTGCCCAGCAACTTTTGTATGGAAAGACATCTCTTTGAATTAGCAAAATCTTTAATTCCATTTTTGATAACTTTCGAAAATTTTCCCTATCCTGTTCTTCCTGTATAGAAAAAATCGCAATGTCCGTGGCAAGTGACGGACGCTCAAAATCTGCAATGGAATAATGTGATAAATATTCTTGTTCTTCTGTCTGAAACATATACCTTTTATCCCTGTCCTTATTATTATCTTTATGATAATATCTGTTTTATCTTTTTATATTACGATTATTTTGATAATATGTCAAGTGCTTTTTTTCGGTGATCCAGAATTTTCCTATTTTCTGCATGCCTCCACGCTCGCCGCAAAAAGCGGATTTTCTCCCCCGCCATGCCATCCCATACACTCGGCAATTTTTCTTACTTTTTCCTTGTCTGACAGCTGAGAATCGTTCTGTTCTATATCCCATACCATCTCTTTTAACTTTCTCAAGCTCTCTTTTCTGTCCTCCAAAAGTTTTTCAAGCTCTTTTCCTTCATACACGCCATCCCATGCCGGGCAACAAATTTGTGGCGCACACCCTTTGATTTTATCCAAAGTTTCAATGCTTTTTTGCAAATCAACCAGTATCGGGAAATCTTCCGCCACTGGAATCGCATCTCCCGAGAACAGGATGCTCCCATTCATCTGATAAGACACATCTCCTCTCGAGTGTCCAGATGTATCTACCACTTCCAGTTCCAGCCCCTCTTCCAGAACGATCTTTTCTCCCTCCCGCACAATTTCATCTACCGTCACAGACTGTCCTGCCAGGCGGTAAAAATTCGGAATCGGGCGCTCCTGAAACTGTAAATCAATATCTTCTACCCAGTTTTTTTCTCTCTGCGGGCAGTAAATCTTACAGTCTGTCAACCTCTTGATCCTTCCTGCACTTCCAATGTGATCCGGGTGTGCATGCGTCAGAAAAATCGCTTTGATTTCCTCAAGTCTCCTTCCCATGCTGTTCATGTATGCTTCGATCGCCTTCTCACTTCCTGCCACCCCCGAGTCGACCAGATAACATTTCTTCCCCACAATCAGATACACATAGACAAATCTTTGCACCTGCTCCGTGACCTGAAAATCAATCCGTATCCGATGTACCTTTTCCGATATCCTCATGATTTATCCCTCCACTATCATTGCTCTGCTGTCCACGGTATTTTCCCTTTTCCCCGCAATGCTGCGGTATTCCTCCGAAGAAAAGCACCGTTCCAACTGTTCTCTCGAGTCCCACTCAATAAGGATGACTCTGTCTGGCTTCCATTTTTCCGACAGTGCCGTGATTTTCTCCGAGCGTGCCAGATATCTGCCTCCGAATCGCTCCACGATCGGCTTCACCTCCCGGATATATTCCTCGTAGCGCTCCACCTCTCTGTTCTTGTCCATATAGATACATGCCACAAAATAAATCATACTCTTTTAACCTTCTTTCTCAAATTCTTCTGAATACTGATACAGAGAGAAAGTGCAAGTGACCACTTGCATCACACTTAAAAAAAATGAGTGTCTCAAAACGATTTGGCACAAAAAGCTTTTTCGTCAGCCACTCTTTTTCAACTCTCATTTTTTACAAATTCCAAAAAGAAAGGACTGGACACTGTCCGCGATATACTGTTCTTTCTCGAGATCCGTCAGTTTCTCCCCAAATGACGCTTCCAGAAATACAAATCCAAAATTCATGGAGAGCACTGCCATCGCCATACTCTCAAAATGGCTGCTCTCGATTTTTCCTTCTTCGTACATCTCCTTAAAATAATCTGTCAGCACTTCCTTAAACACCCTGGGCACTTCCAGGATGCCATCCGCTGTGTCAGAAAAAAGCTCCGGTGTCCGCAGTCCCATCGAAACCTTTACCATCTGTGGTGTGACCTTTCTCATATACACTTTCGAAAAACCGATCAGATCTTCTTCCAGATTTCCGCAGTAGGAAAAGTCCTCCCTTCTCAGGCATGGATTCCATTCTGGCAAAGTCATTGCCGCCAGCACCATTTCTTTCTTTCCTTTGAATTTTCGGAAGATCGTGCACTCATTGATTCCTGCTCTCTGTGCAATCTCCTTCGTCGTGGTGGCGGCATAGCCACGTTCCATAATCAATTCCATCGCAGCATGGATAATTTTTTTCTGTGTCTCGTCAAACATGATTCTCTCCGTATGCAAGTATTTACTTGCATCATATCAGTGGATCCTTTTTTTGTCAAGAAGCAATCTCTCACTCTTTCTGAAGCTACTTACTCCAGGCTGTCTACCCCTTCATGTGCCGCAATGACCTTTTTGATTTCACATGCTATCTCGTATGCAAGATTCACCGGAACGGCATTGCCAATCATCTTGTATGCATCATTTGTGTTCTCATAGATAAACTGAAAATCATCTGGGAATCCCTGAATGCGCGCCACCTCTCGGATGGTCATCCGTCTGTATAAGTGTTCTTGACCTTGCACAAATCGACATTCGTCTTTGCCGACTTTTACCATTTTGGGCGCCTGAGGGTGAAGTTGACACTGACGTCCGGAAGCCTGAACGGTATATGCCTGCTCATCCCAAGATTTCACACGATTCCTGCTCATAAAAATCGGGGAAAATTCACCGGTGAAATACTCATTATTGTTGACCGCCTCAGGATTATGACGATTTTGAGGACCGGCAGGGACAGCGGTATCCTGCAAATCCCAAATGATATCTCTGAGAGTGATCTTTTTTTCGTCATCCTCAGTCGAACCATGCGGAAACTGAAATTTCATCTTCCATTCCTTTTTGAATCCAATATAAAAAACACGCTTTCTCTCCTCTGCGACACCATAATCTTTCGCATTTACAAGATTGAGAGAGACGTCATATCCCGCTTCATCAAATAAATTCAAAATATTTTTTACTGCCTCAGAATGTCTGTTTGCCAGCATTCCGCTCACATTTTCCGCCAGAAAAAACTTAGGCTGAAAATCTTTTAAGATACGAATATAATCAAAAAACAGTTGTCCTCTTGCATCCTCAATTCCACGCAGTGCCCCGGCTTCTGACCAAGACTGGCAGGGAGGTCCTCCGATAATCCCATCCACCTCCCCATCGATAAACGGTTCGATATCTGCTTTTGCGATCTGTCTCACATCACCTTCTATCAGATGGCTCTTCGGATGATTTGCTTTGAATGTCGCCCATATGGTCTTATCAAACTCATTGGCAACTGGAATGTCGAACCCCGCACGCTCAAATCCCAAATCCAATCCTCCGCAGCCTGAAAATAAACTAATCACCTTCATTTTTCTAACCTCTTTCATCACTGATATACTTTTCTCATATCAGCATTATTTTGTCCAATGTCATCCGTCGTCCGGATTCCCAATCGATTCATACATGCCAATAATCTGCCAGCCATCTCATCGCCATTTTTCTCTAATGGATGGTCGAAAATCAAATCCGATGTCAGTTTTCCGTCGATAATCTTCCAGTCCACTTGCACAGCCAGAGGTCTGTTTCCATCATATTTGGTGGCAAATGTTCTGTAATTCAGTGCCTTGCACGCAAAGTAGATATCAGGATGAGCAATGATATACTGTTCCATCGGTATCATGCGATCGATGATATCCTGCGCTGAAACGACACCGTCTGTGACAAGAATATATTCTGCCACACCAGAATTTTCAATCTTTCTTCCATTCACCCATGCATTCTTTTTATCAGCAGAAAGATTTGTCCCGGCATAGACATCATAGACCTGACGTGGGGTCAGATTCATTTTTCCTGAGAGGTCACCGCCTGGCTTATTCAAGAGTTCAAATTTCCACCCAAGTGTGATTGCGCCCTGTTCTGTCCGCATAAACTTCTTTTTATAGATGCGAATCCTTTTCTCGAACTCTCCGCGGATCCTCTGTGTCGAATTCTCAATGATTCTTCTCCAGCATGTTCCAAACAACTGTTCCGCCCGTATTGCATTCATCTTATTTTCCAGGAAATCTGCATTTTCTTTCTTGTAAGAAATCTTAATCTCCTCTGTCTCTTCCCCTTCAGCCACCAGAACATAGATGTCCGTTTTCGGCTCTCCCTGGAGACACGTTGGCTTGCCAGCCTCCCGAACCGTCATTTTTCTCCCTCTATAGACGACCTGCGTTCCGCGCACAAAATAATTCAATATTCTTCTCTCTGCCTCTCCAAAATCCGGCATATGGCACCTCCTGATCATACACTACTTCCTGTTTCGAGTCAATGATCACAAACTTGTCTCTTACAGTCTATCATTGCCCATCTTTCCAGTTCTTACGGGCAATACTTTTGCTTTCAATTATAGCACACAATTTGTTCCTGTTCTTGTGTTTTTCTTGCTCCCATCTATTTTGTGTTGTAAAATATTATCATAATCGGTCGAAAGTGAAAGGATGATTTTATGGACATAATTCAAATCAATACCGAAGAGATTTCCCTGTTGAAGGATGAAGAGATCCTGTTCTTCATGCTTGCTGAGGCTGGGGCTATGGGAGAACCCGGAGCGGTGAATATCATTTCCAAAGGTACAGATGGTGCAAAAATCCGCTATGCCAACTACTGTTTTGGAGGTTTTTATATGCATCAGCTTATGGAAAGAGACACAGCAAACCCATGAGAAACCCTCATTGACACCCTCGGGACACTCCCAGGGCTGCATGATATCTCATGGGTTTTGTCTATCGCAATTCCTCTTTTAACCTAAAACATTGATTCTGATTTTCCACGATCTCTCCTGTCTTTTTTCCATACTCAAGCCCGCGTTCCACGGCAGCTGCCAGCGCTGTCCCGCTTCTTGCATATCCCATCGTGCGGATCGTCTCTCTGAACAGCGCATCCCTGTCAAGCACCCCTTTTCTTTGAAGTGTAATGCAGACAGCATTTTTTAATTCCTGCTCACAGATCTCATCCGGGCTTCTCCTGTCATCTGATTTTGCATCCATGCGGTAAATCCAGTAGCTGTCAGGATCCTTTCCGTCCGACCAATAAAATTCGGTTTTTCCCTGCATCTCCACCTTTGATATCGTTTTTTTCAGCGCCCTCTGTGTCGCCTCTATCGTCTGAGTGCTCGACCGACTGATATCAAACGCGCGCAAAGTTTTTTTCACCAAACGCTCATACGAGATCGGCGACTCTGCATCTATGATCTGCTGCAATTTTTCCGTCACCGCCGTCATCCATTCTTTCGATGCATAATTTGCAGTGGACAGCGGTGTTACCTTTACTGCTGCTGAAAGATAAGGTTCCATCTGGTATCTCGGACTTTCCCTGAGAACCTGTGGAGATTCAGATCGCTTCTCCAGCGTGTTTGCTGCCGTTTTGTATTCTGTCTCTGCCATGCAGGGCACGAGTTCAATGCCTCTATTTTTCAGAGTATTTACCTCTTGCCCGATATTCTCATCCTGAACTGCAGACGAAATCTGACACACATCCAGATACGCCTCATACGCATCCCCTCTGCACTTGCTTAATACGTCAAACAGTTTCGCAATTTCTTTTTCCCTGTTATCCCACCAGTCCATTGTCCAGACACGGTGCAGCTTCCATCCCAGCCTTTGGAGCACTGAAATCTGTGACACTTCACGGTCTTTCGTGTTGGCAGAGCGTCGGTACGAATCGCCATCCAGCATAATTCCCAGGAGATATTCTTCCTCGTTGTATGGATTGATCACAGCGATATCTACCTTGAATTGAGAGTGACCGACTCCTGTCTGGTATTCATATCCGGCATCAGCAATTTTCTGGCATAAATGCTCCAGGATTCCCTGATTTTTCTGAACTTTTGTCGGTGTATCTGTCCCCTGAATTCTTCCGTTTTCGGCGAACTCCAGAAAGTGTTTCAGCGCTTCTACGCCTTTGGATTTTGTCCTTTTTAGGTCAATCATATCTGCCGTCATTGTCGTAAATACCACCATCTCCGCTCTGACGCGGGATACTGCCACATTCAGACGTTTCCATCCGCCTTCCTTATTGAGTGGTCCAAAGTTCAGCGAAAGTCTTCCCTCCTCATCGGGACCAAACGCCACAGAAAACAAAATGACATCCCGCTCATCTCCCTGCACATTTTCCAGATTTTTTACAAATAAAGGCTCCTCCTTCTCATTTGCCCACCGGTCAAACGCGGGGTTTGACTGGCATTCTTCCTGGAGCAGATCTTCGATCAGTGTCTGCTGGCTAATATTAAAAGTCACCACACCCACTGTCTCATCTGTACAGCTGTGATATCGTCTTTTTATTTCCTGGACAATGGCTCTTGCCTCCCCTTCATTTACACGGCGTTTCCCACGCTCAAAAAATCCTTCTGTCTTCACCAGTCTGACGCGTTTTTCTCTGTCATTTACCGACGGAAATGTCATCATAGAATTCTCATAAAATTCCCGATTGCTGAAGGCAATCAGGCTTTCATGTCTGCTTCTGTAATGCCAGTACAGATGCGTCTGAGGCATCCCCAACGCCAGACAGTCATCCAGAATGCTGTCCAGATCCTCGATATCCAAGTTCTCCTCATCCACCGTATTTCCAGCAAAAAAGCTTGTCGGCGGCATCTGATTCGGGTCGCCTACGATCACCGCATTTCTGCCGCGCGCAAGCACTCCGACCGCTTTACATGTCGGAAGCTGGGAAGCCTCATCGAAGATTACAATGTCAAACTGATCATTCTTTGCTGCAAGATACTGTGCGACAGAAATCGGACTCATCAGCATGCAAGGACACAATCTTTGCAGGATATGCGGAATCTGATCAAACAGAGACCGAATGGAAATCCCACGCCCATTGTTGCTGATTGCTCTCCGCAAAATATTCAGCTCCTTACTGATCTGAACCGACTCATAATTAGTTGGAAGCTGATGAGTCAGTTTGTAGTACATCTCATCCTTTGTCAGCTCCATAAATTCCTCATCAAGCTTTTTGAACTGTTCGATTCTTGCGTTAAAATCAGTGCCCGTAAAACCGTTGAGCACTGGATCTCTCTCAATCACAGAGAGAATCATCGCCCTGTAGATCGAGCGCAGGTAGGTGTCCATCACTTCCTCGTGGGGCAATCCCTCCTCATACACATCGCAGATTGGCGCAAGTCCTTTCTCCCTGCACTCTTTGGCAAGCTTTCCATAAAAAATCCAATCTTTGAGAGAAGATGCGTTTTGCAGAAGACAGTCACATAATCTCTCTCTGACCGCTATCCAATCTTCCCCTTCGTCTTCAAAAGACAGCTCCAACAAATCGTCAAGTTCGTCCTCCCTCCTGCAAACTTCCTCAAAATCTGCAAGAAGTTTTTTTGCTTTCTGAATGCAATCTTCCAGCGTTTTCTCTTCTTCCATCCTTCGCATCTTCTCTGAAAACTGATCTATCATCGCAAGCTGCCTCTTTATGTCTTGCTGATATTCCAGAAGAGTCTCCTGTGTCGGATATTTTTCAAGTAATGTCTTCCATCTATATGGCAGCTGACTCTCCAGAGTTTTCATCTCATCTGCCTTTTGCTGATAAAAAGTGATGTCGGTCAGATAGACCGGAATTCGCTCTGTCTCGACCAGAAAAAACGCAAAGCTCTGCATCTCAGAAGTCAAGGCAGCCAAAGCCCTCTTTTTTCCAAAGAATTTTTTGTTTGCCTGATCATATTTCGCCCGATATGGATTCATATCCATGTGCAGGAAGCTTTCATTCCACAACTTTAAAAACTTCTCCTTTTCTGCCACAAATGCATCTCTTTTTTTCATGTAGGAAGCTGGAATAGAAAACTCTTCGTCGATAGACTTTGCATTGACCAGAAACGTTGGTATCTCTTCTGCCACAATGACACTTCTGGCATAATCCATGATGTCATTCCACTGCTTTTCTGTCACAGGCTTCTCCAAATCCATCTTCTCGGCAAAACAGTTCATATCATCGCAGATTTGTTCCAGTTTCCCCTTATAAGCAAGCACCATCTCTTCCAGCTCAAATTTTAATCGCTGTGTGTATTCCCTTTGATGCACTGCTCTCAGCGGATGATTGCAGGGATGTCCAATCGCTTTTGCCGCTGCGATTAACCGCTCTAAGCGGCGAATCTGGTCTTGCAGATCCGACTCTCTCAGTGATGCTGCATATCCGCGGTCAAACCAGAGATTTTTTCCCGTTTCTGGAATCGTCTCATACAGATCAATCAGCTCGCGAAGGCTCTTTCCAAAATCCCTCTCTCTGTGGAGGCTCTGAACATAAGCATCCAGCTTTGTGCGCATCTGACGAATCTGCCCAATCTTTCTCTCATAATCTGTCGGAGATCCCCAGACCCCCATCTCTAACCCCGTCTTCAGCTGGTCTAACACAGCCTTTTTTGTCGCCTTGTTTGAGTGCAATTCCAGGCAAAAATTCTGGATGCCAAGAGCTGCCAGACGCTTTTTCACAACCTCGAGAGCTGCCATCTTTTCAGCCACAAAGAGAACCCTTTTTCCTCTTGTCAATGCATTGGCAATCATCGCAGTGATCGTCTGCGATTTACCGGTTCCGGGCGGTCCATGCAGTACAAAACTTACGCCTGCTGCCGCCATGTTGATGGCTCTCAGCTGAGAAGCGTCTGCTGTGACCGGAAGATACGCCTCATCGCTCTCCACGCTTTCCGGGATCGCGCAGTCCCATTCCACGGCGCCGTGCATCAGGCTGCGGACAATCTTATTCCGCTCCAAAAAATCCGCCCTGCTGTGGATATCATTCCACATCACAAACTGAGAAAAAGAGAAGTTTCCAATCACTCCCACTTCCACCACATCCCACATCGGAAAATTCATCACCGCACGGCGCACGATCGCAAAGATTTTTGGTATGTCCAGACCATGCTCATCCGTCGGTGGAGGCTGCAAGCCGTAGATCTGTAAATCAAAATTTTGTTTCAGAAATTCCAGCAAAGTGATATTGATCTGCGCATCTTCATCTCTCATGCGCATGGTGTATCCTTTGCCTCCCGGTTTTCGACGTATTTCGATCGGCAGCAGCACGATCGGCGCATAGCGCACAGATGCCTTTCTTTTTCCTTCCACCCAGCGAAGCATCCCCAATGCCAGATACAGTGTGCTGGCGCCATTTTCTTCCATCGAAGACTTTGCGGACCGATATATTTTGGTCAGACAGCTGCCCAGTTCGCCTTCCGTATACACAGAATGCAGTCTTCTATGTCTGCTCTCCAAAGCAAGGAACTCTGCAAACGCTCCTAATTCACTCAGCTCTTCCACTTGTACCCCGCTGCCCGAGACCACCATATCTGCCGGGCGCGCAAGGACCTGAAATTCCTCTCCGTCTGCCAGAGCATCTTCCAGAATGCTGATATCAGAGGATAACAGCGGGACAACCGACTTTGTCATGCGCAGATTAATCAGCATATTTCGCATACTCATGTCCAAAAGTTTTCTCTCCCACTGAACTTGCTTCGTCACCTTCTCTTTTTCTTGGGGGTGCTGGAAATCAAACGTGATGCCTACCTCTTGCGGCGCTCTGGTAATCTCTTTTTCTCTTCTCTCCTCATGCCTCACTTCAAATCCATCATTGGTCTTGATGCGGACAGGGAGCGGGCGAATTCCCATACTTCTGGCACGGCGCACATCAATGGCAAACAAAAACTCTTTATAGTTGGATACGTTCCGCTCCGCGATCGTGACTGCCTCATCGAAGCTGAGTGTCTTGCCTGCGCACATCGCAGTGCACTCTACTACAATCATTTCATGGATGCCTTTTGACATCCTCTTTTCCAGCTGAGAAGGATCCTCCATAATCATGTCGGGAAACGAATCTTCCATCAGCCAGACGCCTCCAAAGATATGTCCCCTCGTCATGACCATAATTGGATTTAATCCCATCGCTTCCAGACATGCCACATATAACAGTGTCAAATCCATGCAGGTCCCCATGTGCTGATCCAAAACGGCATCTGCCAACCGGATGCGCTGTCCAAACGCTTCAAAATGCGAGGGCGGTTCTGCATAGGTGATATTTTTCTGCTGTATT
Organism: Robinsoniella sp.; assembly: GCA_022788205.1. Classification (GTDB taxonomy): domain Bacteria; phylum Bacillota; class Clostridia; order Lachnospirales; family Lachnospiraceae; genus JAGZHZ01. Next base: position 20,595 of record JALEVQ010000105.1, on the reverse strand, counting down.
GCAGCGTAAACCGCCGCCGCCATTGTTTTCACATGATTTGGGTCATCAAACTGATATCCCGCCAAAGCTGGCTCATGGATCCATTTGTCCAGATATTTCGACGCCATCTGAAGCAGACTCGCTGTCACCGGATGATTTGGCATCGAGAATGCGACCAAAAGCTCTGGTGTATACAAAAGACCTGGCCACTGATCGAACGCCAGCACTGTGATTTCCTTTGCTTCTAAAGCCAGCGTTTTCTCTCCCAAACACGCCCGCACTCGAATTTTGCTGACGATTCTCTCCGTCAGAGATGCCAGATATGTTCCATCCAAACTGACCTCAAACTTCTTCAGATGCCGTTCTTCCCCTGCCTTCAGTTTCTGAATTCCCATCTGCGATGGTTCCATCCATCCGTCGTTGGAGTCTATCTTGATCACCAGGCAATCTATGTCCTCTTCTGATGTATTTTTGACGCAGACTTCTCTGATAATCGGAATTCCATTCTGTTGGATCGCATAGTTGACGACATCCTCTATCTCACACGATAATTGCAAGCCATTTTCCTCTTTTGACAGAATCCCATCTTTTTTCTCCTGCTCCCAATCCATTTTTAACCTCCGATCATTCCTTTCAGAGAACGAATCATCCTCATTTTTTATCCTCTCATCCAGCAAGTTTATAGCCATTCTCTATTTCACAAAAGATACCATTCTTTGCTCATCTTTGCCAGCCACGCTCTCTAACTTGACGAGATATTCTGTCGTTCCCTCTTCAAAGATACGCTCCTCTGTCACACAAAACCCGTGTCTTTTGTAGAATTGGATGGCACGCACATTTTTCTCCAGTGCCCACAGATACCTTGCCTGCTTTTCTGCAATCGCATACTCGATCATCGCAGAACCGATCCCTCTGCCCTGAAAAAAAGTGTCGACATAAAGTTTTTTGATCTCGTTTGCCTCTACCTCGAGAAATCCCCTGACAATTCCGTCATCATACACAAAGGTATGCTTTCTCTTCTCGGGATCGCTCAAATAGGTATCGGCGACTGTCATCACTTGCAGATCCCCAAATGAATACTTCTCATCCTGAAAAATCGGCCAATAATTTACCCGATTGTTGTAGACCAGAATCTCAGCGATCCTGGATGCATCTTTTTCCGTGGCATTTCTGATACCCATTCACGTTCCTCCCCTGTTATTTTGCTTCAAACACCTCGTACTGCCGGCTAGGACCTCCGCACACCGGACAGCGCTCTGGAATGTGATCCCCTGCCATCACATAGCCGCAAATCGGACACACAAAAACCTTCCCCTTATCAAAGTTTTCCATATCTGCCGCTTCACTCAGCAGTTTTGCATGAACTTTCTCCGCTGCCGCCGCTCCCGAAAACGCACGTTTTGTCAGTGGAGCCCCTTTCTCGTCGGCATATTCTTCCATCATTCGATAACTGCGCTCATACTCAAACGCTTCCCCCGGGATAAATGTCTGCACGGATTCTCCAAACGGTGCAGGGTTTTCAATGACAGAATAGAAATTTCTGGCATGGTGATATTCTGAAGATGCCAGCGCCTCGAAGAGATTCGCAATCTTCTCCATGCCTCTCCTTCGCGCCCGGTCTGCAAACATCAGATATTTCAGATGAGCCATCAGTTCACCCGCCACGGTTTTCTCTAAATTTTCCCTCAGAATAGCCATTCTTCTCTCTCTGTCATAGCCATTTTCTGCCAGATTCTCAAACCGGTATTGAAGCTTTCCTTCTTCCACAAAAAAGTGAACGATATGGTGTTCTACGTCACACGCCTTAATCTCCTCTGACACATCCTCTATGAGGGCGCCTCCGCCGCCTGTGCAAATCATAGGAATGTCGTCCACCACATCCTCAAATCTGGAATGTACATGACCGCACAAAAAGTACTTTACTTTCTCTTTCCATGGTCCATATACATTTTTCAGCCGCTCAAACTCTTCCTCTGAAACAGAATTTCGGATAAAATGATTCGGAAGTGGAATGTGGAATGCAATGATGACCTGATGAATCTCTTCCATCTCTAAGACCTGCTTTAACAGTTCCAGCCCTTCCTCCTCAAAGGTCCGCATCGCATTGTCCAGAATCACCACCGAAAAATCTTGCGCGAGCAATGCATAGTTCTTTCTCCCGAAATAATCCACATACGCTCCTGTATCATGATTTCCCCGCAGCACATAGATATCATTATGTGCAATGACTTCTGTCAAACCACTGATCTCTTCGTAATAGTGCTGATTTCCTATAGGGACCAGATCACCCGCAATCAGCGTGATGTCATCCTGAGCACTCTTTTCCAAGACCGATGCATACACTTTCATGTTGTAGGTTCCCAATCCCTCACACCCTGGATCTCCGATCACTCCAACCGAGTTCACATTTGGAAGATGTATGATCGGCTGCATAATTTTCTGAATTTTATTCTTTTCCATGATATCTCTACCCTTTCAAAATAATTTGTAATATGTCTACTATTATACCATTAATCTCTTTATTGTTGTCATATAATTCTAATGCCGGGGCAAAATATCATGATTTTTCATATTTTATTGAAAGTTCTTCGGTGTACTGAATACCATCTCAAATTTGTCATTTTCCAGCGGGCGAATGATCGGTCCTGCGTGAAAAATAGCAGCATCTCTCACATCGACAGGAAGCTCTCTTCCGCCTTCCACCAGTCTTCTGTGTGCCACATCGCGGCAAGTTGTCATGCTTCCGTTTAAGTAAATAATATCACCGATATGTATATCCTCCAGATCTTCCGCGGAGATCGGTGTTGTCAGGAAATTGTGTAATTGAGATCTCTGTCAAAAATGATATGTCCTCTTCTGTGTGACCAGCAGCCTACGTTCACGGCAACTCCAATTGTGGAAGGATGTCTCGCTGTATTTTCAATGTGAACTCCCATGACAGAGTACTTTCCACCCATACCCTGTGGTCCGTTTCTTATCCATTTTTTTGCCTCCTTTTCAGAAGCTTTGTTCAATTTCTATGATGTCATTGTCCTCTTCTCTGCGCCGGGAAGAACGGAAAGGCAATCGGAAGAATTATCATACTTACGATTGTCGCAATGATAATCAATGGAAAACCTGCTTTTACATAGTCTATAAATCTTCTCCTGCTCCCACTACCATCGTATTGGCAGGCATTCCGATCGACGTTGCATATGCGCAGGATCCTCCTATGACACAAGCCATCAAAACTGCTCTTGGGTCTGCCCCCGTACTTTGCAGAGCTGCTGCCAGAGACAACGTCCCTCCAAACAAAAAGATCGTCTTAAGATCAATCGATTTCAAAGCATCCTTTTCTGAGATCACGCCTGTCAGGATCAACAGCAGCGCTCCGATTGCACCCGAGATACACAGCTTGATCCCAATCTGATCCTCAAAAATCATTGCCAGCAGTGTGAGAACCAGAATAATCAGAGATAGCCACTGTTTCCATGCAGGAACATTGCTGAAATCCTTTTGTGTCTCAAAAGCGCCTTCATTCTTGACATCATGGTTTGGCAGAAGTCTATATCCGACTGTTCTCTGTCGAATATAGGGGGAAGCATAAAGTCTAAATGCTCATGATCTGAAACATACCATCTTTGCAGACAGCACCTTCCTGGAAAACTGAGGGCACAAGCAAAGTGTCAAGGTACTCCCAATTCACACCCTCCCTCAAATAATAATGAGATATTGCCCTCTTCTCTCCATAGAGAGGAACAAGCTTGATTCCATGATCCGACAAATCAATGCACAGGATGCCTTCCGGAGTCTGATAGACCAGTTCAATCTGTCTTCCATCACCCGTAAAGGAATAATTTCCCGTAAGTTGCTCCATGCTCAGCTTAGACATATACTCATGGAAGGCAGCTCTATCTTTACATGCATAGGTTATCACATTCAGATCGTCCTCTTCTGTTGCATACTTTAGTGTACAAGTCTTACTGTCTCTCGACTGAAAAATGACCTCATCTCCAGTACTCCTGCCATAGGTAAGGGCGACATATCCATAGCTCATGCAGAGGACAAAGAATATCACGCCGACAGTCATTGCCCCTGAAGAGCGCTTCTGTGGTTTCGCAATATTCTTCAATCGATAGCGTACCGCGGATACAGAGGCGGAAAGGCAGGTCGTAAATCCACGTTCGTCACCCGCAGTGTCGAGGATCAGCTCTGCATACTGATATCGTGTCTCATCGTCTGAATCCAGCAGAACAGTCTCATCACAACTCAGTTCCAAGTCTTCTGCACTTTTGCGCATGGCAATCCACATCAGAGGATTGAACCAGCACATCGCTGTGCAAAATACCAGAAAGAATTTTGCCCAGGCATCTTTTCTCCCAATATGGATGATTTCATGCCGAAAAATGAGCATCAGCTCCTCGGATGTGTACGATCGTTTTGGAAGTACAACCTGCGTTGTACTTCCAAACAGACCGATAGACAATGGTGTCGTGGTCTTTGGTGAGACGACAAGCTTAAATTTCGGTTCCCGAATTTGAGCTCGTTCTATTTCCCTTTGCCATAATTCCAGAATCGCAGGATCTGTAACTGTCACAGCATCCCTCAAAATATGAGAGCGAAAAGACACATGACTGATAAATTTCCAGATAAGTACCACTGAAAAGCCAAGCATCCACAGAAAAAACAAAACCCATGCCATCTTCTCCGGCATGTGAATCACCAGCAATGGCTTTGACACTTCCATCCAACTTTCCTCTGTGAAATAGAGAGAAGTTGGAATCAGCCAAAGCATCGCACAGGTCCTAGCTCTAATGTGTCTGCGAAGAAATCGCAACACGAGGATTAACATTGCATAATAAATACTAATGTGCACAAAGATGCGAAAACACATAGAAAGCGTCATTTGTGCCGTCACCTGTATTCCATAACAGACCATGGACAATCCAGCCACCACGACCAGAAAGAGCGGCAGCAAATATCCCGCCAGATATGGCAGATATCTTTGGCGGTCATTACCACATTTCCTTCCCTTTTCCGCACGATCTCTTGAACATATAACCCAAGATAGAGCAATACTTATCATTACAACAGCCAAAACCTTTACCATAGACTCTTCTCTCATATCTCATAGCTCCCCCCTCTCCAAGAGAGCACGCAGCTCTGCAATCTCTTCCTTCGTTAAACCGCTGTCACACAGAGCGGTGGCGAAAGTAGACAGACTGCCTCCACAGAGCTTATCCAAAAATCTCTTACTCTGTTGAGCAAGATATTCCTGTCTAGTGACAAGAGGAAAATATCTTGAGCTGCGACCAGCTTTTTCGATTTTAAGAAACCCTTTCTCTGACAGACGCGTCAGCATAGTCAGCAAAGTCGTTAAAGCCATCGGATGTGTATCTTTCAAAATCTGATCGATATCCGCGCGGGAGACGGGCGGTGTACATGCCCAAATTGCCTGCATCACTTCTAGCTCCGCATCAGGCAGTTTGCGAATTGCTTTCTTCATCAGAATCCTCCTTTCTACTCTACAATTGTAGTATATGATTTTATTCTACATCTGTAGAGTAAATTTGTCAAGATATTCCAGAATGATATTTTACAAACTACCTCTTGTTTTTTATATATTTAAAATTTTCGTATTTTCGTCTTTCAGCTGTTCAAACAGGCGATGAGAAATCGAAATGACGGTTCGGTTCCTCGAGGCAGCTTTGAGCGCATCCAAAACCTGCTCTTCTGTCCTCGAGTCCAGATTTGCTGTGATTTCATCCAGAAGTAAGAGCCTCGGATTTAGGACAATCGCTCTTGCGATGGATAACAGCTGAAACTGTCCCTGAGAAAACAGACTTTCCGTGCAGGGAGTGTGAATTCCAGCCGGCAGCATTTTGACTGCCCCCCAAAGTCCCACCGTGCAAAGGCTCTGCTCTATTTCGCTCTCGGAAACCTGTGGGTCATGGAGAGAGATCTGATCGCCCACCGTTCCGGGGATCAGATGAAATTGTTGCTCTACATACCCAAACCAGCGACGTTTTTCTTTCTCTGGAATCGAATCCGGTGACACGCCAAAGACACGGACAGATCCCTGATTGGGCTGATACAGACCGGCAATCAGTTTCACTAAAGTACTTTTTCCAGCTCCGGTGCGCCCAGCCAAAAGAATCGATTCTCCCTCTTTCACCGTCAAGTTAAAATTGTGGAAGATTTCTGGTTCGCTGTCCTTGTAGCGAAAGCAGACACCGGATAGATCCACTGCCTCTTTTCTCTCCGGTCTTGGAAGCACACTCCTTTTCTGTTCGGTTTCCCTCAGAAATTCATTGATTCTCCCGACTCCCGCCACGGCTGACTGAATGTTTTGAATTTCCATTCCAATGTTCTCTAAAGGATCAAAGAAATTTCCCACGTAAGCGATCACTGCCGCTGCTGTACCGGCACTCATTCCAAAAAACTGCTGTATCGCACCATTTTGAGCAGAAGCAGCCATCATGATCCCGATCAGAAACGCACTGACCGATACAACAATCGGAGAATAAATTGCGTCATAGAAATTTGATTTTTCCTGTGCACGATATCCCTGATCGATTGCCTCCCCGTAACGGTGCATCATATAGTTTTCCTGCCCCAGAATCCGGATCGTACGGATATTTCTCATGGTTTCAGGAATCTGCTGGCTGGTCCGTCCCACAGCGATGCGGCTCTCCAATTGCGCCTTCTGCATCCTCTTTTGAAAGGTTCGAGTCATCCAGAACAAAAACGGCGTTGTCCCGGTCAGCATCAGCCCTAACCCTATGCTTTTTGTAAAAATCACAATCAAAATGCTGACCAGTTTACATACATCTGCTGCCATACTGATGATTCCGGAGGAAAACAGACGCTCCACCGTATCGACATCATTGACAAAGCGAGATGTTGTCACACCGGGGTCTTGTTCAATATAGTAAGAAGCTGGAAGACGATTCAGCTTTTCACTCATCGCAGAGCGAATCTGATGCGTTACGCGCTGTCCAAAAACAGTGATCATGCTCTCCTTCACAGCATCCAGCAAGCCCGATATCGCTACAACAAAAAAATATCCCACAGCCATAGAAAAAAACATTTTTTTGCCATCTGCGAGAGAATCAACGATTTTTCCAAGAACAAGCGGCGGCAACAGTGCAAAGATCACAGAAGCTGCGATAATCAAGATGAGCAGAACAAAAAAGCGTCTGCTCTCTTGAATGGTATTTTTTATACATTTTGAGACGCCGGATGGCAATATGGCACGACGGGATGATATACCTTGTAACATGCGAAACATCAATGAGCTCCCTCCTTTTTCTGTGCGTGATACAGTGAGCAATAGCTCCCTTTCTCTTCTATAAGCTCCTCGTGATTTGAAACAGATACCACTCCATTCTCCATCCACAGAACCTGATCCATCTGTGGGAATAAAGAGAGCCTGTGGGAGATCAGCAAGATCACGCTGTCTTTCGCCCAGGTCCGCAGATTAGAAAAAATTCGAATCTCTGTCTCCATGTCCACAGCAGAAAACGGATCATCCAGAATCATCAGAGGCTTCTGGTGATACAAGGTTCTTGCAAGCGCAATTCTGGCCTGTTGTCCTCCTGAAAGGCGAACCCCGCCGCTGCCAATCCTCGTATGAATTCCTTCCGGCAAAGATGCCACTTCCTCCTCCATACAGACCGCCCGGAGTACAGGAAGAACGTCCCCAGCTTTTCCAAGACAGATGTTTTCTTCGATGGAACCACTGAACAATTCCGGCTGATGACCAAGATAGCCGACACTTGTCTCGTAATCTTCCCCGCCATTCAAAAACACTTTATTTCCCAGAGAAATCTTCCCCTGATAAGGCAGTTCCCCAACAAAAATTTTTCCAAAAGTGGATTTGCCGCATGCCACTTCTCCCGTAATGCCGATGATTTGTCCAACTTTTGCATCAAATGACACATCCGCAAACAAAGGTTTCTGACCAGGATAACAAAATGTTACATTCTCGACACAGAGCGATCCACCCGGGACATCCTCCACCTCTTCTTCCGTCTCTATCGCATGCAAGTAAGGTTTGATTCGTCTCCAGGATACTTCCGCCTTCTGCACTGCATTAAACAGTTTTGCAGCCTTGGATGATTTGACTGCCAGCTTTTTGTAACAGGAAAAAAAGGTTGTGAATGCAGCCACATTCCAGACTGTCCATCCGCTGCCCAGCACATTTTTTCCTCCAAACCAGAGAATCATAACCGTGCCGATCATACAAATCACCTGATAAATCGGCTGCATGGCATTCTCCCAGATGTTGGCTCTGACTGCTTTTTTTTCATAATCATTCAGATATGATTCATACTCTTCGTTGCAATTTGTCTCCTGCCCGTACACTCTGTACGTCAAAGCGTTCGCAATACGGTCTAGCGTTACAGTATTTAGCCGTGCACTGCTTTCACGGCTGAGCGCTACATTCCTTGTGACGATCACTTTCAGTTTTTCTGCGAGAAAATAAGCGATAGGAGGAAACAGCATAGACAGAATTGTCAGCTTCCAATCATAAGAAAAAAGCATTGCCAAATACGCAATCATCACCACTCCCGTGTCAAACACTTCCGTGGTAAACTTGCGCATTCCCTCCACGCATGCCTCTGCATCGGCGATAATTTTTGTCATCATATCACCACTCTCTTCCCGCTCCGTTTTTTTTCGATACAGCAGATTCTGGTATAGAATCATTTTCATCTGTTTGCTCACATTGTTGGCAAATTTTCGGACGTAAAGTCTTTTCAGATAGCGCATAGACTGTACAAAAACGATTGTGAACACATACCATGCCGCCAGCACAATCATATCTGCCGGCTGACGTTTCCTGCCGATGATATCACACAAATACTGTACCATCTTTCCTTCGAACCAGGGACCTGCCACCATGCCAATGTTGTAGAGAAGCCCCGTGACTGTCACAACCAGCAAAACCCACTTTTGCCCGCTAAAATAAAATCGAATGCGGTCTGATGCATTCCTGTCAGATTTGCTCATCCTTTTCACCTTCATTCTCCTGGCAAATATGTTCCTGACAGATCAATTTTGTCACATGAGGAAAACCACTGCGGCTTTCCTGTTTTGAGCGCAGATACAGCTTATTTAACATATCGGTAAATGCTGTTTTTTCTTCTTCCTCTAATTCTTCCAGCAGCCATTCATAAAAAACGGTCTCCACCGCAGCTTTCGAAGTTTTCAGGCGCTCTGCCTTTTCCGTGGCATACAAAAGCTGACTTCTGCCGTCCGCCGGGTTCTCCTTGCGGATCAGATATCCTTTTTGTTCCAGACTCGCCGTGCGCCGTGCGACAGCACCTTTGTCCATATTCAGCTGCTGACTCACCTCTTTCTGGGAAAGTCCCGGATTGTGCCTCACCAGATGAATCAAATCCACCTCGCCCGACCCGATTCCACTGTCCTTCATCGTCCGAATCACCAGCTTGTTTACTTCTCTTGCAATTTTTGTGATTTGTCTCTTTGAAATATCCATCTGTTCACCTCATAAATTCCAAAAAAATAGATGTAGTATCAACTAAATTAGATGATACTACATCTTTTCTGTACTGTCAACGAGCGCTTATGCAAATGTTTATTCTATATTATCTCTTTTTTACCGGAATCCAGATCTCACAGTAATACTTCTCATCCTTTGTCCGTTTACTCTTCCATAGAAATTTCCAAGTATCTTTGCCAGCTTATCCGGTGTATCTATATTCACTTCATGACCAGCTCCATCTATCACCTCAAATTCAGCATCCCGAAGAAGATCTGCCAATTTCGCAGATTCCTTTTTGTTGGCGCGATCTCTCTCCCCGCATAGGACCATGACAGGACAAATGATTTTTTCTAAGCTATCCCCAAAATCCAAATTCATCATTGTCTTACACAATTTAATAAACTCCTTCTTTCCAAATCCCATTTGTTGAAACATGGATTCCGGCATCAACCGAAACAGGATATTTTGAAATTGCAACAGCTTCTTTGGCATTTTATACTGTGCCGCAATGAGAACCAGCGAGCGGACTTTCTCCGGATGCTCAACAGCATAATTTAAGCATAGTACACCTCCAAGGGATAAACCACACAAATCCAAAGGTTCCTCATTTTCATCGCAGAAATCTGCGAATGCCTCATATAAATTCTGATAGCTCACTTCTTTCCCCTGGAGCATTAAAACCAGATCCGTACATACGCACTGATCTGGTTCTTCCATAAAAGAAATCACTTTTTTCCAGCTATCAGATACTTGCCCCAAACCATGTACAAATACTTTCTTCACGCTCTTTCCTCCAAATCTCTCCTCTATGGGAACCCTGAATCAACGCTCTCAAATTTATTTTTTATCATAACACTTTTTTATGCTTTCTGACAATGTTTTTCACCTGATCCGTATCCTGTTCAGATGCCAGGTTCCTATCACCAGTATACTGTATCAAAACTTTGATGTAGCCCAATTTCAAACTTCCGTGTGGATGAGATATAGCGACCATTCCTGTCCGTTCGGTTTCTTCTGTGACTTGTTTGGAAGTCTGCTCACCGCATATATCCTTCAACGTGCAAAGCAAAAATGGAACCATGCCCGAACTAAATCACAATGCCGTCTTTTATAACCATTTTCAAAGCCAAATCCCTGTCAAGCAACACAACATTTCCCTTTTTCCCCGGTGTAATAGATCCGTATTGATCATACGCTCCCAGTGCCTTTGCCGGATTCATCGTGGCACATGCCACTGCTGTCTCAAGGGGAATTCCCATCTGCTTTACGGCTGTTCTCATGCAATCCATCAGATTCGTCACCGATCCAGCCAGAGCACCGTCTTCTGCCAGAGTTGCATGGTTGCCAACGACATCCACTCTCAGTCCACCCAGGGTGTAACTTCCGTCAGGCATTCCAGTGGCGCGCATGCTGTCACTAATCAAAATTATGCGATCCTTGCCCAGCATCTTGAAAGTCGCACGAACGACAGATGGATGGACATGCACCCCATCACAGATCAACTCCGCATTCACACGGGGGCTGTCAGATACTGCACCTGCAACTCCTGGTGCACGGTGGGTAAATGCAGACATCGCATTATAAAGATGAACCGCATGAACCGCTCCCGCATCAAATGCTGCCTTTGCTGTCTCGTAGTCCGCATTCGTATGTGCAAGAGAGATATGAACCTTATCCTTCATCTGATCGATAAATTCCAAGGCATTCTCATTTCTCTCAGGTGCGATTCCAATGAATTTTACCAGCCCTTCCGAAGCATCCAGAAAGCGCTGGCAGATCTCCGTGTCACAGGAAATAATATTTTTCGCATCCTGTGCCCCCTTTTTCTCAACACTGATAAAGGGACCTTCCATGTTAATGCCAATCAGATCCGCTGCCGGAGATGGTTCTTTCTCGGCTGTTTTCTTATAAGAAGCTGCCACCGACAGAATCTGTGTCAGTTCGTCTGTCGGGAGAGTCATCGTCGCAGGAGAAATAGCTGTCACTCCGATGGAAGCCTCATACTTTGCAATTTCTGCGATGGCTTCCCTGGTCCCGTCGCAGAAATCGTAACCTTTGCACCCATGGAAATGGAGATCAATTAACCCGGGAATCGCATAACATCCTTCCCCGTCAATGGTCACTTCTCCGTCCCGCTTCGTTCCGCCTGCAAAAATCCCCTCTCTGATGATAATCTCACCATCTTCAAACGTCTTCTCTTCCGTAAATACTTTTACATTCTTAATAACCATTGGTTTTCTCCCTTCTGAAAGCATCACTCTGGACTGTGGATTCTGTTCTTCTCCTTTTCCAATGCGCGCAATGTATTGTCATGGAGTATCTCTCTGGCAAATTTATCCTGCTCGACATAGTTAGAATAGATAATGTCAATCATAACCAGAATCGGAAACTGGGGCGAGATGACATTTCCGTGATTCAGGTGTTTAAGCGATGGGAAAAGTACCACCTCATCACAGAAGCTGTCAAAAATTCCTCTGTTCTTTGCTGTCAGGAGCACCGTCTTTGCTCCTCTTTTGTTCGCCTCTCTCAGCAGATACAGTACCGCCTCCGCTTCACCGCTGACACTGATTCCAAACACCAGACTCCTCTTATCCTGGAATACCGCCTGCATTCTCATCAGATCCGAGTCCTGAATCGAATCAATATCCACACCGATTCTCATGAACCGGTACTCCATCTCCTCTGCCGCAAAGCCTGAGCTTCCCCTTCCACATACGAAGACCCGCTCCGCCTGATTCAGATACCGGCTGATCCTGGCAATCTGTGCTTCGTCCATCAGGCTGTACGTCTTATTCAGAAGCTCCTGATAGGAATTCAGAATCATTCTCGTGTTATCGGTCATAGATTCCTCTTTTTCCACAAAAGTCTCCTCGTACTGGTAAACAAACTCCCTGTACCCTCTGTACCCGCATTTCTTTGCAAACCGGGACAATGACGCTTCCGAGACATAGAGCCGCTCCGCAATCGCCTTTGCAGAGAAGTCAACCTTTTTCCGGTTCTGTATAAAAAAATCAGCAATGTTCTTTTCCACCGTTGTGAAATTGTCGTAATTTGATTCTATCATCGGCACTACCGATTTAACATAATACTCCATGCTTCACCATTCCTTATCTTCTGACATCCAGTATACAGCATTACCTCATTTCACGACACTGGAAGAAATGGTAGAACGCTCCCAGCATTCCCGCATCATTTCTGTGCTTTGCAAATGCAATTCTGGTATGGGAAGCGATGCTCGGAATCAGGTATTTGTTCACCGCTCTTTCCATCCGCTTCTTCAGGAACTCCTCCTGTGCCATAATACCACCGCCAAGCACCACTACCTCAGGATTGATCACATAACAGATATTAGCGATCCCAAGCCCCAGAACATCACACATCTCGTCAATGGCACGAATGCAGAGTTCGTCTCCCTTTTTGGCTTCCTCGAAGATGTGATAGCCGTTCCAAATCTCTGCCCGCTCATTCTTCCACTCTGCTACCTTTCTCGTGAGAATACTCGCCGCTCCCAGCGTCTGGAAATCACTTCCCAACATATGCATATATCCCACTTCACAAGCGCTGCCGCTGAATCCATGAAATACCTTTCCGTCCAGAATCAGGCTTCCCCCGATACCGGTTCCAATGGTCAGCATCAGCGATACCTTGCTGCCAGTCGCCGCTCCCGACACATAGTCCGCAAGGCCGGCACAGTTCACATCATTTTCCACCTCACATGGAACTTTGAACTTCTCTTCCAGTGTCTTCTTGAAATTGATACCCGTGTAATTCGGAATCAGAGGAGCCGCATGAACGATTTCTCCTTTTCTGGTATCGAGCATTCCGGCTGTCGAGATACAGATTCCACTGATTTCTTCCGTCTTGAAAAAATTTTCCGTGATTTCCACTGCTTTTTTCAGGATTGACGGACCGCCCTTGTAACTTTCCGTTTTTCTCTCACCCCGGTTTATGATCTCGCCTTTCTCAGATAGTAACCCATACTTTATCGCTGTTCCACCTATGTCTATGCTAACGTATTTTTTCATCACCTACTGCTTTGCCTCCTCAATCTGGCGAGGAATCGTCCTGCCTGCTCCCGATCATCCGTCTCCTTCAATGCAGGTATCTTTCCTTCATTATAATATAATACGATATTTTCCGCAATCTCCGTCCCCAAAAGATTCCATGACTCATTGTCAGGAGATACGCACTTTAAAAATAGCTTTTTTAATCTTCTGGGATTCCCCTGCTGCAACTGCCGTGCGGTGTCCGTCACTTGGATAGCAGATCAGGAAATCACCATTCCTTAAAATTACAGAGCTGTTCTTTTCTCCATCCATCGGGAGAAAATCATCCTTCGGCACAAATTCCTTAAGCTCCATGTTCTGAATAAAATTTAAGTCGATCTGCTCTGTGCCATCCAGCATCAGATGAATATCCAGATAATTCCTGTGTGCCTCCCAAAAGCGTTCTTCTGCTTTTACGGTCTCATATTCTACAATATTTACGAACAGTCTCTCGCCGTCAATCTCATGGCTTCCCTTCTCATATTCTACAAGTACATGCTCTTTTGCATATGTAAAACATTCTCTTATCTGCTCTTCCAAAAACGGATATTCATCCAAATTCTTCACATTCCCGAATATCATACTGCATTTCCCTCCACATTAATTCTTATAAATCGTTGTGTTTGGTGCCGGTACGGATGTATCTCCTTTTATCTTTCTCCAGATCATGCTTGCCGGGATGCCTACGACCAGAGATACTGCGATGGAGATCACGGAGTAGGACCAGATGGATACCGTTCCTGCCGGTACACCGTACTTAATGTAAATCATGACCGCTGACGCTGCGATAAATGCCAGTGTAGTTCCAAATGTGTTTGCCACCTTTGTAAACGCTCCGAGGATGAATGTTCCGATCAGGATACCAAGTACCAGTCCCATAAATCCGTTGAACCACTCGTATGCAGATTTTACTCCGCCGTTTGCAAGCACCATTGAGATCACAATGGCGAAGACACCTACGACCAGAGATACATACTGTCCAATCTTTGTCTGTTTCTCAAAACTTAACTCTTTTTTGCTCAGACGTGCCTGAATATCCAGTGTCCAGCTTGCAGCTACAGAATTGAGACCTGTAGACAACGTGGACTGTGATGCCGCATAAATCGCTGCCAAGAGAAGTCCTGTGATACCTACCGGAAGCTCAAATGCAATGTAGGATGCAAAAATCTGATCCTGCGCTGCTGCCGGCGGCAATGTATTCTGCTGATAGAATACATAGAGTCCTGTGCCAATCAGATAAAACACGGTGGCGATGAAGATGGAAAGGGCTCCATTGGTCAGCATCATTTTATTCAACTTCTTCGTGTCGGTCGTCGTAGTAAAACGCTGTACAATATCCTGGCTGGATACATAAGAACCCATGGTGTTAAATCCTGCACCTACGATCATGATAAATACGCTGTCTCTGAAGATATTTGCATCAAAGATCGGCTGATCAGCCGCCAGAAACTTGTGCTCTTCTGCAAATGCTGTAAAGATTGCGCCGATTCCTCCGTCAAGGTGTGACAGCAGGAATAGCAAAGCGAAGGTAACACCGATCAGCAGCACGGAGCCCTGGATAAAGTCTGTCCAAAGTACCGATTTCAATCCTCCTGTGTAAGAGTAAATAATGGCAATCACACCCATAATGATAATGAGCACATTTACGCTGATCCCGGTCAGACTTCCCAATACCATACAAGGCAGATACATGATGATAGACATACGTCCTACCTGGTAGATAATGAACATCACTGCGCCCAGCACACGAAGTCCTTTGCTTCCGAATCTTAGCTCCAGATAATGGTAGGCTGTATCAATATCCAGCTTACTGTAAATCGGAAGGAAGAACTTAATCGTAAGCGGAATCGCCAAGAGCATACCGAGCTGTGCAAACCACATGATCCACGTTCCTGCATAGGAATTTCCTGCCAGTGACAAAAATGAAATCGGACTTAATAACGTGGCAAATATGGATACGGATGTTACCCACCACGGTACCGTTCCGTCTCCCTTAAAATATTCTTTTCCCTTCATATCTTTCTTTGCGAAATAAAGACCGGCAAACAATACTGCCGCCAGATACACAATCAAGATAACTAAATCAACGATTGTAAATCCCTGCATACCTCTATCCACCTGCTCTCTCTTCCACTATCCCAAATACTTCTCTTTGGCATCGCGAATCATTTTAGCTGCTACTTCTACAATCGCCATATCAGCATCAACTAAGGAAGG
Organism: Robinsoniella sp.; assembly: GCA_022788205.1. Taxonomy (GTDB): domain Bacteria; phylum Bacillota; class Clostridia; order Lachnospirales; family Lachnospiraceae; genus JAGZHZ01. The sequence continues at coordinate 4,863 of JALEVQ010000105.1, read as the reverse complement.
CAATGGTTTTCTTACTCCGCCAAGTTCCAGGTTCTCATTGATTTTAAGGATTGCCTTAATCACCGCGTACATATTTCCATGTGCAGAACACATTTTGTAGATGATCGCATCCACCGCATACTGGACTTCTCTTGCTTTTTCCAGTTCATTTGCCCTCACATATTCATCCATTTTCAGGAAGAGCTCAGGCATCACACCGTAGGTTCCGCCAATCGCACCCTCAGCTCCGATCACGCGTCCGCTGATGAACTGCTCGTCCGGTCCGTTGAAGATCACATAGTCCTCCCCTGCCTCTGCTTTAAACATCTGAATATCCTGCACCGGCATAGAGGAATTCTTCACACCGATCACTCTCGGATTCTTTCTCATCTCAGCAAACAGATTCATCGTAAGGGCAACTCCCGCAAGCTGCGGAATGTTATAGATTACAAAATCTGTATTCGGGGCAGCAGAGCTGATGTCATTCCAATACTGTGCAATGGCATGCTCCGGCAGGCGGAAATAAATCGGAGGAATTGCAGCGATCGCATCTACCCCAAGACTCTGTGCATGGCTCGCAAGCTCCATACTGTCTTTTGTGTTGTTGCATGCCACATGGGCGATTACGGTAAGTTTCCCTTCTGCTGCCTTCATGACATTTTCCAGAATGATTTTTTTGTCCTCCACACTCTGGTAAATGCACTCTCCTGAAGATCCATTTACATAGACTCCCTTTACTCCCTTTTCTACAAAATACTTCGTAAGCGCCTGTACACCCTGCGGACTAACGTTGCCTTCGCTGTCATAGCATGCATAAAATGCCGGGATTACTCCTTTGTACTTCTCAAGATTTCTCATCGTACTTCTCCTTTTCTTCTTAAAAATAATTGATCGTTGTTTTATGCCTAAATTTATAATGTCCTTACTCGTTGAGTGCTTCTGCAAATGATTTGGTAATCAGCTGCGGTCTTGTAATAATGGAGCCTACCACAACACTGAATGCACCCAGTTCAACCACCCGTCTTGCTTTCTCCGGTGTGTTAATGTTGCCTTCTGCGATCACCCGGTTCTTTACTCCGGCGATGATCTTTCTCAGGATTTCAAAATCGTTTGCTTCGATTTTATCCCCCTTGCTCTGCTCCGTGTAGCCGACCATTGTCGTTCCAATAAAGTCAAAGCCAAGCTCATCTGCATGGAGAGCTTCCTCCACCGTGGAACAATCCGCCATCAGAAGCTGATCCGGATATTTCTCCTTGATCTGCCTAAAGAAATCATCCAGTGTCACATTGCCCGGACGCAGCCGGCCTGTGGCATCGACTGCGATAATCTCCGGTTTTACTTCCATCAGCTCATCCACTTCCTTCATGGTTGGCGTGATATAGACCTTGCTATCCTCATAATCTCTTTTCACGATTCCAATCACCGGAAGATCAACCTGAGCCTGAATCTCTGCGATATCCTCCTTCGTGTTAGCGCGGATGCCGACAGCTCCTCCCATCTTTGCCGCCAGTGCCATTCTTCCCATAATGAACGAGGAATGCAGTGGTTCATCGGGTAATGCCTGGCAGGATACAACCAGTTTTCCCTGCAGGTTCTCTACTTTTTTCTGTATCATTTGTGTTTTCCTCCTTTTGATGAGCCTAATTATAACAGCACTGATTATATTTTCAATATCATTGCTATGTTTTGAAAGTTCTTTCATTCTTTTCAAACATGTCCATCTTTTCAGCATCTTTTCATATCTTTCAGTTAGCACTTTTTCACAAGACTTTGTTCTTTCTTTCCAACTTTGAAAGTATATTCCATTATGGCTTTTTCTATTGAATTTACAGGTCCAACCACTATACTTATAAATACCCAAAAATAAATTGCCCCATACTATGGGCAAATAAAAAACGAAAGGAAAAGGTATGTAGATATGGTTATTTACAAAACGAAAAATTATACAGATATGAGCAGAAAAGCTGCGAACATTATTTCCGCACAGGTGATAATGAAGCCTGACTGTGTACTTGGTCTGGCAACCGGTTCCTCACCGCTGGGAACCTATAAACAATTAATCGACTGGTATCAAACAGGAGATTTGGATTTTTCAAAAGTATCCAGCGTCAATCTAGACGAATATCGCGGATTAAGCCCGGAACACGAACAGAGCTACCGTTACTTTATGAACACAAATTTCTTTGATCATATTAATATTGACAAATCCCGTACCTTCGTTCCGGACGGACTTACATCAGATGTCGAGAGATTCTGCAAAGATTATGATAGGCTGATCGAAGAGGTTGGAGGTGTAGATTTACAGCTTCTGGGTCTGGGACACAACGGGCACATCGGATTCAACGAGCCTTCCGATGCCTTTCCAAGAAATACACACTGCGTAGATCTGACCCCAAGCACCATTGATGCCAACAAACGTTTTTTTGATTCCGAAGAAGATGTGCCGCGCCAGGCACTGACCATGGGAATCAGAAATATTATGATGGCGAAGAAGATTGTTGTTGTCGTGAGCGGAGAAGATAAGGGAGAGGCTCTGAGAGAAGTCGTCTGCGGACCGATTACACCGAAGGTTCCGGGTTCTATCCTACAGCTTCACCCAGATGTGACGATCATTGCAGATGAGGCAGCATTATCAAAAATGTAGACTCGTTTATAAAGAGAAGTACGAAAGGGCAAAGCCGTTTTTGGTCTTTGCCCTTTTTTGAGAATGGTTCTGATTAAAACTCATAGGGAGGATTGCCGGAGAAGTCGGCAATCACACCATGCGGACCTTCCAGATAGAACACCTCAAAGATAGGATTGTCGGCGGTCTGGTACTGCCCCTTGACGATAGGGTTATTCATGCAGCCCTCCTTGACTGCCATGTTGTTCTCGAACACTGCCTTTCCATGCAGGCGAATCCAGGCATAGCTGGGACTGGACACAGAAATTTCCACATAGGGGTTGGTCTGCATATCCTGATAGACGTCCTTCTGATTGTTGGTGCAGAACCAGAGCTTGCCGTCCTGCTCAAAGCAGAACATAAAAGGACGGCACTTAGCCTTTCCGTCACGACCAACGGTGGCAAGATACTGGACAGGGTTTTCCTGCAAGAATTCAACGACTTTTTTCATGATAATTACCTCCAGAACGTGTTTTTGTTTCGGAAAGGTTGCTTTTTCCTTTCGCTGGTATTATAATAACGCCGTAGAGCCAATTCGTAAAGTAAGCACAATATTGTGCCGTAGTTACCAAAAGGAAACTATTGGAGGATGATACCATGGAAGACATCAACACAATTGAAGCAACGCCTTCAAAAGATTTACCTGCCTGCCCGGTGGAAACCACGCTCATGCTGATCGGTGACAAGTGGAAGGTTCTGATTCTTCGAGACCTGATGCCCGGAACCAAGCGTTTCGGGGAATTGAAAAAGTCCATCGGTCATGTTTCACAAAAAGTCCTAACGAGCCAGCTTCGAGATATGGAGGCGAGCGGCTTGGTAAGCCGTAAGGTCTATGCAGAAGTGCCGCCCCGTGTCGAATATACATTGACGGAATTGGGATACAGCCTAAAGCCGGTACTAGATGCGCTCTGGAATTGGGGCGAAGAATATAAGGCGAGACAGTAAAAAAGCCGAAGCAACACCTTAATAGATACGAAGGGTTGCTTCGACTTTTTTGAAATGCAGAAATCAATATTCTCATCCAGAACTTTAGGTGTTTATATCGTTCAAAATCCGAAGAACTCCAATACAGCCTTCGTTGCAATTTCCATACAAGCCGGATTCTGAAATCTATGATCGGCATTCTCCACGGGAATAAACTCTATGAGATTGTCGTCTGCGAATTGTTTTCCCGCGTCAAAAGAGACGACCTCATCCTTCGTTCCATGCAATATCAGAATGTCTTCAGCAAAGTCAATATAGTCTGACTTTCGGATATCTCCTTCCTCAAGATCTATCAGAAACTGATTGTTGACTTCAATTTTTCGGTCGAAGCCTACCTGCACATTTTTCCCTCTGCGTATCATATCAAGCTCGTCATTTTTCATGATCGATTTTGTCAGAACATCTGCCATGTTCACTGCGGGACAGCGTAATGCAATTTTTACAAAAGGATTTCCGTACTCTCTAATGTATTTCAGAACAAGATATCCCCCAAAGCTTGTTGCATATGAATAAATTTTATCTGTGTTGAACTCTGTTTTGATATAATCAAGTACGATGCTCATGTACATCATGCAATCTTGCAGAACCATTTTCTTCTTCACATCATCGCCATGACAAGGCAGATTGTAGATCAGAACTGCAATTCCTTTATACTTCGTCAATACACGATCGGCAAACTTCTGTGCTGCTCCATTGTCTTTATGTCCCGCAAATCCATGACCGAACAAAACTATTTTTTTAATAGTTACACCTTTGCAATAATACAGCTTACACCGAATATTGTGTCCATACTTGTTGATTTCAAAATATTTTTCCAAAATTAGCATCTCCATTTTCTATGACAAAATCCGTATGACATCCAATCCACTAACTCAATTTTTTCGCACGTTTTCCATTTACACAGATATGTTTTCTTACACACATCAGTGCCTCCATCAATTGCCGCTTTTCCTGCTCACTCATGGTGGCGTACAGCTTATCAAAGTAAATCAGAACTTTGTAAATATTATCGCCGGTGAGCTTTTCCGCTTCGATTGCCATCTTCTTTGCTCTGGCGGCGGTCAGCAGATTTTCTGCATCTTCAATCTTATCATACATCCTTTGAACCTCTCATGGCTAAAGCCACGAGATTCTTGGGAACTCCTTTCTACTGAAAAGATATTTACCAAGCTATCCCCGTAGTTCCTACGGTTCTTATCCATAGTTTCTATGCTACTTCTAATATTCTCAATCCTTCA
>JALEVQ010000055.1 GCA_022788205.1 Robinsoniella sp. | reverse complement strand
GCTTTGGACTGCAACTAACAGAAACAGAAGATATACCAGCACAGTTGAATAACTCAGTTATCAACTGAGTTAATTGTAGCAAAGAAGGTGATGCCTGCCAAGAGGGAAATTAAAAAAAATGAACAAAATTTTTGTCATAGGGATTTCTGCAAGCAGGCGATGTGGATAACTCGTCAAAAAGCAGAGAGAATTGTGCAAAAATATATTATCATAATTTTGGCAGGCTATAAGTCAAATTTACCTTTCAACACTGTTGTTCCCATTTCCGCATTGACATTCTTATTGTAATGTTTTAAAATGTAAAGATGTTAAACACATATGTCTTTGTAGCAAATACACATCATATAGAATGTTCTGTGAAACAATCCTTCGTTTTATGTACTTCTCCCCGGCAAATGCTTCATGTTTTTCTGCACTTCATGAAGATCTGTGATGTGTTCTTCAAAGGCATGCAGAAAAGAAAAAACTACAATAGGATGTGAGGTAATGGGTAAGTATGTCTTGAAAAGACTGGGGATGGCAGTCGTTACAATCTTCCTTGTGACATGTCTGACATTCCTGCTGATGAATGCAGTTCCCGGAAGCCCGTGGCTGAGTGAGAAAACACCATCACAGGCGACGCTGGATGCATTGAATGCAAAGTACGGACTGGACCAGCCAGTCATTGTTCAGCTGGGAAAATATCTGAACAATATTCTTCACGGTGACTTTGGCGTATCTCTGAAGATGCAGAAAGACCGCGCTGTCACCAGTATTATTAAGGAAATGTTTCCTGTCTCCGCAAAGGTCGGAGCGCTCGCCCTTCTGTGGGCTGTTTTAGTAGGTGTGCCTCTAGGCTGTCTTGCCGCCTTTAAAAGAGGAAAACTAACAGATAGTATTTTGAGAGTCGTCTGTACTCTCGGAATCTCCATGCCAAGTTTCGTTGTCGCATCTGTGCTTCTGGTTATTTTTGCCGGTGGAATCGCCAGTCTCAAATTGTTTCCAACGATCTTTGACGCTTCGCTTGGATGGCGTTCTTACGTCCTCCCATGTTTCGCATTGGGCTTCTATCCGATGTGCTACACTGCGAGACAGACGCGTTCTGCCATGCTTGATGCCTTAAACCAGGAATACATCAAGACTGCAAGGGCGAAAGGTCTGAAAAACAACAAGATTATCTTCAAACACGCACTCAGAAATGCCCTGATCCCGGTTATCACCTACCTTGGACCGCAGGTTGCATTCACACTCTGCGGCGGTTTTGTTGTGGAAAGTGTATTCTCGATTCCTGGACTGGGACGTTACTTTGTTCAGTCGATCCAGAACAGAGATTACCCTGTTATCATGGGTACTACGATCTTTCTTGCAAGTTTTATCATCCTCATGAATATGGTGGTTGATATTCTGTATAAAATTGCGGATCCGAGAATCAGTTTGACTAAGGGAGGTGACTGATCGTGTCAGAGAAAAAAATGAAGCGTTGCCCTGTCTCCTTGCAGCCAGATGTGGAATCCATGCTTGACTGGAACACTCTGAGCAATGAAGACTTTGAGGCGGCGACAAAAGACGAAAAAGACGACTTTATACAGGATCGAAAAAGTGTCTCCTACTGGAAAGATGCGTGGCGCCGCCTCAGAAAAAACGTAGTTGCCATGATCGCTCTCGGTGTTATCATATTTTTGTTCCTGTTCGCATTTGTGGGACCTCTTCTTGTCCCTTACGGATATGACCAGTTTAATGCCGGTGCAGAAAATCTGCATCCATTCCACTATACACTCGAAGATCAGAATAAACTTCAGGCTGAAATTGAAGCCAGAACACAGAGCACCAGCTTAAGCGTGGATGAGCTGATCGCGCAGGCGGAAGCAGAAGCTGCTGCAGAGGGAAAAACCTTAAGTTCCGTCGACAAGGCAAAGATCCGCGCACAGGCAAAAGTAAATTCCAGCTCCAGTACTTCCTCTCAGAGTACAGAGCCGATCGATGAGGATGCACTGCGCAAAGAACTCGGCATCAAACAGCATCTGTTCGGGTATTCCAAGGCAGAGCTTGAGCGAAAGGCAGCTGGTGAGAGTGTCTTCCCTCATGTGTTTGGAACAGACATGTATGGTCGTGACATCATGGTCCGCGTCATGTACGGAGCCAGAGTTTCTATGTCCGTCGGTGTTTGCGCCGCTCTTCTGGTACTTTTAATCGGTGCAACATA